>CAZMKB010000009.1:11024-29117 GCA_964566685.1 uncultured Gemmatimonadota bacterium | reverse complement strand
GAAGAAGGCGGGTGGCTATATCGTCGGGGTGGGTATCGCGCGCACCTGTCCGAGTGACAAGAACTGGATGTACTTTCCCGAGGGAAACTGCCCGTTCTACCGTGTCACCTATCTCTCGAACTACTCCCCGAACATGACGCCGGAGGGAGAGTACTACTCTCTCCTCTGCGAAACCTCGTTCTCACCGTTCAAGCCCGTCGACAAGGATTCGATCGTCGACGAGACGATCACCGGCCTCGTCAACGCCGGAATCATCCAGGAGGACGAGAAGGCCGACATCGTCTCCACACACCTCATCGATGTGCCGTATCTCCTTCCGGTCCCCTCGATCGGCCGCGACGAGGCTCTGCGAACGATTCACACCTTTTTCGAGTCGAAGAATGTTTTCTCCCGGGGCAGGTTCGGCGGCTGGAAATACGAGGTGGGAAACATGGACCATTCCGTCATGCAGGGCGTCGAGCTCATCGACAGGATCACCGGGGACGGGGAAGAAACCACCTATGTCACCGGCTTGTAGCGCTCCGGTTCCAGGCGTGTGAACACCATGGCAGAAGAGAAAATTACAGGGGAAATCGCTCTCTCGACGCTCCTCTTCACCTTCCGGGCTCTGCTCGACGCGCTCCGGATTCTCGTACTCCGGAAGACCTCCACCCGTGCCGCGTCCCGCTCCGAAGATCCCTCCTCCCAAGAGCTCGAGTTCGTCGTCGTGTCAATGGTCCCGTGGGATTATCTCTGGCAGCGGAACCATCACACGATGGCCCGTCTGTCGAAACGCTGGAAGGTGCTCTACTGCTGTCCCATTCCGACGATCACCGCCGCGAAGGAGGGAACGAGCAGCATGGATCTCGAAGGCGGCAAATACGGAGAGAATCTTCTCCACTACCGCCCGCTGGTCCTGTGGGGAGACAGCCGGGTGCCTCTCCTGAGGCGTCTCAACAGGCTCCTGCTCAGAAACTCCCTCCTCTGGCACGCGATGCTGAACGGGATGGGAAGTGCGATGAGAATCCTCTGGTTCTATTTTCCGACGTACGGGGACATCGCCGGCCGTCTCGGCGAGGATCTCGTGATGTACGACATCCAGGACGAGTACTCCGCGTTCGACTGGTTCCCTCCCGACACACCGCTCCTCGAGCGGAAACTCATCGGCCGTTGCGACCTCGTCCTCACCGGCACGCTGCAGCTCTGGAAGCGGAAACGGGAGTACAATCCGAACACCCATTTCGTTCAGTGCGGGGTGGAGAGCGGTCACTTCAGCCGGGCGAGAGACGACGAAGTGCAGGTTCCGCCGGACATGGCGGAGCTGCCGAAGCCGATCTTCGGCTACTTCGGCCTGGTCGATTCCCGTGTCGACCTTCCGATGCTCGAGGAAGTCGCCACGAGAAAACCCGACTGGACGATCGTCCTCATCGGTCCGGCTCACATCTCGACGGAGCTTCCCAATATCTTCCTGCCCGGCAGGAGAGAGTACACGGATCTTCCCGCTTATCTCAAGGCGTTCGATGTCTGCCTGATCCCGTTCGTCATGAATGACAATACCCGGAACCTCAACCCCACGAAGCTCCTCGAGTACTTCGCATCCGGCAAGCCGGTCATCTCTGCGCCGATTCCGGATGTCGTCGAGCTGTATCCCCGGCTCGTCGAGATTGCCGGCACGGCGGACGAGTTCATCGCCTCCGCCGGGCGGCTCCTCGCCGAACCGGATGACGACCTGAGAGCCCTGCGCATCAGGGAGGCGGAGGAGAACAGCTGGGAGGGAATGGTCCAGACGATGGTGGCCCACATCCAGCGGACGATGGAGGAGAGGAACCGATGAGCGAGCAGGTCCTCGTCATGACAACTCTCGACTTCACGGTCGAAAAGAATCAGCGCTGCCAGCACGTCGCCGGAGCTCTGGCCGGCAGGTACGGGGGAGCCGTGGTCATATCGAAGCATCGTAACGTCTCCGTGCGCCTGTCGGAACGGCTGACAAAGCTCGTTCCCTCGATGAAAACCTACAGAACAGGTCAAATCCGCGTCTATGACTTGAATCCGGTTCTCAATCAGTCGTTCGCCGCGCCCTTCAGGCTGATCGGTTTCATCTCGGAGCTCCTGGTGGTGCCCTCGATGCTCCTCCTCTTCGCCGTCTCGATCCGGAAGCGCTTTCCCCTGTGCTACGCCGAGGGGCCCTGGGAGATGACCGCTGCGCTCATCATCCGGCTCTTCGGGGGCGTCGGCACGATCGTCTACGGAGACATCGATTACGTACCGGCTTTTCAGGAGAGGCCTTTCCGGATCCGGCTCACCGCCGCCGTCGAGAACTACGTCATGAGGAAGGCCGACCTCGTGATCTCGACCGGGAGCCTGCTGGCGGAGAGAAGGAGGCGGGAGGTCGGCATCGATCCGGTCGTCATCCACAACGGCGTCAATTACCGGACGTTCAGCGCGGGCGCCGACAAGGAACCGCACCCGCCCGCAATCATCTATTTCGGGAATCTCGAGGAGCGCTACTCGGGCATCCCGGTGGCGCTCGAGGGCATGCCGCTGATCCGGGAGGAGATCGCCGAAATCCGGATGATCATCATCGGGAACGATCCGGACGGAGCGGTCGACAGGGCCATCGAGAACATGGGTCTCGGTGAATCGGTGACCAGGCTCGACTCGGTTCCCTACATCGAGCTTCCTCTCCACCTGAGGAAGGCGGACGTGGGTTTCGCGGTTTTTCCCGACAATGAGCTTCGCACCTATGCGTTTCCGATGAAAGTCATCGAGTACATGGCCGGGGGGCTCGCCGTCGTCGGGACACGGGGGACGGAGACCGAGATGATCCTCGAGAAAACGGGCGGCGGAATCGTCGTACCGTACGACGCACGTGAATATGCGCGGGCCGTGGTCGAGCTGTTCCGCGACCGGCGGAAGCTCGCGGCGATGGCGGAAAACGGCGTCAGGAGCGCTGCGCGCTTCGACTGGAACATCCTCATGGAAGAGGTGATCCGGCGCGTCGAGCGGGTGTATCAGGAGGAGTCGGCATGAAGGGAGAGAACATCGTCTGTCTTTCGTGGGTCATGTACGACAATGTGCCGCTCCTGATGCACTCGATGATGGACATCCTGAAACGGGAGAACCGGGTTTTCTTCGTCGATCCCCCGTTCTCCCTGGCGACGCTTCTCATTCATCCGCCGCTCCATCAGAAGCTGTACAAGCAGTGGCGCAACTGGCGGTCGGGGGTCCGGCGGGTCGAAGAAAATCTCTATCTCTACACTCCGCCGCCGGTTCTCCTCCAGTACGGAATACTCGAGGTGAACGATCGGCTGAACAGGCGTTGCATCGAACGGGCGCTGAGGCAGGCCCTCGGCGAGAGCGGTTTCGAGGACCACATTCTCTGGGTGTACGCCCCGTACCTGGTGGAGCCGACACCCGGCCTGGGCAGCAGGCTCGTGGTGTACGGCTGCCACGACGAGGTGTCCGCTTTCGTGAATCCCGAGCGGAGAAAACGCGGCCTCGCCAGGCTGGAGCGTGATTTTCTTCGAAACGCCGACATCGTGTTCACGACCACCAGGTCCCTGTACGAGGCCAAGAGCAGGCTGCACTCCAGGACGTTCCTCTTCCCGCCCGGCGTCGACATCGAGCTGTTCGAGAAGTCCCACTCCGGCGATGTTCGCGTCCCCGGTGATCTCGAGCGGATCGACCGCCCGCGCATCGGGTTCACGGGCAACATCGACAATTTCCGCATGAACTGGGATCTCATCCACCAGCTCTCGGTCCGGCATCCGGAGTGGCAGCAGGTTCTGATAGGGCCCTGTATCGAACCGGTACCGGACCGGATCCGGGATCTTCCGAACGTCCACTTCCTCGGCAGGAAAGCGCTCGAGGAGCTTCCCGCCTACCTGAAGGGAATGGACGTCTGCTACATGCCTTACATCCAGGGCGAGTGGAGCCGTCACGCGTTTCCGCAGAAAACATTCGAATACTTGGCCTGCGGCAAGCCCGTCGTGACGGTGACGATCCCCGCCCTCGAAGAACTGGGAGAGCTCATTTCCATGGCGGATGACACCGACGACTTCATTGCGGCGCTCGAGGGGGCAATGGCCGCGCGGGAATCCGGGGTGGAAGCGCGGATCGAGGTGGCGAGGAGGAACACCTGGGAGGAGCGGGTGCGGAAAACGGTCGACGTGATCGAAGGCTACGCGAGGGAGAAGGGAATACCGATCCGTGGAGCGGGGAATGGGGACGGATCATGAAAGTAGGATTCACCATCGACAAGTTCATCATCGGTGAGGGGCTCCCGGGAATCGACAAGGTGTGCTATCACCTCGTCAGGGAGCTCGAGAACATGGAAGGCATGGAGATCATCCTGTTCCAGGACAGGTACAGGGAGGCCGGTCCGTTCGATGAGTTTGAGATCCTCCGGTTTCCCTCACTTCGCGACCTGCCGTTCGTGAAGAGCCTCCGGAGGAGCCGAACCGGAGGAGGAGCGGACGGTCCGTTCCGTCCCCCGTCCCGGGTCGTCCTGTTCACGAAGGATGTGCTCAGGAGGCGGACCATCGAGAGAAGCGGAGTCGACATCGTGCACTATCCGACGCAGCTCGAACGGCCGTACCGCCTGGACGGCGTCGTTCCAGTCACGACCTGGTTCCCCTGAAGTTCTCCGAGACCTGCACCGAACGGGTGAGGTGGGAGATGGCCGAGTCGATGAAGCGATTCGGGAGGGTTGAACATTTCATCGCGGATTCGGAAAATACGAAGACGGACATGATCGAGCTGCTCGGAATGAACGGGGAGGACATCACAGTGGTCTACCCCGGTGTCGATCCGCGCTATCGACCCGTGGACCCGCACGGCGTGAGGGAGCGGGTCACTGGAGGAAAGCCTTATCTCCTCTTCCTGGGCACCGTCGAACCCCGCAAGAACCTCGTCAATCTCCTGAAGGCGTTTGCCGGTGTGGACGAGGATGTCATGCTCGTTCTTTCCGGGCTCAGGGGATGGGGATACGGGGAAGTGTCGGAGGCGATCAGAGATCTCGCCCTCGCCGAGCGGGTGAGGTTCGCCGGCTTCACGCCCGAGGAAGATCTACCCGCCCTCTACAGCGGTGCCGATCTGTTCGTGTACCCTTCCTGGTACGAGGGGTTCGGGCTCCCGCCGGTCGAGGCGATGGCATGCGGAGCGCCGGTCGCCAGCTCAACGGGAGGGAGCCTGCCGGAAGTCCTGGGAGACGCCGCCGTGTACTTCGAGCCCGGTGACGTGGAGAGCATGCGGCAGGCGATCCAAACGCTCCTCTCCGACGGTGAGCTCCGCAGGCGGTGCATCGATCGTGGTGTCGAGAGAGCGAAAACCTATACCTGGCGAAACTGTGCGACGGGGGTATGTGATGTCTACAGGAAGTACGCATAAGAAATCGAGGAAGAAGAGAGCAGACGAGCCGGTGTCCCTGTCATCCTGTCTGAAGAGCTCTCTTTTCACGGCATACGCATTCAGCGTTCCCTGCTCCCTCATTGCCTTCTTCGGGCTCGCTTACGTGATCGGAATGCCCGTTCTCCACCGCGACAGCGTGGTTCTCCAGCTCTACTTCCTCATCCTGTCGGTCGTCGCATTCCTCCTCCTCGGCCTGCTCCTCTGGCTGCCCGGGGCCATGCTCGTGAGGAGGGAGACAAAAGGTGGCATGACCAGACCGGCAGCAGTCACCTACACCTATCTGTTCGCGGTTCCGGTGATGATCGTCATTCTCCTCTCCGTCTGGATTCTCCGCTCCAGGCCCTTCGACCTGGGCAGCCTGTGGCTGCTGCCGGCCCTCGTGCTCTTCTCCGCCGCCGGGGTCGGTCTCGGCTATCTCCTGCGGGACACGGCTACCGGTATCAGGAGATGGTTCAGGGACGCGGCGAGGGGAGCCAGGCTGCGGATCATCCTCTTCGTTTTTTTCATTCCCCTTCTGGTGACCGCGGCCGTGCATGTCGTTTCCGGCATGCGAGGGGGAACGACCGGGGCCGAAACCCCCGGGGCTTCCGCCATCCGGGAGCGTACCGACACCCGCCTGGTCGTCATCGGCCTCGACGGTGCCACGTTCGACATCATGGACAGGCTGCTGGCGGAGGGGAAGCTTCCGAACATCGGGTATCTCATCGACCACGGATCCCGCGGGGATCTTCAGTCGCATGTTTCGAAGCTCAAGGCGTTCAGGAACAGCGCCAGTATGGGGATGCGGAGCCCGGCCCTGTGGGAGACGGTGGCGACCGGCAAGGACGAACGAAAACACGGTATCTTCGACTTCGCCGTCATGCGGATGCCGTTTCTCGCGGCCGACATTCCATTCAGGCTGCCCGTCGTCGAGGATGTGTTCACGACGATCCCCACCACCAGCACCGTGGGAAAGTCCCGGCGGGTGTGGGAGATGCTTTCGAACAGCGGTATCGACGTCGGAGTCGTCGGCTGGTGGAACCTCTGGCCTGTTGCTCCCGTCGAGAACGGGTATGTCGTCTCGAGCAGGGTACAGTGGGGGATGTCCGGGTCGGTTCATCCTCCCGGGCTCCTGGAGGGTGCCCCGGAGAATTTCGCTTTCACCGGCGAGAAGCCCGTCACCCTGTTCGTAAATCGCTGGGAGGGGCTCGAGTGGGAAGAATTTCTCTCCATCGTGAACTCGAGCGACGCCATTCAGAACTTCGACTCGTTCAGGCGGCATTTCGATCGCGACAATTACATGGCGGGGTTGAGCACTTACCTGCAGCGGCGACAGACGGTGCCGTTCTACGCAACGTACTTCTGGGGTCCGGATTTCGTCTGTCACCTCTTCTGGAAGTACATGGAGCCATCGCTCTTCGACGACATCCGGGAAGAGGATGCCAGGCTCTTCGGGGAGATCATCGACCGCTACTACATGTATCTGGACGAGGTCGTCGGCGCCCACATCGAGAGAGACTCGCTCGACGTGACATACATGATCCTCTCCGACCACGGCTTCGGTGCTTGGCAAGAGGAGGGTGTGAGCTCCCTCGAGCCGTCGGGAAGGTTTCTCCATCCGGCCTACTCGGGCAAGCACCGCGAGAACGGCATCATCATCATGTCCGGTAAGCACGTCAGGCAGGACCAGGATCTGAGCGACGCGACACTCTTCGACATCACGCCCACCATCCTGACGCTCTTCGGCCTCCCCGTCGCCCTCGACATGGACGGACGGGTCCTGGTCGAGGCGATCGAGGAGGACTTCCTCGAGCGCTTTCCCGTGCGTTACGTCGGCACGTACGAATCGGGGGAGAAGATCGTTCCCGTGGCCGTCTCGTCGGAGGCGGACGACGAGATCAAGGATCGCCTGAGAGCGCTCGGCTACATCAACTGACAGGCGGCCCTGCCGGTCGACGACTGTCTGCGATATCCGTCTTTCTTCCCGGCACTCCTTTCACATGACGGGCATTGACCGGAGTGGTTGTGCACCGGTCGCCGGCCGATCCCCGTGCCCTCCGTCGCCGCTGCCGGGCGATCCCGGCTTGCTTTTTCGACGGAGAATCAGTAGATTTTTTTGTACTCTCTCCCCGACCGGGTGGGCTTTGTGTCGGCCGGGAGGCGGTGTGCCCCGGCGGTGGAGGTGCTGTGATGCGGGAGAGAGAGAAAGGTCGTCTGCTGCCTCTGGAAGATGGACCCGGCGATCGAATAGAGGGTCTCGGACCAGGGGCTTTGTCATTGTCGGAACTCCTGGCGCTCCTCATCGGAGGGCCGGCTCACTCGAGCCGTGCGCTCGGTGTCGCCAGGAATCTCCTGGAGACGTTCGGCTCCCTGCGCGGACTCGACGGCCGCAGCGTCACCGAGCTCTCGCGGATACACGGAGTCGGCACGGCTCGTGCGACGAGGCTCAAAGCCGCGCTCGAGCTCGGGAAGCGGCTCGTGAGGGAAAAGCGGGGCAGGAGAGCCAGAATCAGCTGTCCGGAAGACGTGTACAACCATCTCTTCCCCGTGCTCATGAGCCAGAAGCAGGAAGTGTTCGTCGTGCTTCTCCTGAACGGGCAGAATGAGCTGATGAGGGAAGTGGTCGTTTCCCGGGGCAGCCTCACGAGCAGCGTCATCCATCCGCGGGAGGTGTTCCGGGAGGCGATCGTAGAATCGTCGGCAGCCGTCGTGCTGGCGCACAACCACCCGAGCGGCAATCCTTTTCCGAGCAAGGAAGATCACCGGGTCACCTCGGTCATGAAGGAGGCCGGAGAGGTTCTCGGCATCGACGTTTTCGACCACGTCGTCATCGGTGACGGCGGTTTCGTCAGTTTCAAGGAGATGGGGGCGATGTGACTCCGCCCCGAAACAGGGTATACGTTTCATGGCAGCACTGATGGAGAAAATCAGGTCCCGGAGCGAACGGCTGGATTTCGAGCTGATCGAGCGGGCATACCGGTTCAGCGGAGATGCGCACTCGGGTCAGGTGCGCGAATCCGGTGACGACTTCATGTCCCATCCCGCGGGCGTCGTCGACATCCTGCTGGAGCTCAATCTCGATTCCGTCACCATCGCCAGTGCGCTGATCCACGATGTCGTGGAGGACACGTCGAAAACGCTGGAGGACGTCCGCGAGACGTTCGGCGACGAGATAGCGCAGATCGTCGACGGACTGACCAAGATATCCGGATTCAGCGTCTCCTCGCTGGAGAAGCGGCAGGTCCAGAATTACCGGAAGATGCTCCTGTCCATATCCCGGGACATCCGCATCATGCTGATCAAGCTCGCCGACCGTCTCCACAACATGAGGACCCTCGATTCGCTTCCTCCGTCGAGGCGTGAGCGCATCGCACTCGAAACGAGGGAGATCTACGCTCCGCTGGCCCATCGGTTCGGCATCGCCACCATGAAGGCGGAGCTCGAGGATCTCGCGTTCAAGTACCTGGAGCCCCGGGAGTACGCGAAGCTCCGGAGGATCGTCGGCGAGAAGAGCAGCCAGGGGAACGAGCTCATGGAGCTGGTCATCGACCCGCTCTCCGGAGAGCTGCAGAAGGCACGCATCAGAGCCGAGATCACGAGCCGGATGAAGCACCTGTACAGCATCTTCCGGAAGATGAAGCGTGAAGACCGGACACTCGACGAGATCTACGACCTGATGGCGTTCCGGATCATCGTCGGAACGGTGAAGGAGTGCTATCACGTGCTCGGGCTCATCCACTCGCTCTGGACGCCTCTCGGCGAACGCTTCAAGGACTATATCGCCACCCCCAAGCCGAACATGTACCGGTCGCTGCACACGACGGTGTTCGGCCCGAAGGGACAGCTCTTCGAGTTTCAGATCAGGACCCACGACATGCACCGTACCGCAGAGTACGGCATTGCTGCCCACTGGAAGTACAAGGAGGGCATGGTCGGCCACGATCCGGTGGAGGAGAAGCTCTCCTGGTTCCGGCAGGTCATCGAGCTGATCGGCGAGATGAAGGATCCGAAGGACTTCATGGACTTCCTGAAGATCGACGTGTTCCAGAGCGAGATATTCGTCTTCACGCCGAGGGGCGAGCTCAAGGAGCTGCCGGCCGGCGCGACGCCCATCGACTTCGCGTTCTCCGTGCACACGGAGATCGGCCTGCGGTGTTCGGGAGCACGGGTGAACGGCGTCATCGCGCCGCTTTCCCGGAAGCTCCGGAGCGGTGACACGGTCGAGATCCTCACCAGCCCTCGTGCTCGGCCGAAGAGGGACTGGCTCGTTCTCGTCAGGACTTCGAGCGCCCGGAGCAAGATACGGCAGTTCCTCAAAGAGGAGGAGGTGAAGAAGTACCTGACCGTCGGCCGCGACGCCCTCGAGCGGGAGTCGAAGCGGCTCGGCGTTCCGAAACCGGTCGATCGCACGCTCGAGAAGGTCGCAAGGAAGATGCGGTTCAAATCCGTGCGCAATCTCATCGCTGCCGTGGGGCGCGGGGACCTCTCGCCCCAGATGGTCCTGAAAGAGCTCCACCCCGGCCTGAAGCCGGCCGTGAAGCAGAAAGTCCCCGCCGGTCCGGCTCCGGCCGCTGACAGGGAACCGTCCCGTCCCCCGGTCAGGGTCGGCGGCATCGACAACGTGATGGTGCGTTACTCCAAGTGCTGCCAGCCGATTCCCGGAGACGACGTCAGGGGATACATCACTCGCGGGCAGGGTATCTCGATCCACCGCGTGGACTGTCCCAACATCAACCGGGAGGCCCTGGACAGGGAGCGCCTCGTCGACGTCGATTGGGGGCGGGAGAAGGATGTCACCTATCCGGCGAAGCTCCTGGTGTCCGCGAGCGACCGGAAGGGGCTGGTCGCCGACATCGCCGGTGCCATCTCCGAGACATCCACCAACATCGCCAGCGCCTCCGTGAAGACGAGCGGATTCCAGCTGCTCGGCACATTCGCCGTGGACGTCGAGAGCACGGAACAGCTCAGATCCGTCATGGAGAAGGTGCGGAGGGTCAAGGGCGTCGTCGGTGTCGAACGCACCGGGCACGGATGGGGGAAGAAGCGATGATCGTGCCGGGCAGCGGAGAACACATCATGAGTCCGTTCGAGCTCGAGAGTCCTCACGAGCCGAAGGGGGATCAGCCGGAAGCCATCGAGAGGCTCACCGCAGGGCTCCGCGGCTCCGCCCGCTGCCAGACGCTCCTCGGTGTCACCGGGTCGGGGAAGACGTACACCATCGCCCACGTGATCGCCCGCTTCGGCAGGCCCACGCTGGTCATGTCTCACAACAAGACGCTCGCCGCCCAGCTGTACGGCGAGCTCAGGCAGTTCTTCCCGAACAACGCCGTCGAGTATTTCGTCTCGTACTACGACTACTATCAGCCCGAGGCCTACATCCCCACCACGGACACCTACATCGAGAAAGACGCCTCGATCAACGAGGACATCGACCGACTGAGGCTCAGGGCGACCTCGTCCCTCCTGGAAAGAGAGGACGTCATCGTCGTCGCCAGTGTCTCCGCTATCTACGGGCTGGGCTCCCCGAAGGAGTACCGGGACATGCTGCTCTTCCTCGGGAAGGGAGAAGAGGCCGAACGCGATGCCGTCATCCGGCGCCTGGTGGACATGCAGTACGACCGGAACGACCTGGCGTTCGAGCGGGGCAGGTTCAGGGTGCGGGGCGATGTGGTGGAGCTCTTTCCAAGCTACGACGAGACGGCCATCCGGATCGAGTTCTTCGGGGAAGAAATCGACCGGATCTCCCGCTTCGAGCCGCTCACGGGGAAAAAGCTGCGGGAGCTGGAAACCTGCGGCATCTACCCGGCGAAGCACTTCGTCACATCCTATCCGCGTCTCCGGGAAGCGATGAGCCGGATCAGGAAGGAGCTCGCCGAACGGCTCCGGGAGCTTCGCGGACAGGGGAGGCTCGTCGAGGCCCAGCGGCTCGAGAGCAGGACGAACTACGACCTGGAGATGATGGAGGAGATGGGCTACTGCACCGGTATCGAGAACTACTCCCGCTACCTCTCGGGGAGGGAGGCCGGGGAGCGGCCGGCCTGCCTCATCGACTACTTTCCGGATGATTTCCTGACGATCATCGACGAATCGCACGTCACCGTACCGCAGATCCGGGGGATGTACGAGGGAGACCACTCCAGGAAGAAGACCCTCGTCGAGCACGGATTCAGGCTCCCCAGCGCCCTGGACAACCGGCCGCTGGTGTTCGAAGAATTCGAGTCGCTCACAGGCCGGGTGATATTCGTGTCCGCCACGCCCGGTGACTACGAGCTGCGGATGTCCGGAGGAGGGGTGGTCGAGCAGATCATCCGGCCGACGGGTCTGGTCGATCCCCGGATCGAGGTCAGGCCGGTGGAGGGCCAGATCGACGACCTCATCGAGTCGATCAGGGGAAGGGCGGTGAGGAAGGAACGTGTCCTCGTAACCACGCTGACGAAGAGAATGGCCGAGGACCTCACCGAGTACCTGCTCGACATCGGGATCAAGGTGCGGTACATGCACTCGGAAGTCGACGCCATCGAGCGGATGGAGATTCTCCGCGACCTGCGGCTCGGCGAGTTCGACGTCCTGGTCGGCATCAACCTCCTGCGCGAGGGGCTGGACCTGCCGGAGGTGTCGCTGGTCGCGATCCTCGATGCCGACAAGGAGGGATTCCTGCGGTCCGACACCTCCCTCATCCAGACCATGGGGCGGACGGCCAGGAACGTGAACGGCACGGTCATCATGTACGCCGACAGGATCACCGGGTCCATGAAGAGAGCGATCGCGGAAACAGAGCGCCGGCGGACGATCCAGCTCGCATACAACGAGAAGCACTGCATTACCCCGGTCACCATCACGAAGTCGAGGGAGCAGGTGCTCAGGACGACGTCGGTGGCCGATTCGAAGCGGTTCGAGGAGGACCGCCCCGCGGGGATTCCCGTTGATCTTCCCTCCGACATGGAACGCGAAGAGCTGCTGAAATTCCTCAAGTCGAGCATGGAAGAGGCGGCGAAGAACCTCGAGTTCGAACAGGCGGCGCTGCTCAGGGACAGGTACCTGGAGGTCAGGGCCGATCTCGACCAGGACAGGCGGGGGAGGGGGCGGCCGAAACGGGCACGATCGGCCGTGGAGAAGAGAGAGCCCGGCGGGAGGGGTGGTGACGGCTCATGATGGAGCTCGAGGTGACCACGGAGGGGCCCGGGGAAACGATGCGGCTGGGAGCACGGATGGGAAGCCTCATCACCGGCCGGATGGTAATCGCCCTCACCGGTGAGCTCGGGAGCGGCAAGACGGTGCTGGCCCGGGGAATCTGCGGGGGGCTCGGGGTCCGTGGCCCGGTCACGAGCCCCAGCTTCATCATCGTCAACGAATACGAGGGAAGGCTCCCGGTGTACCACGTCGACCTCTACCGCATCGACTCCCCCGGGGAGCTCGAGAGCACCGGTTTCGACGAATACGCGGGGGGAGAAGGGGTGACGATCGTCGAGTGGGCTGAGAAAGCGGAAGGGCGCATACCGTCCCCCGCTCTCGACGTCCGCATCGCTTCCACCGGCCGCGAGGAGCGCGCGTTCCGGATCAGTGCCCGGGGGGATGACGCCGTCTCGCTTCTCGAAGCACTCGAGGAGAGGATGGAATGAACAGCGATCAGGTGCTTCTCGCCATCGAAACGTCGACACGGTGGAGCTCCATCGCCCTGCTCCGGGGTGAGAACGTGCTCGCGGAGCTCGGGGTATCGATCCGGAAGGATCACGCGGGAACCCTGGCGGCCCGCATAGAAGGGCTCCTCACCGGCGCCGGCATCGATGCGGATGGTGTGAACGCCGTCGCCGTCTCGGCGGGTCCCGGTTCTTTCACCGGGCTCCGCGTCGGCGCGGGATTCGCGAAGGGATTTCTGTTCGGGTCGGACCGAAAGCTCTATGCTGTGAGCGTGCTCACCACCATTGCGGCCGGTCTTCCCTGGTCGCACCGCCCGGTCTGCCCGTTTCTGGATGCGCGGAAAGGGGAAGTCTACGCCGCAGTGTACAGCTGGGAAGGCTCCGGGCTGGTCGTCCGGAAGCAACCTCAGTCGTCCGATCCTCGTATATTTCTCGAGGGGCTCGAGGAGCCTCCCGTCTTCGCCGGCGAGGGCAGTCACACGTTCAGGAAGCTGATCGAAGAGCGCTTCCCGGGAAAAGCCTGCATCGCCCCGCCGGTGTATGGGGTACCCCGCGCCGGCGTGATGGGAACCCTCGCTCACACCGGCGGAGACCGCTATCTCGTCGAGGATCCGGCGCTGTTCGAGCCGCTCTACATCAGACCTCCGGAGGCTGTTGCGGCATGGCGGAGCAGAAAGAAGTAGTAGCGGGCACATTCGAAATCCTTCCCATGCAGGCCGATGACATACCCGCCGTCACCGACCTGGAGAGGAGGAACTTCTCGGTTCCCTGGTCCGCACAGAGTTTCCGGAGCGTCGTCGAGGACGCCTTTTCGTACTGTTTCGTCGGCGTGCTCGAGGGACGCATTATCGCCTACGCGGTGTTCGGCGCGCTGGACGACTACGCCGAACTGTGGAACATCGCGGTCGATCAGGACTTCCGCGGGAGGGGTTTCGGCGACGCGATGCTCCGGCACGTCGTCGAGCACTGCCGGAAGATGGGTGTCTCCTCCCTGTTCCTGCAGGTCCGGAAGTCGAACCATGCCGCGCTCAAACTCTACGAAAAACATGGCTTCGTTTTCGTCATGGCTCAGAAAAATTATTACCACATCCCTCGTGAGGATGCCCTCGTCTACCGGCTCGACATTGAGGCGGCAGACTGACCGGGTGCTGAACAGGCACCTGCCTCCCGGCAAACTCGCCCGTGAGTCGGAATCGGCCGCGGCCCTTCTCAGGAAACGGGGGGCGGGGTCCGCGGAGCTGGGGGTGGTCCTCGGTTCGGGCCTCGGAGGAGTCGCCGCCGTCCTGGAGGACGCCGTCGTGGTTCCCTACGGTGACGTTCCCGGGATGAGAGAGCCCGGCATACCGGCACATGCCGGGCTTGTGCACGCCGGAACGGTCGACGGGGTTGGCATCGTGGCGTTCGAGGGAAGAAGTCATTCCTTCGAGGGCGTCTCCGCGCGGGATCTGGTTTTCCCGGCTTTCCTCCTTCGTGCCATGGGCGTCCGGAAAGCTGTCTTCACCTGCGCGGCCGGCGGCGTCTCTCCAGCACTCGAGACGGGAGACATCGTACTCGTTCGCGACCACGTGGATCTCTCACGCACCGGCCCGCTGCGGGAGCTCCGGGTCCGTGGTTTCGGAAGGTTCGTCGACATGATCGACTCCTACGATCCCGGATTCACGGCGGTCCTGGAATCGGCCGCCCGCGCCGAAGGCATCGCCGTGCGGCCGGGTGTTCTCGGCGTCCTCCGGGGTCCGTCCTACGAGACAGCGGCTGAAATAGGGCTGCTCCGCCGGGCCGGCGTCGACGTCGTCACGATGTCGACCGTGCCGGAGGTGATCGCAGCCCGGCACCTGGGGCTGCGGGTCGCCTGCATCGCCCTCGTCACCAACACGTACCGCCTGGGAGGAGGCCGGAGCACGACGCATCACGACGTGGTGAAAACGGCCGAGTCCTCGGCGGACTCCCTGCGGCGTCTCCTCGCGGCGGCGGCGCCTCTCCTCTCTGACAAGCATTGACAGGCAAATGATCGAAAAGTATGATACATGAGGATCTTCGAATCCCTCGGGTTCGTCGTTCCGTCGGTCCGACCGCCCGGGTTGTTCATACGATTTCGATTCGCGTGCGGACGGGGTGAACGCCATGGCGTGGTTTCGAAAAGAGAAGAAAAAGCTGAAGGGGCAGCCCCGGAAGGAAACCCCCGACGGCCTCTGGCTCAAGTGCAAGTCGTGCGGGGAGATCATCTACCGGCAGGAGCTCGCCCGGAACTTCTGGGTCTGCGCCAAGTGCAGCTACCACTTCCCGATCTCCGCCCACAACTACATCAACATCCTCGTCGACGAGGGAACATTCGAAGAGAAGGACACGGGCATCACCCCCACCGATCCGCTCGAGTTCAAGGATTCGAAGAAGTACCGTGACCGGCTGAAGGAGAGCGCTGAGAAGACGGGGCTCAGGGAAGCGGTCGTCACGGGTCTCGGCGGTATCGAGGGGAGGACCGTGAGCCTGGCCGTCATGGATTTCGGCTTCATGGGCGGCAGCATGGGGTCGGTCGTCGGCGAGAAGGTGGCCCGGAGCATCAGGAGGGCCCTCGAGCTCGGTGTCCCGCTCGTCATCATCTCCAAATCGGGCGGGGCCCGGATGCAGGAGGGCATCCTCTCTCTGATGCAGATGGCGAAGACCAGCGCCTGGCTCGCACAGCTCTCCGAGAAGAACCTGCCGTTCATCTCGGTTCTGACTCATCCCACCACCGGAGGAGTGTCGGCGAGCTACGCCTTTCTCGGAGACGTCATCCTCGCCGAGCCGAAAGCTCTCATCGGCTTCGCCGGCCCCAGGGTCATCCAGCAGACCATCGGCCAGGAGCTCCCGGAAGGATTCCAGCTGTCCGAGTTCATGCTCGAACACGGCTTCGTCGACATGATCGTCAAGAGGAAGGACCTGAAAAAGGTCATCGCCCGGCTCCTTGGCTTCATGTCCCCGGATCGAGAGTCCTCCCCTGCCTGAAGGTTCCACGCAATAACGAGGACTGCGTGTCGACCATGGATGATGCTTCGTTCGGCGAAGCGATACGATTTCTCTACGGGCGCCAGCTGTTCGGCGTCAAGCTCGGTCTCGAGCGCATGAGAGAGTACTGTGCGCTCCTCGGGAACCCTCACGACTCGTTCGAGAGCGTCCACGTGGCGGGAACGAACGGGAAGGGGTCGACGTGCTCCTTCCTCGAATCGATCCTCAGGGCTGAGGGCGTCCGCACCGGTCTCTACCTGTCACCCCACCTGCACGGTTTCAGCGAGAGGATACAGGCGCTGGGCACGGCCGTCGACGCCGCCTATCTCACGGGCTGGGTGGCCGCTGAGCGGGAACGAATAGAGCGTCTCGGCCTGACGTTCTTCGAAGCCGTCACCGCGCTCGCGTTCTGCTGGTTCAGGGACCGCGGCGTGGAGGTCGCCGTCTGCGAGGTTGGGCTCGGCGGGAGGCTCGACGCGACCAATGTCCTCAGGCCCCTCTCCGCGGTCATCACCGGCATCGACCTGGACCACGAGGAGCACCTCGGCGCGGGAAAAGACCGTGTGGCGGCTGAGAAGCTCGGTATTCTCAAGGAAGGCGTCCCGCTGGTCACCGGCGAGGTCGATCCGCGGATGCTCGAGCTCTTCCGGGACGGCGCCCGGCGGGCATCCTCCGAGCTCCTGGTGTTCGACGAGCAGGTGGAGATCGAGATCGGAGAGTGCACCATCGATGGATCCCGGTTCGACTACCGGTCCGGATCGAGGGAGCTCCGGAATCTGACGATCCCGGTTCCGGGCAGACATCAGGTACGGAACGCAGCCCTTGCACTGTTCGCCCGCGAGAACATTTCACCCGCCGGTGCGGGGATACTCACGGAACCGGCTGTGCGGTCCGGACTCGCCGGGGTCAGGATCCCCGGCCGCTTCGAGGTGCTGGAGATTTCCGGCGGTACCGTCGTTCTCGACGTGGCGCACAATCCTGCCGCCGCGTCGATGCTGGCGGAAACCTGCGAGCTGCTGCTGCCCGGGAGAAAGGCCGTCGTAGTCATCGGCATGTCCTCGGACAAGGATGCACCCGGGATAATCCGGGCTCTCTCCGCGGTCGCCGCCGGGTACATCGTAACCAGGCCCGATTTTGGAAGACACGAACGGCGGGCCGAGGCGGCCGACCTGCTCGAGACGGCGGGCCGCTGCGCCGCTGCCGCGGAGGAGGCTCCCGACGTGTCGACGGCGGTGTCGAGGGCTCTGGAACGTCTCGGTCCATCGACGTATCTTCTCGTCACGGGCTCGTTCTACACCGTTTCGGAAGCCTTCCGGGCACTCGAACGCGATACGGGGCCCGCCCCGTGACCCGGGGAACGGCGGGACCCGCTGCATTCTGCCGGGACCGTCCGGGGAAACAGTGGCGGACGGGAGAACGATCCCCGTGTGAACGGATGGGGACACCGGAAAGGAGGAAACGTGCGGCTCATCACTGACGTCCTGACACCGGGGCTCCTCCTCCTCCTCTATCTCCTTCTCGCTCTGCCCTGGATCGTCGGTACCCAGTCCCGGATCCGGTCGATCCTGGGCCCGGGAGCCGGTGCCATCCTGATCGCCCTCCGGGCTCTCGTTCTGCTCATGATCGTGGCCCTGGCGGCCGGCCTGACCGTGATTCTGCCGGTAGCCGGCGGAACACCGACACTCCTCGTCCTGACGGACCGGTCCCTGAGCATGCGTCTTCCGCTGACGGAGGAGGGGAGGGAGACGAGGGAAGAGGCGGCCGGAAAGGCCGTCCGGGACATCACGCGGGAGCTGTCGGACAGCTGGAGCCTCGAGCGACGCTGGTTCGGGAGCTCCGTGATCGAGGCCGGCCGCGAGGAAGAGGTCCGCGGAATCGAGGGCGTAACCGACATCGTCGGGTCTCTCGAGGGAGCAGCTTCGTCGGCCGACCGGGTCGACCGTGTTCTCCTCGTCACGGACGGACGCGTCACTTCGGGCTGGACCGACGCGGACCGCCTCCGCGGGCGGATTCCCCCGGTCCACCCGCTCGTGATCGGTGACGATTCGAGCGTTTCGGATGTCTCCATCGAGGGGTTCCGCCTGCCGGACCACACGTATCAGGATGA
>CAZMKB010000009.1:0-11014 GCA_964566685.1 uncultured Gemmatimonadota bacterium | reverse complement strand
GCGGGCGGCAGGTCGCCGTGCAGGCGGCGGTCGACGGGGAGAACGTCGAGACGCCCACGGTTTCCCCTGCCGGAGAGGGCGTGCGACACCGGATCGAGTTCGAAATCCCTCCTCTCCCGCCCGGCATGCATGACATCGATATCGAGCTTGCCGTCGATGGGGACGATTTCACGGATCTCAACAACAGCAGGTCCGTCCGTGTCCCCGTGAGAAGGTCGAGGAGGATCGTTCTCTTCGTCACGAACCGTCCCCACTGGGACCTGGCGTTCCTGAAACGGGACGTCGATGTCCGGGGACAGTACGACACGGAGCTGTTCCTGCTCGCGTCCGGCGGCCGCATCCACCACCTCACCGGGCCGGACCGCTACCGGAAGGACGCCGGGGAGCTGTTCCGCCGGAACCTCGACCTCTCCGACATCGTCGTCCTCCACGGAGACATCCCCGGGTTTCCCGCCTTCGTGAAGACGAACGTGTCGAGGAAGCTGGATGAGGGAGGATACGGTGTACTCCTCATGCCGGCATCGCCCTGGAAGGGGCGTGATTCCTGGGATGACCTCGCCCGGATCTGTCCCTTTCCGGGAGGAGCGGAGCTCGTTCCCGCGGGAGAGGGTGAGCTCACCGCGGCCGCGCCCCACCCGATCATCGCGAATGGGCCCGGCGCCGACTTCGATGAGTGGAATGAAATTCCTCCTCTCCGATCGATCGTAACCGGTGTCCCGGACGGCGGACGGTACGTCGAGGTCATTACGGCCGCCATCCGCCGGGGTCTGGACGCCCCCGTCTTCCTCGCGGCGGAGGAAGACGGCGTGAGACAGGCGGTCATCCTGGGCGTCGGAGTGTGGCAGTGGGATCTCTTCCCGGTCCAGTTCGGAAGGGGGCCCTACTTCCGCCCCCTGGTGAGTGGGCTGGTCGAGTGGCTCTCCGAGCCGTCGCTCCTGCAAAGCACCGGGTGCGAGCCTTCGTCCTATTCGCTCCGTGCCGGCCAGCCGCTCAGGTTCATCGCCCGGACGGGAGGGGCCGGGGGGGCACGGATCGAAGTGGCCGTCGGAGCCGACCACCCCGACAGCCAGTTCGTCCTCGCCTTCGGATCGGGAGGAGAAGCGGAAAGCGAGCCGCTCTTTCTTCCGCCGGGCTCCTACCATTACGAAGCCGCACGGATCGACGAGAGCGGGAGGGAACTGCTGGGTGAAGGGACGTTTCTCGTCGACAGCTCGTCCGTCGAGTACGATGATCCGCGTCCGGACCCGGCATTTCTCGAGAGAACGGCCGCTCGAACAGGCGGCAGCGTTCACCGGTACCCGGAGGTCGCACCGCTCGTCGAGCAGCTGCGGGAGGAGGCCGCGGGAGCAGGGGTCACTCTGCGTTTCGACCCGCGGAGAGAGCCGGCCGGGCTCGTGATTCTCCTCTCCCTCTTCTTCGTCGAGCTGATCGTTCGAAGGCGCCGGGGTCTTCCCTGACGGTCCGGGGTCGGGGATCCTCACGAAGAGGCCTCTGATTCTGACTGCCACGGCGGGCGAGTACCGGAGAGGATTCTCCGTTTCGCCGGTCCCGGCGTTCGTGATCTTTCGAGTACCTGCCGCCTCCCGCAGGTGATCTCCGACTGCGGAACTCCTTCCGGCCGAGAGCCTTCGCCCGATTCTCCCGCTCCGTCATATCCGGCATGGTGCTTGCCTGTGAGAGAGACCCCGCTCACCACCGGGATGGGCGGAAAACGGAATGAACGGGAACGGGGAGGCGGGATGCAGATGATGAAAACGGCCGTGATTCTCCTTCTCTGCATCGGGAGCTCCGTCCCGGATCTCCTGCCACGACCTGCGGTCGTCATCAACGAAGTGCTCGCCAACGCCCCGGGAACCGATTCCGGCAGCGGCACCCCCGGCGATCGGTTCGAGTTCATCGAACTCTACAATGCCGGAAACGAGCCGGTGGATCTCGCCGGCTGGTCGTTCGACGACGGTGACGCCTCCGACGAGCTCCTGGCCTGGCAGGGATCTCCCGTTCCCTGGGTAGGCGCCCTCACCGGATCGACAGTGCTCCCGGCGGGAGAGTTCGTCCTGGTGCTCGACCCGGAAAATGTCATTCCGGAGCCGGCATTTCCCTATGACGTTCCTGACTCGGTCCTTGCCGTGACCGTCGGGAATACGACCCTGGGCGACGGCCTCTCCACGACCGATCCCGTCACTCTGTACGGCCCCGACGGGCGGGTCGTCGACACGTTCGGCACTCCGGGTCTGGACGATGACTTTCCCTTCGATCCCGGTGACGGCGTCTCCCTGGAGAGAAAGGATCCCGATGCGGGAGACGACGCCTCGAACTGGGCTCCGTCGATCGCGTCCGCCGGCGCCACTCCCGGGATCGCGAACAGCGTCACACGGTCTGTCGATGCGATGATACCGGGGGGAACACTGTTGCCCTCCGGGACCCGTGCGAAACCGGGAGAAGCGGTCGAGATCCGCTGCCCCGTTCTCAATTTCGGACGGGAAGGGCTGTCAGGGTGCCGGGTGTGCTTCTCGGCGGCAGCGGGGCTCCATCCCCCGTTCGGGGAGGTCGCGCCGTTCGACACGGTCGTCATCGACGGAGTGCTGGCATCGGGTGACAGCACTACGGCCTCGACGTCCTGGATGAGCTCCCCGACGGGTCTCTATTCGGTCATGGCGGTCGTCCGGGCCGATGGTGACGAGTACCCGGAAAACGACAGCGCCTTCGTGCGGGTCAGGGTCGGCGATCCTCTGTCGCCGGTGGTGGTCAACGAAATCTATGCGTGGCGGTCCGACGACGAGCCGCAGTGGGTGGAGATATTCAACGCCGGTACGGAGCTGACCGACATCGGCGGCTGGGGATTACGGGATGAAGGCGGATCGACGGGAACTCTTCCCCCGGGTCTGTTCTTCCTTCCCGGCGGGGCGTATCTGGTGCTCGTCCCCGACGCGGACGAGTTCGTGCTCTGCTGGGGAAGCGTCCCGTCGTTCGGTTTTGCGGAATTGTCCGGCTTCCCGGTGTTCAACCGGAATGGAGATTCCGTCGTGTTGTGTGACGGGGGAGGAACGGTAATCGACTCGGTGAGGTATGGAGGGGCGCCGGAAGACGGTGTTGGCGTGTCGTGGGAGAGGGTCAGTCCCGGCGTCCACTCCTTCCTCTCCGAGAACTGGGCTCGATCCCTGGATACCGGAGGCACACCGGGGAAGAGGAACAGCGTGGCGATGGACCGGATTCCTTCACGAGGGAGGCTGAGCTTCACTCCGCCCGTCATCACTCCCGACGGGGACGGCCGGAACGACCGGACCACCATTTCCTACCGTGTTCCTTCGCTCTCTTCCGACCTCACGCTGAAGGTGTTCGACTCCACGGGAAGGGAGGTCGCTGTCCTGGTGGAGGGTCTCCGGACCGCCGGCGAGGGTTCCTTCATCTGGGACGGGAGGGGCAGGGACGGGCGCATTCTCCCGACGGGACTCTACATCGTACTCCTCGTGTCACGGAATCCACCGTCGGGGGAGGAATTCGTCTGCAAGCGCAGCCTCGTCCTCGCCCCCCGCTTCTGATCTTCAGTTCGGGTTATTCATACGATTTCGAGCAGGAAGCTTATCTTTCCCGGTAAGCCGGTGACAGCATGAAAGTTACTGATTTCAACCAGGCAATCGAATTCGTGTCGAGCATGACGAAACGGTTCGAAATTCCGGTGCTGGTCGTCTTCCTTTTCCTCCCCGCCTCGCTCTCCGCGGTTCCTCTCTTCGAGTGGCGGGGAGACGGAGCCTGCTCCGCCGGCATGGGGCGATGTACGGTTCTCGTTCCCGATCCCGGTTTTTGCGGCATGAACAATCCTTCGAGAACCGTCGAACCCCCCGGAACGAGTCTCGCAGCCTCCACGGCGGTGCCCTTCTCGGTTCCGGGGCTGCGGAGCTCCTCGTTCTGGTTCGGCTCGGGCGCCGGGAGCGGAAGGTCCGGGTATGGTGCCGGGTATGCACGGTTCGGCGCGGCGGGCTACCTCGAGGAGCGTGCTTCGGTCTCGCTCGGCTTTCGCCTCGGCTCGAGCGCCGCCGGCGTGGACTGCGGCGTCAACCGCCTGGTGATCGACGGCATGGGACAGAGGATGTTCGTGTCGGCGGGCCTCGGGTTCGCGACAGGCGAGAGCCGGGGTCTCAGGTTCGGGGCGACGGTGAGAGACATCTTCCGTTTCGGTGCGAGGGTCCGGGACGAAGTCCGCCCCACGGCGGCCGTCAGCGCCTCCCTGACTCTGCCGTCGACGGATTCGGTCGTCCTGGTCGAGATCAGGAGGCAGAGCCTGTCCGGGGATGCGGTTTCACTCGGTCTCGAGACCAGGATCTGGCGGACGGTCTTTCTCCGGATGGGTGCCTGCAGTGATCCTTCGCTCTACTCGGTCGGGCTGAGCATCGTACTCTCCTTCCTCTCCGTCGACGTGGGAGTGGAAGAACACACCGTGCTCGGCCAGACCCGATCCGTCGGGATAACCCTCTTCCCGGGCGGGATCCTCGAGTGATACCCGGGCTCGCACTGGCGCTGGTACTCCTCCTGTTCGGTCCCCTTCCGGCCCAGGACCGGGTCCTGGAGGAGCTCTCCGAGCAGAGCGGGAGGGACATCACCGAGGACCTCGAAGATCTCCGTATCGATCGCCTGGACCTGAACTCGGCCGGGAGGGAGGAGCTCCTCCTGATACCCTGGATCGACGACCGGATCGCCCGGAGTATCATCGCCGGCAGGGAGGAGAGCGGCGGTTACCGGAAACCGGAGGATCTCCTCCGGGTCGACGGCATCACACCGGAGCTGTACGAGAAGATTTCACCTTTCCTCACCGTGGAAGCCGGGCTCGAAGGAGTGGTACGGATCGACAGCCGCCGCCGGTCGGTGGGAGGGGACAGGCGCCTCAGGGCCGCCCTCTCGAAAGGCTGGTTCTCGGGTGGGATCCGTGCCGCCCGGGGTGCCAGTGGCGGTCCGTCCACGGCAGGCGGCTACCTCTCGGTCTCTCATCCGGTCCTTCGCGGTGCGCGGATCACCGCCGGGGGGATGTATCTCCGCCTGGGGCAGGGGCTGCTCTCGTGGCCGTCGTTCGGCGCGCAGCGTTATTCCGGCAGGCCCATCGTGTACCCGCTCGAGCGGGGCGGGATCAGAGGGACGACATCCGGCGACACCGGCCGTGTCGTACAGGGAGTGGGGGTTTCGTGGAACCGGGAAAGCTGGAAGGCCGGCTTTCTCCACGGACAGAGGGGAGATGCCCGCCGGAGGAGGAGCGTCAGCGCGGCCCATATCGACATCCGGCTCCCCGCAGGGATAGAATCGGCGGGAAACCTCCTGCTTGTAGAAGGCTCCGTGCCCCTTGCCTCGGTCACGGTCAGGGCCGGGACGGAGACGCTCCTGCTGTTCGCGGAGGCTGCAGACCGGGGGGGCTCGGGCGCCGCGGCTCTCGCCGGTGTGAAGAAAGAGGCAGGGGACTGTTCTCTTCTCGCCCTCTACCGGCGTCACTCCACCGGATTCCGCTCTCTGCTCGGTTTCGACATGTCTCAGCCGGGATCCGGCGCGGGGAACCTCACGGCGATGTACCTGGCCTTCATCCTGAAGGCGGGTCGGGCCGGGGCACTCCGGGTGTACGCGGACACCGGGTCGAGGAAGGGAATCCCCGGAGAGCAGGATGCGGAGCGCTTCCAGGAGTTCTCGTTCCTGTGGCGGCTCTCCCCCTTTCGACGCGCCTCATCGTCCCTCATGCTGGTCGTCGAGAGAACGGCCGTCGAGGAACCGGGAGAGATCAGGCAACGGAGAACCAGGTTCAGATGGGATTCCTCTTTCGGGCTTCGGTCGGGCCTTGAGATCGGCATGAGGTGGTACGTGGTCGCCGGATTGGGCGATCGGTCATGGCGGGCTTCACTGATCTCACTGAAAATCAGGTGTGAGCGACTTCTCGGATTCGACGTCAGAGCCTCCGTCTCCCTCTATCATGCCACCGAAGGAGGGTCCCTCTATCTCGTGGAGGGAGGACTTCCGGAGCGTTCCCTGTTTCTCAGGCTCTCGGGAGACGGGGAGCGGTACGCGGTGGTGGTGACGAGGAAGGTCGCGGGCCGCTGGATCATGAGGTGGAAGCTCGCCGGGACCTCCCGGCTCGAGCCTGAGACCCTGAAAGGTTTCGAGCTGGGATGCTGGCGGCGGGAGCTGATGCAGGAGTTCCAGCTGGAGCTCAGACTCTGATCAACCCTTTGCTCACTCTTCCGGCTTGAATCCTGGATGGAAACCGATGTTCTTCTGTTCCTGTCCCTTGATGGAGATCGTCCCGAACTTGTCCTCGTATTTCTTGATGTTCTCGGTGAGGACCTTCTCGAGCGACTTGACGTGCTGCGGCGTCATGATGATCCGGGAGTACACCTTCGCCTTGGGCACGCCGGGCAGGACCCGGGCGAAATCGATGAGGAATTCGGACTGGTTGTGCGTGATGAGGACGAAGTTCGAATAGGTGCCTCCGGCTCCCTTCTCGTCGAGATCGACACTCAGTTTTCTGGGCTGCTCCTGTTTCATGTCCGGCTCCGTCGTTCGGGTTTTCACCAATGTAAGCAACCGCGCCGCCGGTGTCAATCGAGCCCCGTCACGCCCTGTGCCCCCGATCGGTGCGGTAGGAAGGAACCGTACGCTGAACGCAGGACGTCAACCGGTCCGGTACCGGCGGATACCGGCCCCCTATTCCGGCTTCCGGCGCGGCTCGACGACCGGCTGTTCCGGCGGACCGAGCAGACGGCGGATGTGTTCGAGGCGCCTTTCGAGCCTTTGCTCCTGTTCCTCGTCGAGGACTCCACGAAGGTCCTTCCTGACCGAGTCCGCGAGGTCCGCCATCATGACGTGATGCCGGCGGCTGATCCGGGCAAACCGGTCGCCGTGCTGCTCGAGGATGCTTCGCACCGTGTCGCGGTTGCTCTCCTCGACACCGACGAGGTTTTCGAACACGTGTACGAAACGCTCCGACGGGGTCATCTGCGAGAACCGCTCGAGGCGGTTCCTCACGACGAGTCCGGTCACGAGAGCTCCGAGTATCATGCCGATAACGAGCGTCGAAAAGATGACGAGAGCTGTTTTCGTCCGTACCTTCATCGTGACAGCTCCAGGGCCTGCTCGATCGGTGATTCCATCAGATCCTCCATGGTCATCTCCGGCGCGGCGAATGCCGCAGCGAGTGAGATCGTTTCGCTCGTCTTGAGGTTGTAGGCGATCAGAACGAGCGACACAACCGCACCTGCCAGCGCAACACGGCGGAAAAGCGGGAAGAGGCTTTCCCAGAAAGGATCCTCTTCCGCAGTTCCTTCCTTCAGTTCCCGGATGCGCCGCATGACCTTCTCCGGAAAGAACGGTCCGAAGGACGCCGGTGCCCCGCGGGAAAGAGCATCCCGCATGGCGGCGATCCTCTCCCGTTCCCCGGCGAGCTCCGGTGATGCCTTCATCGCCTCGCTGAGCTCTCTCGCCTCTTCTTCCGTGAGCCTGTCATCGAAGGAGCGGTAGAGCAGCTCGAGAATTCTGTCATCCATCATGCCACTCCTCTCTCCGTTACGAGTATCTTCCGCAGTCTTCTCTGGGCACGGGACAGCCGTGAGAGGACCGTGCCGACCGGAATCCCCAGAAGCTCCGCGGTCTCCCCGGTCGAGCAGCCCTCCACCAGTCTGAGCACGACCACCGCCCGGTGCTCGGCGGAAAGCCGCCCGAGGGCACGCTCGATGGCTTCCCTCTCCTCGATCCCTCCCCTGCCGGTCCGATCGTCCGGGATATCCGGCATCTCGCCGTCCCGGGAGCTGCGAAAGAGCAGGTTCCTGCGTTTGCGTCGCTTCAGTTCGTTGAGAGAGAGGTTGACGGCGATCCGGGTGATGTAAGTCCCGACACTGCTGTCTCCCCGGAAACTGTCGAGGGCACGGTAGAATCTGATGAAGGTCTCCTGGCCCACGTCCTCCGCCTCGGGACACTGTCCGAGCATCCCGTACACTGTCGCGGCAACCCGGGGCTCGTACCTCGTCACCAGGGATCTGAAGGCCTCTTCGTCCCCCTCTCTTGCGGCTTCGACCAGTCTTGCGTCGTCGGATTCTTTCATGCTCCGCCCGGTTTCCTGTTCCGCCGGCTCCCGAGTTATTCATACGATTTCGAGCAGGAGGTTCATCGTTATCGGTAAGCCATTTGACTACACCGAAAGCGGCCGCCAAAATCGAAAGCGTATGAATAATTCGGGTTTAATATTCAACGATTCCGCCCGATTGGCAATGGGTGCCGGAACACTTCTCTCGTCCTGGCCCTTCTGCGCCTGACAACCGGTCACTGCGGGTTGCGGAGCCGGGAGTTCAGGGGGCGCAAGGCCGATTGCGACGCTCGATCGGCCTGCACCCCCACAACACCTGGTTTCGCCATCATCACCGGATCGGAATCCGGTGGGCGGCTGATCACGACGTCAGGCGATCGTGGACCACCGATTTGAGGTCCTCATACTTCGACCGCTGACCGGCATCGAGAATCCTGCTGATCCCGTCGTCCACCGCCAGCAGGTGATCGAGGAGGAGTCTTTCACCGTCCCCCGTCTCCAGCTTCTCGATGAGGCCGAGCCGGGATGTCCGGAAGAGCGACTCGATCTCCCGTTCCTGCTCCGGCGACAGATCGAGGACGACGGTAAGCATTCGCACTCTGTGGCCCGCGCGCTCGTCGCCGTTCTCCCGCAGGTGATCGGCGGCCTTCAGCCGGAGCTCCTCCTCCAGAGCCCTGCATTCGGCCAGCTGGTCCTGTGTCAGGAAGGACCTGCACTCCTCGATGCCGTCACGAACCGCCGTACCGACAAGAGTACCGAGCTCACGGAGATCGGCGCTTCTCTCCTTCGAACGCTCGATTTCCTCCGCTGTCCGGCAGAGAGCCTCCCTGACGGCCTGCTCCTGGTCGGCCGAGAGGCCGAGACGCTCGCTGAAACGGGCGACACCGTGCCGGACCACCGGAGCACGATCACCGTGACCGTGACCGGCAAGCGCCAGGCAGCGGAATATGTCCTCCCGGTGGGCGGTGCCCGTACCGGGAAACGCGTGTACTGTCACCACCGCGGCAATGATGACGGCTCCGGCGATGATGCTCATTTTACTCTTCTTCGTCATGATCGTCTCCTTTGGTTGGAGTCCTCGTTTCGTACCGGCTCCGTCGCGGGAGACCGGTCGACGTTCCGTTTCCTTTCGAGAGATGAAGATCCGGGAGGAGCCGGCCGGTCTCCTTCCGTCCTTCTGCCCTCTTAGACAAACGAAGGAGCCTCTGTATTCCCCTGTTCATTCATGGGTGCCGGATTTTTAAGCCGGAGTTTTTCGTGCAAGTTCGAGCAGGAGACTCATCATGATCGATGGCCAAAACAAAGAAGCAGTCCGAAAGCGGCCGCCATCGTCAGGCACAGGACCACCGGTGAGAACGGATCAGGCCAGCTCTCTCAGCGACTCGAGGACGGCTTCGGCGTGCTCTTCAACCCTGACGGGGCTCCAGATCTTCCTGAGCACTCCGTCCGGATCGATGAGGAAGGTGGAGCGGATCACGCCCTCGGACTTCCTTCCGAAGCTCTTCTTCTCTCCGAACGCGCCGTAGGTCTTCAGGGTCTCTTTGTCGGGGTCCGAGAGGAGCGTGACCGCGAGGTTGTGCTTCTGTTCGAATTTCTTCTGAGTGGCCGGGTCGTCGGGGCTGACGCCGAGGATCACAGCGCCGTGCTCTGCGAACTGCTTCACCAGACCGGTGAAGGCGACGGCCTCATTCGTTCAGCCGGAGGTGTCGGCCTTCGGGAAGGCATACAGGGTCAACCACGAGCCGGCGTAACCGGCGAGGGAGTGTTCCTTCCCGTCCTGGTCCCGCAGCGTGAACGCGGGTGCTCTGCTGCCTTCTTCCACCATGACATCTCCTTTCTCTTTTCGCCTGCCGCCATGCAGATGGGAATCAACTCTCACAACGGTATCGATTCACATCGTCGAAAGAATGGAGCCTGCATTATGTATAAAAACTGTGGTTCCCCTGTTCAAGTAGTTGCACCAGATCACGTGTCATTCATCCCGACATCCCGCTGCCCCACTGACTCGAGATGAGCTTGACCGGCCGACAGAAGGAGCGCCCGGGCCCGTACCATGAGTATGTTACGGATCGTGCCAGGACTTGGCTCGGCGTTCGCTTTGTCAGGGCAGACCCTTCGATCGTTTCTCAGTCCTGAAGCACCGTCCACTAAATGCCGTGGTTATAGCCTGGTCGGGGCATCATATGTGTTATGTGTGCATTAGACAGGAGTATGATCCTTGAAAGGATCTAATGGAGGAGAAGCAGTTAGGCGCTACCCACAAGCCTCTCGCCCTCCAGTGAAAGGTAGACGATCCCCCATAGCCCGACGCAGGCAAAGACACCAAGGAACACCCAGTACTCAGGGCCGGGAGTCAGGCTGTATCCGGGAACGCCCGGCAGAAACCCAAGCATCGCGGCAATCGTGACGGTCCAATACATCGAAATGCCCATGACGGCAGCCGTCATCGGAATCGCCCATCGCTGTCTTCGGACCAGTCCAATCAGAGAGAGCAGCATGAGGGGGATGTAAACGATGGTGTCCCCTGCGCCAAACGCCCTGTTGACCCCCACGCCGTACTCGCTGACTTCTTCGGCTGACTCCTGGAGTCCCATTGCCACTGCGAAGTCATAGTCAAACACGGCGGTCGTTTGACCAACGAGTAGCAGGACCATCCCCAGGACAAGAAAGACGCACAAGCCCCAGAAGGCAACGGGACGCTTGCTCTGACTCACTATGGCCCTCCTCTCTCCTGTGGGTGACACCTAACGGTAGGGATAACCTGCATGACGCGTCCTACGAAGCTGGCTGTCATGCCTCTTGCTATGCAAGGGGCATGACAGAGCGCTTTGTCATGTTCATCCGCTTGATATTTATTGAGGCCCCCTCGCTGACAAGCTATCTTAGTGGCCCTAGACATAAATACGCTCGTATTCGCCCTCCTCGCGCCTTGCGGTTCGGGCGCCTCGTCGCCCTCGATACGTG
>CAZMKB010000008.1:19906-30153 GCA_964566685.1 uncultured Gemmatimonadota bacterium | reverse complement strand
TCATCGACCAGAGACGATCCCGGATCGACATCAGGCACACCACCGATGCACCGGCCGTGGACATCGAGCTCCTGAGGAGCCTCGAGAGCGGGAAGTTCTTTGCGAAGCGGCTGAATGTCGCGAACAACGACGATTCCACGCCCCAGACGCTCGGAGAGTCCGAGGTACAGATTCGCTTCACCACGGCGGTGCTCTATCCCGCCGGTGACATGATTCCGGTCTTCGAGTCGCCGAACCTTTTTCTCGAGCGGGAAACCTACTACATCATCTACGCAGTCGGCTCGCTCTTCGACGGTACCTTCGATCTGATCATCCAGACGATTGACCTCGAAACAAACAGAATGGACCGGTAAGCGGAACATCGTGAGAGAGCGGTGTAGTGACCGTCCGGTGAAAGCCCGGGGACGTGACTATCCCCGGGCTTTCTGTTTCGATGAGTGCTGTGGATCGGGGGGAAGCGGCCGCCAAAATCGAAAGCGTATGAATGGTTCGGGCTAGAGCAGGCTGTCGAGTGCCACCTGCTCGCTGACGAGGGAAGCGATCGTCCCGAGCTTCTCCTTGTCTTCCGGCATGGTCTCCGCCCGTATCCGTTCGATCATCTGGGCGGTGGTGTACGTGTCCATGGGAACCGATATCATCGGTATCTCGAGCTCGTCGGAGCGGGCAAGAATCCTCGGGTGCGGGACGAGGCTGCCGGTGAGCACGATGCAGGATGTGTTCGTGTCGAAAGCTGTCATGATCATGTCCACCCTGTCGCCGCCGGTTATGATGAGCTTGTCCGGCTCGTAGAGGCTCCTCATCTGCATCGCCGTGTCCGCCCTCATCGCCCCCACCAGGATCTTTCCGATCGGCTTTTCGATGCCTCTCTCCCCCGAGAGCACTTTCGCGCTCAGGCGTTCAGCAACGAGCTCGGCGGTGATCCGATAGAGGATGGGTGAGTGGGGAAGTGTCCCGAGAACCCTGACACCCTCCTTCTCGAGCGCGGGGAGTACCGACGATTCGATCTGGTCCATGTCGTCTCCAAGGACGTTGTTGATGACCACGCCGGCGAGTGAAGCATCCCGGCTTTTGATGATCTGATTCACGACGACGCATTTGTCGAACACCAGGCCGGCGTCTCCGTCCGCAATGAGGATGATCCGGGCATCGAACAGACGAGAGAGGGAGACGGCGTCGAAGCCCATGAAGGCACCGTAGGAGAAGTTCCTGGCGCTCTCGATCAGGCAGAGGTCCGCGTCGGAGCAGACTTCTTCTCCGCGTTCTGAGATCGAAGCGTTCAGCTGCTCGACATCCATGTCCTCGATCAGCGTTTCGTAATCGAAAGCGACCGAGAGCCTGCTCGGATCCACCGGGAGCGAGAGTGTTTCGACGGTCAGCTCGGCGTCCCTGTCGCAGAGTTTTTTCCCGCGTGTAATCATGTGATCGCCGAACGGCTTGAAGTAGCAGACCGTCGAACCTTCACCACGATTCAACATGATACCGAGCGCGATTGTCGTCTTTCCCGCGCCGGTCCGCGTCGAGGTGATCAGATACTTTTTCATCCTCGCACTCCTTTCATCCTCGTGCGATCTGTTTCACGATTACTTTCCCTGCGCGTGCAGCCTGATCCTGGCATCGAGCGCCCAGCTTCCTTTTCCACGTTCCATGACGACCAGCGGGTTGATGTCGAGCTCGGCGATCTCCCGTATGACATCGACGAGAACGCCGATCCGGAAGAGGACGTCGGTTATTGCATCGATATCTTTCACTTTCTCGCCCCGTGCTCCGAGGAGGAGGGGAAAAGAATCGATCTCCTCCACCATCTTTCTCGCTTCCTTCCTGCTCACCGGAGAAACTCTGAACGTGATGTCCTTCAGAACTTCCACGTATATTCCGCCGAGACCGAACATCACAACGGGGCCGAACGACGGGTCGGTACTCGCACCGATGATCGTTTCTATCCCTCCCCTGATCATCTGGTTCACCGAGATACCGTGAATGACGGCCCGTGGGAATTTCCTCCGGGCTCCGGCCATGATCGATTTGTAGGCCCGCGCAACCTCGTCGGTGTTCTGGAGGTCTGTTTTGATACCGCTCGCCTCGGTCTTGTGCACGATGTCGGGCGAGATGATCTTGAGCACCACGGGATAACCGATATCGTCGGCGGCGCGGAGACAGTCTTCAAGGCCCCGGACTGCAATCGATCTCGGAACCCTGATTCCCAGGATCTCGAACACCCGCTTCGCTTCGGTTTCCGTCAGCTGTTGCCGGTGCAACCGTCTTGCGTGCTCGAGCACTTCCCGGATCGCCGTGAAATCGATATTCAGCGGCTCGATCCGGCCCTTTTCCTCCCGGCCGAAGCGCCACCAGCGGTAGAGAGCAGCCAGTGCCGAAACCGCGGCTTCCGGGTAGCCGTAAGCGGGAATACCTGCCTCGTGCAGGTTGTCGATGCACCGCTCCATCTTCTCCCCGCCGATGAGTGCAAAGGTCGCCGGTTTCCCGGGATGTTTCTCCATCGTCCGGATGATTTTCTCCGAGAGACTGTCGGGTTCGGTGGTCGCCATTTCGCACTGAATGAACACCATTCCGTGGACCGCATCTTCGGTGAGAGCCGTCTCGAGCACCCTGATGTTGTCGTCCTCTTTCGCCTGCCCGGTGAGGTCGATGGGGTTTTTCGTGCTGCCGAACGGGGGCACGAGAGGGCTGAACGTCCTGTCGAGCCAGGCGAGGTCGTCGACCAGCTGGAGGCCGTACTGTTCGGCTGCATCCGTGGCCATCACCCCGACCCCACCGCCGTTCGTGATGATGAGCACCTTCTCTCCGCCGGGAAGCGGCTGGGTCGAAAGGGCCCTCAGCCAGTCGAACGCCTCGTCGACGTCGCCGGCTCTGAGCACGCCGCTCTGGCGCATCGCGGAGTCGAACACCAGATCGGAGCCGGCGAGCGAGCCGGTGTGGGAGGCCGCTGCTCTGGCGCCCTTCTCGGACCTTCCCGCCTTGATCATCACCACCGGTTTCTCCGGCACTACCGAGCTCATGACCCTGAGAAGTTCCTTTCCCTCTTTCGTCCCCTCGAGATAGACGAGGATGGCTCCGGTGGCGTCGTCGGTCGCCATGTACTCGAGGAGGTCGACCTCGGAAATGTCCGCCTTGTTCCCGATGCTGACCACCCCGGACAGGCCGAGCTTCTCGACGACGGTCTTTCCCATGAGAGCCACTCCAAGCGCTCCCGACTGGGTGATCATGGTGACCGTACCGGAGCGGATCTCTGCCGGTCCGAACGTCGCGTTGAGGTCGACCGCCGAGGAGTAGATGCCGAAGATGTTCGGGCCGAGGATCCTCATGCCATAGGAAGAAGCCGTCGAGACGAGCTCCCGCTCTGCCGCGAGATTGCCCACCTCGCCGAATCCCGATGTAATCACGATGAGAAAACGGATGCCCTTCCTGCCGCACTGGTGGACGGCATCCATGATGATCTTCTGCGGCAGCACGATGACGGCGACATCGATGTCTTCTTCCACATCCTCGACCGACGGATAGGCGCGGAGGCCGAGAATCCGGTCGGCAGAGGGATTGATCGGGAAGATGCCGCCCCGGTATCCCCCCGTTCTGATGTTGTCGACGATGACATGACCGAGCTTGTCGGGATTCTTCGAGGCCCCGAGCACCGCCACGGCACGGGGTTTGAACAGGAGCTCGAGGTCGGTTGTCTGCAGATCGACTGAGGATTCCTTCTTCTGTTCTGCTTTCTCATTCATCGGTTGTCGATCCGTACAGTGCCCTGATTCGGATTCCGCCGTGATCGGTCCCGCACAACGAACGCCGGGAGTGGAAGCACAGGCAAAGATATGACAGCCATCCGGCCCTGTCAACGATCGGGCAGGACTGTCGGACGGCGGAGGCGGCTGTTTCGATCTCCGATCTTCCGGGTCCTCGAACTTGCCTTCACCGCGTTCGAATCCTTATATACTTAGTGGTCCTGTGAACCGGAAAACGACGCCGCTCCATCCGGCTTTATTGTGGGGAGCCGGCCGTACCCGACGCAGGACGAGACACGTCATTCGAGGAAAGTGAGCGGATGGAGACGTTATCGATGCAGTACTACACGGACATACTCGAGGCGATCGGAAACACACCGCTCATCAGGCTCAATCGCGTGACCGGCGAGAGCGGAGCTCTCGTGCTCTGCAAGGCCGAGTTTCTCAATCCCGGCGGAAGCGTCAAGGACCGTATCGGACGAAACATGATCGAAGCCGCCGAAAGAGAGGGACACCTGGACCCCGGCGGAACGGTCGTGGAGTCGACGTCGGGAAACACGGGAGTGGGGCTGGCGCTCGTCGCAGCGACGAAGGGCTACCGTCTCGTGTTCACCATGCCGGACAAGATGAGCCAGGAGAAGATCCGCCTCCTCAAGGCATTCGGCGCCGAGGTCGTGGTAACGCCAACGGCGGTCGAGCCGTCGTCTCCCGAAAGCTACTACTCCGTCGCGAAGCGCATCGCCGGGGAACGAGAGGGGGCTTTCTACGTGAACCAGTATTTCAATGAAGAGAACACGCTCTCTCACTACCGGACAACCGGTCCGGAGATCTGGAGGCAGACCGGCGGAAAGATCACCCATCTCGTCGTCGGTATGGGCACCGGCGGCACCATCAGCGGGGCCGGGAAATATCTGAAGGAGCAGAATCCCGATATCAGGGTGATCGGTGTGGACCCGGAGGGTTCGATCCTCAGCGACGTGTTCCATGGAAAGGGAGACGCTGAAGCCCGGCCCTACAAGGTGGAAGGGATCGGGGAGGATCTCGTCCCGGGAACACTCTGGTTCGAATACATCGACGAGGTGCACACTGTGACAGACAGGGAATCGTTCAACATGGCGAGGAGGCTCGCCCGTGAGGAGGGTCTCCTGGTCGGGGGATCGAGCGGATCGGCCTGTTCGGTGGCGGTGAAGATCGCCCGGGACCTTCCGGACGGCGCGGTGGTGGTGGTCGTCTTCCCGGACAGCGGTGAACGCTACCTCAGTAAGCTGCACTCCGACGAGTGGATGAAGGAGAACTCCGAATCATCACGTTCAACGACCTGATCCAGTATTACGCCCGTTGAGGAGGTATCATGAGCGGTTTTTCCACCCGGGCCATACACAACGGCCAGATCCCGGATCCTGCGACCCGGGCCATCATCACTCCGATCTATCAGACTTCGACCTTTGTCCACGAATCTCTGGGTGTTCACAGGGGATACGAATACGCACGAACACACAATCCCACGCGGGAGGCGCTCGAGAAGAACGTCGCTTCTCTCGAGAGCGCCGCCCACGGCGTCGCCTACTCATCCGGATTGTCCGCCATATCCGCCGTCATGACCCTTCTCGAGTCCGGCGACCACGTCGTCTGCGGCTACAATGTGTACGGAGGCACCTACCGCCTCTTCGAGCGGGTGCTTCGCGGTTACGGTCTCGAGTTCAGCTTCGTCGACACGTCCGATCCCGGACCGGTTCGCGGGGCGATCACGGACAGGACCCGGATGCTCTTCATCGAAACGCCGACCAATCCGCTCCTCACCGTCTCCGACATACGGGAGATGGCCGACATCGCGGGCGACGACAGGTGGCTCGTGGTCGACAACACCTTCATGACACCCTATTTTCAGCGGCCTCTCGAGCTCGGTGCTGATATCGTCGTGCACTCGTCCACCAAGTATCTCAACGGTCACTCGGATGTAGTCGGAGGCATCGCCCTCACGAACAGCGAGAGAGCCCACGAGCGGCTCAGGTTCGTCCAGAACGCCGTCGGCGCCGTACCCGGCCCGTTCGACTGCTGGCTCGTACTCCGGGGAACGAAGACCCTTGTTCTGCGCATGAAGGAGCATGAACGGAACGCCCGCGCCCTGGCCAGGTTCCTGGACGATCACCCCGATGTGGAGAAGGTGCACTACCCGGGTCTTCCCTCGCACCCGCAGCATGAGCTCGCAGGACGGCAGATGTCGGGATTCGGGGCCATGATCTCGATAGACCTGGGGAGTTTCGAACGTGCGAAGCGGTTCCTGGAGAAAGTCGCCGTTTTTTCCCTCGCCGAGAGCCTCGGCGGTGTGGAGAGTCTCATCAGCCATCCGGCGACCATGACCCACGCCGCCGTTCCGGAGGAGGAGCGGAGGAGAATAGGTATCACCGACGGCCTGGTTCGCCTCTCCGTCGGGGTCGAAGACCTCGATGATCTCCGGGAGGCCATCGAAGCCGCTCTCGGAGCGGCCCGGTCGACAACGCATGCAGGATGAGGAGGCCATGAAGAAGAAGACGACGAAGAAAAAATCGAAGAAGCCGGTCGAGACGTTTCCGAACAGGTACCCGGACCGGGACTACGAAATCACCATAGTCAACCCCGAGTACACTTCCGTCTGTCCGCGCACCGGTCTGCCCGACTTCGGTACCATCACCGTCACCTACGTCCCCGACCGGGAGTGCCTGGAGCTCAAGTCGCTCAAGCTCTACTACCTCGAGTACCGGAACGAGGGGATCTTCTACGAGCAGGCGGTGAACAGGATTCTCGACGATCTCGTTGCCTCCTGCGATCCGAGATGGATGTCGATCAGTGGTGAGTTCACGACCAGGGGCGGCATGCACGCCGTCGTCGAAACGGCTTTCGTCAGCGAGGAGTGAATCCTTTGGCGCCCCGGCCCGCGGCGAATCCCTTCCACATCGCCGATTTGTTGACAAAGAGAGGAGCCTGTCGTATACTGTCACCAAACGAGGGCCAGCCGGATGTCTCGTGACACTCCCTTCATCAACCAGTACAGGCAGATCAAAGATCGTTACCGGGACGCGATCCTCTTCTTCCGCATGGGCGATTTCTACGAAATGTTCTTCGAGGATGCGCACATCGGCTCGAAGGTCCTCGGGGTCGCACTCACCTCCAAGAGCACCGGAAAGGCGGGGAAAGTTCCGCTCGCCGGGATCCCGGTGAAAGCCGCAGACACCTACATCGCCAGGCTCGTCAAATCCGGGCACCGTGTCGCGATCTGTGAGCAGGTCGAGGACCCCCGGAAGGCGAAGGGGCTCGTGAAGCGGGATGTCCTCGAAGTCGTCACGCCCGGAACCGTCACCGACGACTCCCTCCTGGAAGGGAAACGCAACAACTACATCGGCGGTCTATCCTCGCGGGGTAACGGCCGGTGGGGATTGTCGATTCTGGACATCACCACGGGAGAGTATTCGGTGACCGAGGTGTCGACCGACGAGCTCATCGACGAGGTCACCCGGATCCGGCCCGCCGAGCTCGTCCTGCCCGAATCCTGGCTCTCCGGAGTCGAGGGCGGCAGCAGGCCGCAGGACCTCGACAGAGTTCTTTCCTCGATACCGAATGCCCTCACCAGCACCTCCCCCGACTGGTGCTTCACTGGAGACGATGCCCGGGATCGCCTCACCAAACGATTCCGGACCGTGACGCTCGACGGGTTCGGCTGTCAGGAGCTCGAAGACGGTCTGGCTGCGGCCGGAGGCCTCCTCTCCTACCTCGAGCGGGTGCAGCCGCAGGCGCTCCGCATGGTGCGGAGCATCCGGCCGTACACGCTCGAGAAGTACATGATCATCGATGCGGGGACGCTTCGGAACCTCGAGATCTTCGAGCCGATGCGTCCCGATCTCAGGAAAGCGACGCTCCTGGACGTCCTCGATCTCACACGGACGGCGATGGGAGGACGGCTCCTGCGGCAGTGGCTCCTGAAGCCGCTGCGGGACGTGGATGACGTCGATCGTCGCCTCGATGCGGTGGATGAGCTCCACCGGGATCCGGACCGGTGCTCCCGGGTGAGGGACGTTCTCGGGGAGATGGGTGACCTCGAACGGCTGGCGGGGAAAATCGCCTCGCGAAAGGCCACGCCGCGGGACGTCGTCTCGCTCCGGGACACGCTGGAGAAGGTACCCCGGCTGGCCGAAGAGCTGGGAGAGACGGATTCGGCTCTCCTCACCCGGAAGAAGAGCTCACTCGGAGGATTTCCCGAAACCGTCGAAAAGATCGGTCGTGCGATCGTCGATGACCCCCCGGCCCAGGTGAGCATGGGAGGAGTCATCCGGGAGGGGTACGACGAGGAGCTCGACGAGATCCGCGGTGTGAAGAAGGGAGGCACCCGGTGGATCGCCGCGATGCAGGAGGAAGAGAGGAAGCGGACCGGCATTCAGTCGCTCAAGGTCGGTTACAACAAGGTGTTCGGTTACTACATCGAGGTGACGAAGCCGAACCTCCACCTGGTGCCGGAATCCTACATCAGGAAGCAGACTCTCGCGAACGGTGAGCGCTTCATCACAGAAGAGCTCAAGGATATGGAAATGAAGATCCTCTCGGCCCAGGAGCGGCAGGAGTCGCTGGAAACGGAGCTCTTCTTCGCTCTGCGCGAGGAGCTGGCCGGCATGATCGACGAGTTCAAGGCGTCCTCGCAGGCTGTCGCCGCCGTCGATCTCGTTTCCACCTTCGCGGAGGTCGCCCGTGAGAACGCGTACACCAGGCCGGTCGTGAACGGCGGGGCCGGGATCACGATCGTGGAGGGGCGCCACCCGGTCGTGGAACGGCTCATTCTCGAAGAATCCTTCATTCCCAACGATCTCGAGTTCGACGAAACACGTGACCAGATCATCATCCTCACCGGCCCCAACATGGCCGGGAAGTCGACCTTCCTCAGACAGGTGGGCATCATCGTTCTCATGGCCCAGGCCGGTTCATTCGTCCCGGCTTCCCGGGCCGAGATCGGCGTGGTCGACCGCATTTTCACCAGGGTCGGAGCATCGGACAGCCTGGCGTCCGGCCAGAGCACCTTTCTCGTCGAAATGAACGAGACGGCCAACATCATTCACAATGCGACCGGTCGGAGCCTGGTCCTGCTCGACGAGATCGGGAGGGGCACGAGCACCTACGACGGGTTGTCCATCGCCTGGGCGGTGACCGAGCATCTCCACGAAAACGAACACGCCCGTCCCCGCACCATTTTCGCCACCCACTATCACGAACTCACACAACTGGCGGGCTTTCTGCCCCGGGTGAAGAATTACAACGTCCTCGTGAGAGAATGGGGAGAGCAGGTGGTCTTCCTGAGAAAAATAGAGCCCGGGGCAAGCGACAGGAGCTACGGTATTCATGTGGCGAGAATAGCCGGAATCCCCGAGGATGTCATCCTCAGGGCACAGGAGATTCTCGCGAACCTCGAGAAGGGAGAGCACGCGGGGGAGAACGTGCCGCCTCTGGCGCGCGGCGAGCACATCCCCGCCTCCTCGAAAGGCGAACAGCTCAGCCTCTTTCACGGTGCGAGCGATCCGCACGTCGAAGAGCTCATGGAGCTCCTCCGGTCGGCGGACGTGAACACGATGCGGCCACTCGACGCGCTCGGTCTCATCGACCGGCTGAGGAAACTGCTGCCCGACGGCGGCGAGGGCGACAAACCAGGGAAGTGAGGGGAAAATCCCATGAGAGAATGGCTCGTGAAACAGAATACGGCGGCGCTCGCCTCACTCCTCGTCAGTGTCGTGACCTGGTCGACGGGTTTCCTGTCCGGTGAGCGGACGCTCAGATTCCTGGCGCTGCTCTTCCTTGCACACGCGCTCGTCATCCTCTTCCTCGAGTGGTTCAGATCCCTGAACCCCGATCCGGAGGTCGGCGAGATTCTCATCCTCGACCGGGAGGACGGGCGTCGGACCGCGCAGGAGGTCGCCTTTTCGAGCCTGCTGGTGTATGACAGCCTGGTCGACATCCTGGAATACAAGGGTGTCGCGACGAGGAAGGAGGTCGAGAACAGGATGGAGGAGGTCAGGACACGCTACCGCAGCGCTGCGAACGCGGATGCCGCCGGGGGGGAAGCACCGGATCATTCCCGTGCGCCGTCGTCAGGTGGTCACGACGCCGGAAAAGCCCGGAACGGGGGCATTTCCCAGGCGAAAAAAACTATTGACATTTCGAGAGAACTCAACATTAATGTGACGAACACTATGAGCAAAAGGAGGTGAGTCAGGTGGCTTTCATGATCACAGAAGAGTGCATCAACTGCGGAGCATGCGAGCCGGAATGCCCGAACGAGGCTATTTCGGAAGGTGAGGAGATCTATGTCATAGAGCCGGACAAGTGCACTGAGTGCAAGGGGTTCTATGACGAATCACAGTGCGCATCGGTGTGCCCCGTTGATGCCTGTGTGCCTGATCCCAATCACGAAGAAACCGAGGAGCAGCTGCTGGCCAAGTTCAAGAAACTGAATCCTGATAAAGAGCCGGCATAACGACTCCTCTGCCTGAAATAGAT
>CAZMKB010000008.1:0-19896 GCA_964566685.1 uncultured Gemmatimonadota bacterium | reverse complement strand
GGCCGCACCGTTCCTGGTGCACGCTCTCCCCTCCCACCCACTCTGTCTTCTCTTTTCCCGGGGCGGTCGGCATGGTCCATTCCGGTTTCGCGGACAGAATCCTCACGGTCGATCTGTCGAGCGGCCGGACGGACATCCGATCGAGCGGCGAGCGGTTCTTCCGAACCTACTTCGGCGGCCGGGCTCTGATCGCACACGAGCTCCTCACGGGCACCGCGGCGGGAGTCGATCCCCTGGGGCCCGACAACGTCCTCGTCTTCGCACCGGGAGTCCTCACCGGGGCTCCCATCGGGGGGACCGGCAGAAACAGCGTCGGGGCGAAATCCCCCCTCACCGGCTGCTACGGTGACGCGGAAGCAGGCGGCTACTGGGGAGCCGAGCTGAAGAGAGCCGGTTTCGACGCCGTCGTGGTCACCGGAAGGGCCGATCATCCCGTGTACCTCTCCGTGAAGGATGACCGTGTCGAGCTGCACGACGGGCGCAGGCTCAGGGGAAAGAGCACCGGTGAGGTCGAGCAGATCATCAGGCAGGAGCTCGGTGACGGCGGCGTGCGGATCTGCCAGTGCGGCCCGGCCGGTGAACGCCTCGTGCGCTATGCGTGCGTCGTGAACGACCTTCACCACTTTGCCGGGCGGTGCGGAATGGGAGCGGTCATGGGATCGAAGAATCTCAGGGGGATCGCGGTGCGGGGAACCGGGAAGATCGAGCCGAAGGATCCGGCGACGTTCGGGGCGGTACGGGACTGGCTCAGGCAGAATTATCGCGATCTCACCGCGGCTCTCAGAGACCAGGGGACGATGTCTGTTCTGCTCCCCCTGCATGTGTCGGGCGGGTTGCCGACGAGGAACTTCAGGGAAGGATCGTTCGCGGGCGCCGAAGCGATCGGTGGTGAAGCGCTGCGCGACAGCCTCCTCGTCGACACGGGAACCTGCTTCGCCTGTCCCGTTCGCTGCAAACGGATCGTCGAGGCCGAGAAGCCGTGGAGGATCGACAGGACATACGGCGGACCGGAATATGAAACCGCGGCGGCTCTGGGAAGCAACTGCGGCGTGAATGATCTGAGGGCGGTGGCGAAGGCCGGTGAGCTCTGCAATCAATACGGTCTCGATACGATATCCACCGGTGTGACCATTGCCTTCGCCATGGAATGTTACCAAGAAGGGATCATCGGGGCGAGCGACGCCGGAGGACTGGATCTCCGCTTCGGAAACGCGGAGGCGATGGTCAATCTCGTCGGGAAGATCGGGAAGAGAGAGGGGATCGGAGACCTCCTCGCCGAGGGAGTGAAGCGTGCCGCGAAAGAGCTCGGAGGCGGAGCCAAGAAGCTGGCCATGGAGGTCAAGGGTCAGGAGATCCCCATGCACGAACCGAGGTTGAAGCACGGACTCGGGCTCGGTTACGCTCTGTCACCGACAGGAGCGGATCACTGTCACAACATCCATGATACGCTGTACGCGAGAGAGAACAGGCACCTCGAGGAAATCAGGGCTCTGGGTATCCTGGAGCCGCTCGACGTCAGGGATCTAAGCGAGGACAAGGTCAGGCTCTATCTGTACGAGTCGACGTACCGGAACTTCCTCAACTGCGCCGTTCTCTGCTACTTTCTCCCCTACAGTTACAACCGGGTGGTCGACATCGTGCGGGGCCTGACCGGGTGGAACACTTCGCTCTGGGAAATCATGAACGTCGGCATGAGAGCCGTCAACCTGACCCGGGTGTACAATGTCAGGGAAGGATTCGACAGCGGGGACGACGGGCTCCCGGCCCGATTCTTCGAGCCGTTTTCCCATGGTCCTCTCCGGGACGTGCGCCTCGATGAAAAAGAGTTCGCGCGGGCCAGGAAGACATTTTATCGTATGATGGGCTGGTCCGTGAACCGCGGGGTCCCGGGACACGGCACACTCTCCGGGCTCGGGATCGGCTGGGCTCACGCGTTCACCGGCCGGACAGTCCAACGAAGAAGGAGAATATCATGATCCGATACGCCGTCATCATACCCCTGCTCGCACTGCTCGTCGTTCTCCTTGCCTACACGGGATCGGAGAGGCATCTCACCGTCTCCGAGGATCTGGTGCAGGTCGAGCTCAAGGACCTGGGGATCGACCCGACTACGAGGTCGCCGGTCCTCATCCTCGCCGACCGTGAGAAGGGCAGGATACTCCCGATCTTCATCGGTATCAACGAAGCAACCGCCATCTCGCGGGGAATCGACGACGAGCACGGGGAGCGTCCGCTGACCCACGATCTCATCATCCTGATGCTCAGGGCGATGGACACGAATCTGGAACGGGTGGTCATCAAGGATCTGCAGAACAACATCTTCCTGGCCGACCTCGTCCTGCTCCGGGGGGAAGAGAGTTTCCTCGTCGACTGCCGTCCGTCCGACGCAATCGCGGTCGCCGTTCGGGTGGATGCTCCCATCTACATCTCGAAAGAGGTGCTCGATGCCTCCGCGAGCGAAGAGCTCACCCGCTGGTGGCACCGTGAGGAGGCCGGCGAGGATCTCGGACTCGGCTTTCAGGACCTGACCGAAGAACTCGCCCGTGCATTCGAATTGAGCGAAACCGGAGGAGTCCTCGTCGCCTCGGTGGAAGAGGGCAGCATTGCTCAGGAACGGGGTGTCGAGCGTGGAGACATCATCCTGTCGGTCGACGGCGAGGCGGTGAACGATCCCATGGAGCTCCGGATCATGCTCTCCGAGCGCGGAGGCCGGGAAGCAGCTCTGGTGGTCCTTCGGAAGGGGAGTGAACGGGAGATCCTCCTGCCGATTCCGGCGGGAGAGGAGCCTTTGGATGAACCGCAGTGAGAAGGTGGCGCTCGTCACCGGGTCCGCCGTCGGCATCGGCAGATCGATAGCACTCCGGCTCGCGGCCGACGGATTCCTGATCGCCCTCAACGGACGGGGGGACCGCCCCGAGCTCGGGGAGACGAAACGGACGATCGAGGCGTCGGGCGGCCGGGCTGCGATCGTTCCGGCCGACGTGACCGATCCCGCGGAAGCCGCCCGGCTCGTGGAAACGGTCGGAAGAAAGCTCGGGCCGGTCAGTGTCGTCGTGAACAACGTCGGCGATTTTCTCCTCAAGCCTCTCCTGGAGGTCGAGCCCCAGGAGTGGGACTCCGTCATCGCCTCGAACCTGCACAGCGCCTTCTATGTCAGCCGGGCAGCCGTTCTCCCGATGAAAGAAGCCGGGTGGGGCAGAATCGTTTCCATCGGCCTCGCCGGGGCGGACCTCCTGAGCTCCTCACCGAACATCACACCGTACGCCATCGCAAAGTCGGGCCTCCTGCTCTTCACCAGGTCGCTATCACGCGAGCTCGCTCCGGCCGGCATAACCGCCAATATGGTGGCACCCGGCATCATCGACAGCGGCCCGGAGTCCGTCACGGGATCGATGCTGAAATCGATCCCCGCCGGCAGACCGGGTACACCGGAGGAGGTGGCACGCGTCGTTTCTTTCCTCGTTCACGAATCCTCCTCCTACATCACCGGTGCCTGCATCAGCGTCGGCGGAGGCTGGGAGTCCGTGAGGTGATCGATGAGGATCGGTGCGCACATGTCTATCTCCGGAGGCGTGCACCGGGCTCTGGAGAGAGCAAAGACGCTCGGCTGTGAGACGATTCAGATATTCACCAAGAGCCCGGGAAACTGGAGACTCCCGCCTCTCTCAGATCCGGATCTCGAGAGGTGGAGGTTTCTCGGTTCGAAGAGCGGACTCCGGCCGGTCGTGGCCCACGACTGCTACCTGGTCAACCTCGCCTCGCCCGATGACGCGCTTCGCAGGAGGTCGCTCGAAACGCTGGAAGGTGAAGTCCGCCGGGCACTCACCCTCGGTATACGGCTCTTCGTCATTCATCCCGGCGCCCACAGGGGAGCGGGCCAGAAAAAGGCACTGAAGCTCATCTCCGGCGCACTCGCCCGGATCCTCGATCGCTGCCCGGCCCCGGATTTCAGGATTCTCCTCGAGACGACCGCCGGGCAGGGGACGGCCGTCGGATACCGGTTCGAGCACCTCGCGCACATCCTGGAGCAATGTCCGGAGCGGGACCGGCTCGGCGTCTGTCTCGACACCTGTCACGTGTTCGCAGCAGGGTACGACATCCGCACGAGGGAAGGATACGAATCGGTCATGGAGGAGTTCGACCGGCTGGTCGGGCTCGAAAAGCTCCTGGTGATCCATGCAAATGATTCGAAGCGGGAGCTCGGGAGCAGGGTCGACAGGCACGAGCACATCGGGAGAGGGAGAATCGGGAAGGATCCGTTCGGGTTCCTTCTCTCGGACGAGCGCCTGCGGAACCTGCCGTTCATCATCGAGACGCCGAAGGGCGCCGGGTTGCGACGCGACCGGAGAAACCTCGGAACCCTGTTCGGCATGAGGACGGAATACGATGGGGGAAGGAGCCGCTTCGCCGCCGGGGGTTGATTCCGGTGAGGGAGTCGGATCGAAGCTCGCCGCGATCATGCTGTTGGGAGCTCTCTTCCGGTTCGCCGCCCTCCTCGTCACCGACCCACCCCTCGTCTCCGATGCACTCGTGTATCACGAGCTCGCCGGCCCGCTCGCGGAGTCCGGCTCCTACGCCTTCGACGGAAAGGTGACGGCCTACCGCCCGCCCGGCTATCCGGCCTTCCTCGCCGCCGTATATCTCGTGAGCAGCTCGAGCGTGTTCTGGGTGCGGGTGGTTCAAGCGATGGCGGACGTCGTCACCTGTCTTCTGATCTTCAGGGTGGCGCGGCGGCTCGCACAGCCCCGTTCCGCACTCACCGCAGCAGCGCTCTATGCCGTCTACCTTCCCGCGGTGCTGTATTCCCAGGTGCTCCTCAGCGAAACCCTCTTCACCATGCTTCTCATCCTCCTGGTCGACCGGTTGACCGGGGAGGGCGGAGACCCCCGGAGGGTGCTCTTCCCGGGGCTTCTGATCGGCGCCTCTGCATACGTCAAACCCGTCATGGCCGTGTTTCCCCTGGCACTCCTCGTATATGATCTGCGAAGGGGTGTCCGGGCGAAAACGGCGGTCCGCCACGGTGTCCTCCTGCTGCTCGTCGTCTGTCTGGTCATGAGCCCCTGGATCGTCAGGAATTACCTCGTTTTCAGAGCACCTCTCTTCTCCACCAACGCCGGCGTCAACCTCTGGATCGGTAACAATCCCGGCGCTACCGGCGGATTCAAGGTTCCCGAGGGCCTGAACCTGCTCGAAATCGAGGATGAATACCGCCGGAACGCTCTCGCCTTCCGTGATGCGATCGAGTACGTTCGGGAGCAGCCGCTCGACGCCCTGAAACTCATCCCGGCGAAACTCTTCTTTCTTTTCTCGTCGGAGAGCACGATTCTCCTCCACCATTTCGGATGGTCGGATCGGAGTCAGGCCCGGGGATCCTTCACCCGGAGCTACCTCGCCGTCCCGGCGGCGGCACTCGTTCTCGTGAATCTCTCGTACTATCTCCTCCTCCTCCTCTCTCTCCCGGCGCTCCTGACGGGAGTGGCCGGCGGTAACGGGACCCGGAGGCTGCTCACGGTGTTCCTCGTTTTCTGGATCGGTGTCCACCTGGTGTTCTTCGGTTCGAACCGGTTTCACATGCCGATGATGCCCGCCTTCGCCATCTTTGCCGGTGCCACCCTCGCTTCATGGAGCCGGCTGGATCTTCATTCCTCGCCACGCGGCAGGCTGCTGGTGGGAGCGGCGGTTCTCTTCTTCCTCGTCCTCTGGGCTGTCGAGTGGGTCGCCCTGTCAGGCAGGTGAAACGTCCGTACGGTGGAATTTTCGTGCCCGCCTATCTTCTCCCGCGGCATGGATTTTGCCACTTTATTCCATATCTTCATCCCGTTCTCTTCACATCTCGTCCGGGAGGAAAAAGGAACGATGTCCCTGCTGGATGGACTGATCAGCGCGTCGCGGCTCCGGTTCAGGATGTTCGTCGCGGCGTTCGCCGCGGCCATGCTCGCCGCATTCATCTTCGCCTCCTACAGCATTTACGTCAAGGCGAACCGGGCGGTGGAAAACGAGACGCTCGAAGAAAACTTCGTCAGGGCCAGAGCGGGAGCGTATGCCGTCGAACAAGTCCTCCGGAATCTTTTCGACCAGGTGGAGCAGCTGTCGGTGACCGCAGAAGTCCGAAATCCCGGGCAAACTCCCGGCTCACCCCTGCTGCGGTTCGCATACGAACAGGCGAAGAACAGGATCGAATACCTGGTGAGAGTCGATGCCCGGGGGATGCCGGTCTTCGGGTACCGGGGCGGCGAGCCGGTCACTTCCCAGGATCCGATTCCTTCCTTCCCGAGCCCCGGGGATCCATCTTCTCGCCCCGGATGGCATATCATCAGGTCTCCGGACTCCGTGACGGGACAACCGCACCTCGTTCTCCGGTATCCCGTTTTCTCCGAAGCGGAGGACGGGGAACCGGTGACGGACGGAGCCATCGTGATGGGACTCGATCCGGAAATGCTCCTCGACGTTTTCAGCCGTATGCCGTTCAATGAACATGAATCCTGCTACGTCCTCCTCGATCAGAGCGGAAACGTCATTGCGTACTCCGATCACCCAGGGGACGGAGGCACGGGAGAGGCCGGCGGACGTGCATGCTGCCGCGACTCCACGGGTGTCATCGGTGACCTGGTGGCGGAAGGAGGTGGCTCCTCCACCCTCGCCGGAAGAGACGGAGAAAAGCAGCTGGCTTCCTATGCCAGGATCGAAACGGCGAACACCGTGTGGTACCTGGGTGTCCACTCGGAATACCCACCGGTCCTCGAACCTGTCCGCTCCATCGCCCTGTATGCGCTCCTTATCGCTCTCGTGGGATTGATGGCGATTCTCCCCGGATCATACCTTCTCCTGATCCTCGCGAAGAAGAGGGAGGATGCCGAGGAGCGGGCACGGTACCTCGAGAAGGAGAAGAAGCTGCTCGAAAAGCTGCGGGAGGCGGACCGGGAGATCGGCCAGCACAACCGGGAGCTGGCGGTGCTGCACGATCTCGCCAACGAGGTCAACAAGTCGCTCCTGCTCACGGAGGTGCTCGAGGTTTCCCACCGGAAGATCGTGGAAGTCACGCCGTACGACAACGCGGGTATCTATCTCCTCGAGGAGGGCGGGGATGTTCTTCGTCTCGAAGCCCACCTGGGCATCCCGGCCGAAGTCTTCGAAGAGATCAAGTCCATCGAAGTGGGGAGGAGCCTGACCGGAATCGCCGCAGAAACGCGCGAGGCGGTGTTCGTCGATTCGATGGCGGACGACCCCAGGCACGAGTTCCGGAAGACCAGGGAGTTCGGATACCGGTCGTACGCCGGCATCCCTCTCGTCTACGGGACGCGGGTGCTGGGAGTGCTCGGTCTGGGGGCGAAGAGGGAGATCGCCCTGGACGATCGGAAGAAGAAGTGGTTGAAGAGCATCGGCAGTATCGTCGGCATGGCCATCGGGAACTGCCTGCTCTACGAGGAGGTGAAAAACAGGGCCGAGGAGATGAGCATCCTCTACGAGGTGGGTAAGGACCTGACGAGCACCATCAAGCTCGACAGGCTCGGCAGCATGGTCATCGGGACGCTCAAGGGCCGCCTGGACTATCCGGCGTGCACCATGCTCCTGGTCGAGCGGGATGAGGGGGATGAAGAGGGAAGGCTCGCCGTGTTCGCCACGAGCTACGAGTTGGATGACTCCTTCCTGGGCCGGAAGTTCGTCATCGGGAAAGACGGCGTTACCGGCTGGGTCGCCCAGCACCGGGAAACCGCCTGCGTCCCCGACGTCAAAGCCGACCGGCGTTACATCGAGGGAAGAGCCGACACCAGGGCGGAACTCTCCATTCCGCTCATGTTCGGCGACGAGCTGCTCGGCGTGCTCGACTTCGAGAAGGATTCGAAAAACTCCTTCAGCCCGGACGAGATCCGCTTCCTCACCCTCTTCGCCAACCAGCTGTCGGTGGCCCTCTACAACGTCAACATGTTCGAAGAGACGGTCCGGATGAATCAGGAGCTCAACAGGGTGTCGGAGCTGAAGTCGGAGTTCGTATCGCTCGTCTCCCATGAGCTCAGGACCCCGCTCACCGCGATCAAGAGCTCCATCGACATCATTCTTCTCAAAATGAAAGACCAGCTCGACGAATCGGTCATGTCTTTCCTGAGGATCGCAAAAGCAAACGTCGACAGGTTGAGCAACATGATCGACAACCTCCTCGACATCTCGAGAATAGAATCAGGCCGGATGAAATTCTCGTTCGCGCCGCTCGACATCAGGAACTCCGCCCGCAGGGCAATCGAAAACATGACCCCCCTGGCTCTCCAGAAAGGTCTCGAGATCGAGCAGAAGCTCGAGGCGGAGTTCGAACTTCCGGAGGTATACGCCGATGCCGGGAAGCTGGAACAGGTGTTCACGAACATCATCGGCAATGCCATCAAGTTTACACCCAACGGCGGGCGGATCGTCGTGGAGGCCGTCCGTCGAGTCAGGGAAGACGTGCACGAGCGCCTCGGCGAGCACGGGAACGGCCACAGGGAGTATGTGCAGGTGACGGTTCTGGACACGGGTCCGGGAATTCCCGAAAGTGAGCAGGATGAGATTTTCAAGAGGTTCGGCCGCATCGAAAAGACCGGCGTCAAGGGGACGGGGCTGGGACTGGCCATATCGAAGTACCTGGTCGAGTCTCACGGTGGGAGCATCTGGGTCGAGAGCACGGTCGGCCGGGGGAGCAGCTTCTCTTTCCTCATCCCGGTAATGGAAGGTGAGAAGTCTCACGAGCCTCCGGCGGGGGATGATCCTTCCAGAACGGATTCGTAGACTTCCATGATCCGATCGCAGTGGGTCTTCCTGTTGTACTTCGTAACGACTTTCTCGCGGGCCTGTCCGCCCATTGATCTCAACCGATTCCTGTCCCGTGTGAGTCCGGCGATCGCCTCGCGGAGTTCAACGGCATCTCCCGGCGTGAAGAGGAGACCGTCGACTCCGTCCTCGATCAGCTCCGGGATCCCGCCGATGGCGGCTCCGATGACGGGCCGGCCGAGGGCCATGGTCTCGAGAACCGACAGCGGGCAGTTCTCATAGTATTCCGACGGAATCACGACGAGGCTCGAGCTCCGGATGAACTGCTGCAGGGTGTCCCTGTCGAGAAGGCCGACGAAGCTGACGTTCTGTGCACCGAGGGAGTCCCTAAGGCGCTCGAGCGACCGCCGTTCGGGGCCTTCACCCGCGATCTTCACCGCCGTGCCGCCGAGTCCGGCCACGGCCGTGATGAAGGTTTCAAGGCCTTTCTCGTGCGACAGCCGGCCGACGTACGCCACGTAGTCTCCCGGTTGGCCGGCCGGTTCTCCGGGTATGTCCGAAACGAAATTGGGAATGGTGACCACCCGGTGGCCGGGGAAGCCCGCCTCGACGATTCTGCTCCGCATGAACCGGCTCGGTGCGATGATTGCCCCGAGGGTGTCGTAGGAGCCGAGGAGCCTGTGCAGGTACATTTCGACTGCGGCGACTCCGCTCACGACGGGTGAGTTCTTGAGGCAGCGCCGGAGGACGGCGTGGTAATACCGTCCCTTCGCACATCGTTCACAGATCCGGCCGTGGCAGTAGAGAAGATAGTTCGGACACACCAGCTTGTAATCGTGTGCCGTGAGGACCGCCGGAACTTCGAAGCGCTTCAGTGCGTGGAGGATGGAGGGAGAAAGCTGATGGTAGATGTTGTGAAGGTGCGCAACGGCCGGCCTCCTCCGGGAGAGCAGGAGGGAGAGCCTGTCTCTCGCTTCGAACGAGTACACGGTCCGCCCCGCGGTGGAAACTCTGTCCATGAGGGTTCCCGGACCGTTGTAGTCGACGTTGCTGACGAAGAACTCCGAGAAGGGACTCGGTACGTTTTTCGGGTGCTCCATCGAGAAATGTATGATCCCGTGACCCTCGGATTCGAGGAGGTTCGAGAGCTCGAAGTAGTAGCGCTCCGATCCTCCCTTGATGTGGTGGAACTTGTTGACCTGAAGGATATCCATAAGGCTATACCACGTCAGTGTCTCCGGCGCTGTAGTACCAGTTCTTCCCGTCGAGGAAGAAGTCCAGGTTCCTGTCCAGGCAGGTGCCGATAACGGTGACCTCCGCGTCGCGTCTGGAGAACCCGTTGTGCCGGAGTCTGTCGAAAGGCACCGACCGGCCGGGGAGCCAGGTGGTGACCGACTCGATGCCGGCTTTCCGGAAATAGTCGGTCACCCGTCCCGTCACCGTATCGATTACATGATCCTGTTCCTCCCCCAGAACGAGGTCCACGAGGAAACCCTTTCTGAAACCCACGTCGAGCGTACCGAGGACGAAGTAGCCGGCGACCTCACCGTCGATCCGAACGATGATGACGCGGTAGCTTCGCGTCGGGTGTTCGAGATAGCGCCAGGTGAGGTACGCGGCATCCCTCCAGACCGACACTCGATGCAGTGAGCACGCCGCGTGCCAGAACGTGTCCATCTCCGGGCCGAACTCATCCGTCTCATCCAGTCTGACGGAGCCGATCACCGCCGTCGGGAACGGCGGCAGCTCGAAGGTACCGGAAGAGCTCCCGCTGCCGGCGCCACGAACGGCCCTCACTCGAACGCGGTTCACGAGCGCGGTGAACGGGCGGATGATCCTGGTGAGACTCTCCACATCGCAGATGCGGTCGCGGATGCCGCGGGAAGTGAGAATGCCTCCCGAGGCGGGATTCGCAAAGCTGAAGAGGAGCTTCGCACCGGATGCGCGGAAGTGCTCGTTCAGGCATATCTCCATGTCATTGAAAACCCCTTTGCCCCGCTGGTCTGCGGAGACCATGGCGTCGACCCCGGTGAATGCCGCAATGGGGGATCCGTCGACCGCCACTCTGCAGGGGATGCAGGCGACGTGGCCGACGATGCGCCCGTCCGAAACGGCCACGACGATGATCGAATCGCCGGCAGGGGCACGGGTGTACTTCCATTTCCACTCCTCACGGTTCATCGATATCCCGTAGATCGATTCGAGGAGAGAAGCGATACAGTCTTCGTCTCCCGGCCGGTACGGGCGGACGGTGCAGCCTTTCTGCATCATGGTCCTCTCAGCCTGAATTATTCATACACTTTCGATTTTGGTGGCCGCTTTCGGACTGCTTCATCGTTCTCGGCGCTCGCAATCCTCAACGTACCCTCCGGGTACGGGACACTAGATCTTCATTGACAACTCTCATTGAAAGTAATATAGTGAAAAAAACCGATGAAGATAGAGGTAAGTCATGCCACCTGCTGTCGTTACGCTTCTCACGGATTTCGGCCGGCGGGATTTTTTCGTCGGTGCAATGAAAGGTGTCATCCTCGCCATCAACAGGGATGCCCGGATCATCGATGTCTCCCATGACATTCCGCCCCAGGAGATGCGGGAAGCTGCGTTCGTCCTCAAGGGGTCGTATCCGCATTTTCCGCCCGGCACGATTCACGTCGCTGTCGTGGATCCGGGGGTGGGAGGGGAGCGACGGGCGGTCCTCGTCGATGCCGGGGCGCACCTCTTCGTCGGCCCCGACAACGGTGTGTTCAGCTGGATCTATCGGGAATGGCCGTGTACAGTCATCGAACTGACCGAGGCCAAGTACTTCCTCCCCGAGGTCAGCGACACCTTTCACGGACGGGACATCTTCGCTCCCGTCGCCGGCCACCTGTCGCTGGGGGTGCATGACATCGGGTCGTTCGGGAGCATCGTCTCGAATCCGGTCACGATCGAGTTCCCCGAGCCCGTTCTCCGCAGCGGCGAGATCGTCGGGGAGGTCATTCACGTCGACCGGTTCGGCAACCTCGTCACCAACATTCCGAAGATGATGCTCCGCGGCCGGGTGAAACCCGGTGAAGTCGTGATCGAGATCGCAGGAACGACCATCGAGGGGATCTCCGTCAGTTATGCTCAGAAGAATCCCGGCGAGACGCTGGCCGTCGTCGGTGGTGCGGGTCTCCTCGAAGTTTCCGTGAACAGGGGCAGCGCCCGGGATTCTCTCGGCGCCGGGATCGGCGGGAACGTCAGCATCGCATTTCCGTGAACGAGACGTCCCGGTGAGTTCATCGTATATCCATGGAGGAAGAGATACTGAAAGCCGTCATACCGGCGGCGGGGCGTGGTACCAGGCTCCTCCCGCTCACCCGGTCGGTCCCGAAGGAGCTCCTGCCGGTCGGGCGCCTTCCCATGATTCACTGGTGTGTCGGAGAGGCGGCCGATGCCGGTTCCCGTGAGGTTGTCATCGTCATCCGGAAGGGTAAGGAATCCATTCGCTCCTACTTCGAGGACGAGCCGGCGGAAGAAGCCGACGGGTCCCGGTTGCCCGGTGGTCTCGAACGTATTCCGCCGGAGACGGAAATCCGGTTCGCCTGTCAGGAATTCCCGAGAGGTCCCGGGGACGCCCTGCTCAGTGCGGCCGGTGAGATCGGCGACCATCCCTTCATCCTCATGTATCCGGACGACGTGTTCCCTGCCGGCGGGGGCCGTCTGAAGAAGATGGTGGACCTCTATCGGAGAACCGGAGAGATGGTGACAGGCCTCATCAGGGTCGAGGAAGCGAGGGGGCACCTCTTCGGGAACTGCGGCCACGTCGACCTCGAGAAAGATGCCGGCGGTGTCTACAGGATACGCCGCCTGCTCGACAAGGAGCCCGGGCAGTTCAGGGCCCGCACGAAGAGCGAGGTACGATGGACCGGAAGGCACGTGCTCGAGCCGGCATTCCTCGGGCACATCGAAAAGTTCGACACCGGACAGAAGGACCGGGAGCTGGACGACGTCGCCGCGTTTCAGGATCTCATCGAACAGCGCGGGATGCTCGGTCTGCTTCTGGAGGACGAAGTGTATGATGTCGGCAACATGCCCGGTTATCTGGCTGCAAACGCCCGCCTGGCTTCGGACGGGATCGGGCGTGTCGTGGAGGAGACGGTATGAGCGCGGTACCCGGAGGGATGGAAATCATCATGCTCGGAACCGGCACCTCGATCCCTCATCCCGAGAGGGCCTCTCCCGGGGTGTGCGTGAGGACTGCCGGCTCTCTCGTCCTCTTCGATCTCGGATCGGGAACGCTCAAGCGCCTCGCGGAGGCCGGCGAGTCCTATCTCGACGTCGACCATGTCGTCTTCACGCACTACCACCCCGATCACACCGGCGACCTCGTACCGCTCCTCTTCTCGTACCGGAACCCGTTCCGGCCTAGGGAGGCGAAGCTCACGATTGTCGGTGCGCCGGGCCTGGCGGAATTCCACCGGGCCCTTTCGGGAGTGTACGGTGATTTCGTGGAGGCACGTGAGTACGACCTCGAGATCGTGGAATTCCGGGATCCTTACGAGGCGGGGGACTTCCGCCTCGAGGGGCTGCGTGTGCCGCACACGGAGTCGAGCCTTGCGTACCGGCTCTCTTCCGGCGGCAGGAGCATCGTGGTGAGCGGAGACACGGGAGCCTTCGCCGGCCTGGCGAAGTTTTCCCGCGGGGTCGATTTGGCGATCTTCGAGTGTTCGTTCCGTGACGACATGGAAATCGAAGGTCACCTGAGTCCGACGAAGGCGGGACAGCTGGCCGAGGAGGCCGGTGTACCGAAGCTCGTGCTGACTCATTTCTACCCGGTATTCGAAGGGTTCGACATTGCCCTCCACTGCCGGAAGGTCTACGGCGGGGAAGTCATCGTCGGGAAGGATCTGTCGAGGATACGGCTGTGAGGAAGAAAAACGGCAGGGTAGAGCAGCCGGACTACCGTCTCGAGAAGCGGGACGAGATCTTTCAGGGACGGATTTTCACCGTGCAGCTCGATCACCTGAAGTTCGACGACGGGTTCGAACTGACGATGGAGGTCGTGCGGCACGGCGGAGCCGCCGCAGTCGTCCCGGTGAAAGACGACGGCCGGGTGGTTCTCATCAGGCAGTTCAGGTATCCGGTCGATGGTGTGATCTGGGAGATCCCGGCGGGAAAGTTCGACGGAACCGAAGCGAGTGAAATCTGCGCCGCCCGTGAGATGGAAGAAGAGGTGGGATACCGGCCGGGGCGCCTCGAGAAGGTCGGCTCCATCCTCACCACGCCGGGCTTTTCAGACGAACGGATCGACATATTCGTCGCGACGGATCTGACACGGTCGGAGATGAATCTCGATCCCGATGAGCTGATCGAGGTGGTCGAGGTCTCGAGCGCCGAAGTCCTCCGGATGATCGACGAGGGAGAAATAGAGGATGCGAAGAGCATCATCGCCCTCCTCATGGCAGCACGGAAGCTCGGCTGGGAGAAGAATTCCTGAAGGAGGGTGGGAAACGTGAGCGAATTCATCGTCATCCTGATTACTGCCTCCTCGCCCGATGAGGGTCGAAAAATCGCCGGCGGCCTCGTCGAGCGGCGGCTCTGCGCATGCGTGAACATGCTTCCCGGTATTCGCTCGCTCTACCGGTGGGAAGGGGAGGTGCAGGACGAGGAGGAGGTGCTCCTCCTGTGCAAGGCCCCGGAGAGGAATTTCGACCGGATAGAACAGGCGGTCGAAGAGCTGCACAGCTATGACGTGCCCGAAATCATAGCACTGCCCATCACGAGGGGATCCACCCGGTACCTTGACTGGGTTTCGGTGGAGACCGAAGACGAAGGTAGAGAACGTGAGAAAAATAGCGATCGTTAATCAGAAGGGCGGTACCGGCAAGACGACGACCACCGGGAACCTGGCCGCCGGCCTCGCAATGAAGGGACGACGGGTCCTCATGATCGATCTCGATGTGCAGGGAAATCTCAGTATCTGGTTCAACATCACCGGGGGGCGGTCTCTCTGCGATGTCATCATCGACAACCTGCCGGTCGAGTCCTGCATCCGAAGGGTCAGAGAAAACCTTTTTCTCCTGCCCGGGGGAATCGGGATCGTCGAAATCGAACCGCTCTTCTACAGTTCGAGCTATTCCGGCTCGATCATTGCGACGAAATTCGAAGGGGTGCAGGACTACGACTATATTCTTCTCGACTGCGCCCCGTCGTGGAGTCCGCTCAACCAGGATGCCCTGCTTTTTGCGGATGAGATGTTCATACCGACGTCGATGGAGTATCTCGCCATGGTCGGCATACGGCAGATCGTGAACAACGTCGTCGCATTCCGGAAGTCATCGGGCAAGACGATTCAGGTGTCTCTCATCATTCCCACCTTCTTCACGGCGAGGCAGAGGAAGGACCGGGAGGTCATCGAGAGCCTGAAGCGGCATTTCCAGAACAGTGTGGCGGAGCCCATCAGGACGAATGTGAAGCTCTCGGAGGCAGTGAGCTATCACAAGACCATCTTCGAGTACGATGAAAAATCGATCGGAGCTGAGGATTACCGAACACTCGTAGAGAGGGTGGATCATGGCTAAGAAGAAAAAAGCTGTCGGGAGCGATCCGCTTCAGGAGATCGATCTTCTCATCAGGGACCTCTCCGAATTGCCTGAAGAAGATCCTCGATTCAAGATCGACGATGAGGGGGATGGGAGTGAAGACCGGCTCGTGGACACCGGTGAAGCCACCGGACAGGCGGAACAGACTGAAGGTGAGGAGCAGGGGAGGGGGAACCGGGAGGAGCAGGAGCCGGAGACCCCGTCCGAAGTAGCCCCGGTCGAGAGCTATCGGCGGGGAGATCAGTTCGTCAGGGAGAGCAACTTCAGGCAGGCCATCGAAGAGTATCGCAAGGTTCTCCAGATTCAGCCGGAAAATGTGAAAGCGCGGAACAACCTCGGGTATGCGTACGACAAGCTGGGCGCATACGATCTTGCGATCAACGAGTACCTCACCGCTCTCGAGATGGATCCGGAGAACGTTCAGATCAGGTGCAATCTCGGTGCTGTCTACGGCGCGAAGGGGATGTACGAGAAGGCCGAGCAGGAACTGAAGAAAGCCGTCGGCAAAGACCCCAAGAATGCCCAGGCTCACTGCAACCTCGGGATCGTCTTCTGCAAGAAGGGGCTGTACGAGGAGGCAGTCGAGGAGCTGAAGAAGGCTCTCGAGTTCAAGCCCGATTACGCGAGTGTTCACTACTATCTGGGTGAAGCCTACAATCAGCTCGACATGCTGGACGAAGCGGTGTTCGCATTCGAAAAGATCATTCAGGCTCAACCGGACAATGCAAAGGCGTACTATCACCTGGGCATCATCCACGACAAGAGGGGAATGCGGGAGCAGGCCTCGCTCATGTACAGGAAGGCACGGGAACTCTCCTCGAAGAAGAAGTGACATCCACGCGAGGGTCGAATGAAGGTCATCATCGTCGGAAACGGGGGGAGGGAACACATCCTTCTCTGGAAGCTGAAGAGAGACGAGCCGTCGATCGACTGCTTCATGACGATCGGCAACGGAGGCACGGAGGGGCTTGCTCGTTCCGTGCCGATCGCGCCGACCGATGTCGACGGCATCACGGACTTCGCGGTTCGTGAGGGCGTCGATCTCGTCGTCGTCGGCCCGGAGGCGCCGCTCGAGCTCGGACTCACCGACCGGCTTCATCGTGAAAGGATTCCCGTCTTCGGCCCCTCGAAGGCGGCGGCGCGGATCGAGACGAGCAAGTCGTTCGCCAAGAGCCTGATGAAGAAGTACGGGATACCGACGGCGGATTTCGAGACCTTCACCTCCCGCGAGGAGGCCGCCGCCTGCATAAGGGATCTGGCCCGTCCTCTCGTGGTGAAGGCGAGCGGACTCGCCGCGGGAAAAGGGGCAATCGTCTGCGATGACACGGATCAGGCGCTCGAGGCGCTCGACAAGATCATGGTCGAGCGTTCCTTCGGGGAGGCGGGTGACGAAGTTGTCATAGAAGAACGGCTCGAGGGAGAAGAGCTCAGCTTCTTCGTGCTGACGGACGGCGAGACGGTTCTTCCGCTCTCCCCATCGCAGGACCACAAGCGGGTGTATGATGGAGACGAAGGTCCGAACACGGGCGGCATGGGAGCCTATGCCCCCGTATCCATCGCCACGCCGGAGCTCCGTGACCGGGTTCTCAGGGAGATCATCGAGCCGACGATCGAGGCCATGAACCGGGAAGGCTGTCCCTACCGGGGAGTGCTCTACGCGGGTCTCATGATCACCGGCAGCGGTCCTCAGGTCATCGAGTTCAATGCCCGCTTCGGCGATCCGGAGGCTCAGGTCAATCTGCCGCTCATCTCCTCGAGTCTTCTCGAGATCATGCTCCGCATCGCTTCGGGGGATCTCCAGGGGACGCGCATGGAATTCCGGGAGGAGCACGCGGTCTGTGTGGTGATGGCCTCGGGAGGGTATCCGGAGTCCTATGAAAAGGGGAAAACGGTCGAAATTCCCGCCGGCATCGAGTCGGACCGGGTCATGGTTTTCCACGCGGGAACGAAGCGAGAGGACGGGCGTCTCGTGACCTCGGGCGGAAGGGTGCTGGGTGTCACGGCGCTCGGTCACGGCATCGAGGAAGCCAGGGACCGCTCCTACGAGGCTGTGGAGAGGATACGGTTCGAAGGCTGCCATTTCAGGAGAGACATCGCCTACCGGGAGCTCGAGAGAATCTCGAAGTGAGGTCTCTTCCTGCCGGATGCCGTCTCCGGCTGGGACGCGACACTAGGGCCTGACGCGTAATCCCTCCGGACGCGCGGGAGGTATCGTGTCCGCGGCCTGGATGCTGATGAGGATATAGCCGTCCCCCGGGGGGATGGTGAGGATCTCGTCGACCATACCGCCGTCGTTGTGTTCCGGGTCCTGCAGCCCCGCGATCTTCCGGAAGACACTCTCTCCGAGACCGTCCACGGTCACCGGCGCTGCCGTGGGGTTGACCAGTACCGTCCCGTTCCGGAAATCCCTCCTCCACACCCGGGAGTCGATGGCTTCCTCGTCCTCCTCCGCGGGGAACCAGCCCACCCGGTCGAAGAGATCGTCGAGCAGGGTCGACGGATCCGATGCGTCATACGCGGGCCCCAGCGGCTCGCCGAGGTAGCCTCTGCTGCCGGTCCCGTGCTGGATCACCATGGTGCCGCTCTCGTGCGGCGCTTTCTGGTCGGAGTCGTATTTTTCGGGGTGTCCCCGGTAGCAGTCGACGAACAGGTCCTCTTCCTTCCGCTCGTAGTAGACCTGCTCTCCTTCGATCTCGATGATCCCGCTTTCCGCGAACCCGGCTGTGGAGAATACCGGCACGCTGGTCTGTTCCGAAGTGATGTCCTCCGCGAGCGAAGTGCTCACCGCGTCGACCTCGCCGTCGGGGTTCACCGAGAATTCGTCGTACCAGAGGGTCTGGGCGTGGCTCCGGCTGCCGAAGTCGAGGCTGTAGTAGGCGTCGGTCATGAGCGTCGCGCACAGGGTGAACCTCATGGTCCGGTAGTCCCTCGGATTCTCGTCGTGTACGTATCCGTTGACGATGCTGATGCGCGGCGCGCGACCGTCCGCCGTGAGGCACTGGTGCACCGAAGAGAGGACGTGCATGTTCTGCGACGAGCTGAGCCTGAAGTTCTCGAGCAGCCGCCCGTTCGTCTCCTCGGACGATCGCCTGTTCAGGCCGTTTCCCACGATGATCGCATCGGGCGCTCCCGCCAGGGTGTTCTCGACCAGGGTCTCCATGCCGGCGGTCCAGAGGCTCGAGAACCGGGGTTCATCGCCGAACTCCTCGTCGTCGTATTCCGGAATTCCGTTCCTGTTGGCGTCCTTGATGTCCGTGTGCATCCAGGCGAGAGCTTCCGAGAAGGTGTCGTAGAACACGCCGTCCCAGTACTCGTAGGCCAGGAGGTGCTCCTCCACGATCAGGCCCGGCAGGTACTCGTTCGGTTTCATACCGCCGGGATGTTCCCCCGAAGCTGCTTCCGTGTCGGTCATGTTGATGAGCTTGCACGACGGCCAGGCCGTGTTGAAGAGATAGTTTCCTTCGTAGTCACGGAGCCACCAGTCGTAGGCGGTGCACGACTCTTCGATCGGTGACGGGGGCTCCCTCGACACGTCCGCCTCGATGCTGGAATAATAGATGAGCAGAATGATGTCCGGGTTGAGCTCCTCGATGTGCCTGATCTTTTCACGCCGGTTCGAGGTTTCGTCGTTCAGGTGATGGAGCACGACGACGTCCCAGCGGGCAAGGCCCTCACAGTCCCGCCACCAGAGGTTCCCCTGCAGGAAATAGTTTGCGAGCCGGGGGAAATCGTGAAGGTCGGAACCCTCGAACGGAGAATGTAACGAGAAGACGAGGAACAGGCTGACGAGCATGACGGCGGGGGTTCTTCGATTCGGCATGGCGAACCTCCCTGAGAGTGTCGGACAAAGGATGCATCCCATGAGGTGGCAATATACGTGCCATTGGCGCATCAACCTGCTGTTCCGGTCGCCTGTTCTGCATCGACTGTGTGGGGGAATCTTCGCACGTCACGAACCAGGTCAGAATTTATCAAGGGACCTTGAGACCAGAGGACGAGTTTATTAGATGCGGAGGAGCCCGATGATGTGACAACCACTCTGGATGAACTTCAATTGATAGAGCCGCCTGGTATTGACTGTCCCTTTATGGAGATATCAGGACCAACACCAATCCCCAACCGTTATAATGATGGGAGAAATCTTGGCTCTTACTACTATGGCGACACACAACTGGTAATCGACAAATACTCAGATGATGATTACCCTTTCTATCCACCCTATGTGGAGGATGGATACGGCCCTGGGGATGCGGTTATCCTCCTGAAGATGGGAGATGGGTTTAGTGTTCACCAGGGTTGTAGCTGCCCCTGAGGGTGATTACTATTATAACGTGAACCGGGGAAATACCATAGCGGATTATATTTTGAACTATTCACGCGTGATAGTTATCTCTATCGCATTGTGTAGTATCTTGTTTCATCCGGGTAGGGGAATCCTGTCAGCGCAGGAAAAAAACTTCACCACAAACGATCCGGGAAAAAATCCCTCACACGACACCGCCTATCTCCCGCACAGATCGGACAGCCTGAATCTTTGTCAAGAGGCGTGATCTCTTACGAGCTTTAGAGGCGTGTACTTTTACGAGGG
>CAZMKB010000007.1:22044-30424 GCA_964566685.1 uncultured Gemmatimonadota bacterium | reverse complement strand
GGTGATTCTGGCGGTGTACTCCCACATGATCGACGCCGCCCTCTACCTGCCCGACTACCCGCTGGGTTTTCTGATCCAGTTTCAGATCGAAAAGTACCTCGAGGGGAAGAATCTCGGCGATGAGATGCCGCGGATGTGCGCTTCCGGGGACATCATTCCCGATCTGTGGATGAAGAACGCGGTCGGATCTGAGATCTCGAACAAGCCGCTGCTCCGGGCGGCGGAGGACTCGTTCGCATATTTCGATTGGCTCCCCTGACCACTGTGAGACAGAAGAGCCCCCATCGCGCCGGTGGGGGCTCTTTCTTTTCCGGTGGATTCAGTTCGTGTCAGATCTCCACGCCTTCGCAGAGATTCGTCTTCTTCGCGGCTGCTCTTCCGCAGATGTGGCAGAGGTATTTCGCGTCCCTGGCGAAGTCGGCGGCCTTGTCCATCTTCCTCCTGGCGACGAGCTCGCACATGTGGTGATCGTGACCCTTGTGCTCCCTGAAAAGTTTGTGTTCGGAGACGACTCTTCTCTTCGATTTGCTGTCGGCCATGTTTCCTCCATCGAGCTTCACCTGCATCGGTACGAACGAGCGGCTCTTTTCAGCAGCCTGTGTTGCTCCACGAACCGAGCCACCGAGAAAAACGTTTCCAGTGAGGGTACTTTTTTCATCCCGTTCACTGTTGCCTCGTGTCCCGTCCCAGGGGTACATCACCATTATCAGCGGCTCTCGAGGTCCCTGGCTGCGTTGATATTCCTCGAAGTACCTCCAGGTACTCCTTCGTCGTATCGCCTTGCCAGGAGCCTCGATTGCTCGCTGCTATCGTCAACGTACCCCTGGGACGGAACACTAGTATATAAGTCGCTGTCATTCAGTGTCAATGACATCCCCGGCCATGGCCCGAAACTTGAAACGGGGAACAGGTACACGGCGCCGCAACCGGTCAACTCCAACGGGGGACACTGCTTTGAATCCACGACGGATCGGAAGGATCATCATTCTCTGTTCGCTGTCGATCTCACCGGCGGGGAACCTCATGGGAGGCGGGCTGTCTCTCATCGGGACTTACAACGGTCTGGGACCTCTGAGCACACTGGGGCACGATGTCGTCTCGTTCGACTACAGCGGGGACGGTGTTCCCGACATTCTACTTTCGGCACTCAATGAAGTGAATCACCGCGGGAGGACATACATCTTCTGCGGAGACGCAATCCTCCCCGAACTGCCCTGCTTCTTCATGAGCGGTGAGGAGACGAGGGACTTCTTCGGCTATTCGATCGACTGTGCGGGAGACGTGAACGGCGACTCGTGGCAGGATTTCATCGTGGGAGCCTACCAGCAGGGTGAGAGCGGCGACCCCAGCAAAGCGTATCTATTCTTCGGGGGGCCGGACGCCGACTCGGAACCGGACTGCACGGTGTATGGATCACCGATCAGAGACTACTTCGGATACGCCGTCGCAGGTGCCGGCGACCTCGACGGTGACGGATTCGGCGATTTCGTGGTGGGTGCCGACGACGCCGAGGGGGGACTGGGCAGGGCATACTTCTACCTGGGCGGTTCTTCCCCCGACACGATTCCGGATGCCATCGTGACCGGATTACTCGAGCACGGTCATCTCGGTGCCTCGGCAGCCGGCCTCGGAGACGTGAACGGCGACGGTTTCGACGACGTCATCGTCGGGGCTCATTCGATCAATGCCGGGGATCTGAGTTTCGGCTATGCCGAGCTGTTCTGCGGAGGAGAATCGTTCGACGGTGAACGGAAGCTACTGATCATCGGTCAATCTCCCTACAGCATGTTCGGCTGGTCTGTCACCGGAACCGGTGATGTGAACGGCGATGGTTACAATGACTGGCTGATCGGTGCGAAAACAGACAATGCCGGAGGCTATCAGGCCGGCAGAGCTTATCTCTACTTCGGCGGGAATCCGCCCGATTCGGTTCCCGACATCATTTACACCGGTGAGGACGAGGGGGATCTGTTCGGGATGGATGTCGCTGCGATCGGCGACATCGATCTCGACGGGCATCCCGACATCGCGGTGGGTGCCGCTGCCGCCGGACCGGACGAGCAGGGCCGGGTGTATGTCTACCTCGGTTCTCCGGAAGGCCCTGACAGCGATCCCGACATCATCCTGACCGGTGAATATTCCGGGGACGAGTTCGGGAGATCCGTCGCCGGTACGGGCGACTGGAACCTGAACGGGTTGCCGGACCTGATCGTCGGAGCGAAGAAAAACGACGAGGCGGGATTCAACGCCGGCAAGATCTTTGTCTATGAGCTTCCCCTGGTATCCGTTTCTTTCGACCGGGATATCGGGCAGATACCGGCAGGCGACACTCTACATTTCACGGTGACGGTCAGTAGTCATGTCGACACGAGCACGGTGGTGATCCTGGGTGCGGTCCTGCGACCGGACAGCGTGACCTTCATCGAAACGGGCGGTCGGCAGGTGGCTCTGAACCCCCGGGGATCCTCGAGCGATTCGCTGGGGCTTCCCGTCCCGCAGGATCTCTCTCCCGGACCGGCGCTTCTGCGGATCAGCATATCCGACACTCTGACATCGGTCATCGACCGTGCTTCGACTGTGGTCGAAATTCTCGAGCCGGTGGGCATCGACGACGACGTGCCCTTCACCCCTCCGATTCAGGCGGCCCGGCTGTTTCAGAACGTCCCCAATCCTTTCAATCCGAGCACAACGATCGCCTTTGAGGTTCCGGAGCCCGCCATGGTCTCTCTCTCCATTTTCGATGTACGGGGAAGAACGGTCAGAACGCTCTTCGAGGGCATGGCAACCGCCGGACGGCACAGGATCACCTGGGACGGAACCGACGAGGCCGGCGGTATCGTTCCGTCAGGTGTCTATCTGTCATGCCTCACAACAGAGGGCCGGCGTACCGTACGGAAGATGCTCCTGCTCAGATAGACCGCCGTCGCGTCCGTTCTCAGCCCGGGGTATTCATACGAGCTGAGGCTCAGCCACCAGAATCGAATGGCTGGCTACTCTCATATTATTCCTGCACGTACCTGCCAACGTCCGCCGTTTACCATCCGTCGCAGAGCTTATCGAAATCCATCTGAAACCGCTCTCGAGCCGGAGCGACAGGCTCCTTTTCCCTCCCGCCGAGTACGTGACGTTTCCCCGGGACCTGAATCAGCGTGATCCGGACATCCGGCAGAAAGAGGCTCTCTGGCATGACACTTGCTAAAACACTGGGTAATAAAGCAACTAATTTTCCAAGAAATTATCGAAAAACGTGGCATACCGGGTGAGTATTATGCGTATCTTCCCTCTTCTTCTCATTCTTACTTTTTACCCCGTAACAACTTACGCCAGGACATGGGAAGTTCCGACCGATTTTGCCTCACTTCAGGATGCTCTCGATGCTTCGATTGGGGGAGATTCGATCATGGTTCTCCCCGGAACATATAGAGAAAACATTTCCTTCCAAGGAAAAAACGTCATACTGGCTTCTTCGGGAGGACCGGAGACGACGACGATAGAAGGCAGCAACGACGGTCCGGTCGTCATGTTCACGGACGGAGAAAACAATACGGCCGCCATCATCGGTTTCACTATCACCGGCGGATCGTGCCCCGATGAAAGATCCGGCGGGATCTGGATCAACAACGAGAGCCACCCGCTGATCAGCGGAAACATCATTTCCATCAACGAAGGGAAAATAGGCGGCGGGATCGGAGCAATCGGCGGCTCCCGGCCGATCATCCGAGAAAATCTCATCGCCGACAACGTCGCGACATCGAGCGGCGGTGGTATCTACCTCGGTGACGGGTCGAATGCGACGATCCACTCGAACGTCATCCGCAACAACACGTCTCTCCAATGGAATGCCGGTGGGATCACGGTCACGTCCTCGAATCCGCTCATCGAGTCGAACACCTTCGTGGAAAACAGAGGTCTTGCCGGTGCGATCAGCTGCCGGGAGGGAGGCTATCCCGTCATCCGCAACAACACGTTCATGAATAACCACGCAGAGCAGGCCGGAGGGGCGATAAAGATCGGAACCGACACATCGGGATTGATAAGCGGGAACACGATTACCGGAAACAGAGCCTGGCACGCCGGCGGCGGCATCCTCTCGTTCGGATCGAGTCCTGAGATCAGGGACAACGTCATCACGAACAACATCGCCGGGTACGAGGCTCCCGAAGGCTACGGAGGAGGGATCGCCTGTTTCAGCAGTTCGACCGCCCGGATCGAGAACAACCTGATTCAGGACAACCACGCTGTTTCGGAAGGAGGGGGAATCACGTCGAACAGCTCGAGCCCCAGAGTCAGGGACAACACCATTTCCGGCAACACGGTTTACGGGCAGTCGAACTACGGATTCGGCGGCGGGGTTTTTTTCAATGACGTCTCGATGGGAGTGCTGGAGGGGAACATCATAACGGACAACTATTGTACGTTCGCCGGCGGTGGTGTCTACGTCGAAGGCGAAGAGGGCTTCGTGTACACCTCGCTCATTCTGAACAACACCATCGCGGGGAACACATCCGCCTACGATGCCGGCGGCCTGCTCTGCACGAAAAACGACTCCACCATCATCACCGGGAACATCATCGAGGAGAACAATGCGGGACATGTCGGCGGCGGCATCATGGTCAACTACCGCAGCAGGGCGGTCATCGATTCCAACACCATCAGGAACAACCAGAGTATCGACGCCGGTGGGGGCGGGATCATGGTCATCGACGGCTCTGCCCCCCTCATTCTTCGGAACACGATCGAGGCGAATCGGGCGATAGACGGCTACGGCGGAGGAGTCAACATCCATTCGGACTGTGCGCCCATCGTCTCTGAGAACACGATCTCCGGGAACGAGGCCATCGGCGGCGGCGGAATCAGATGCTACAAGGGCAGCGTCGCGCTGATATCACGCAACACCATCCTCCTGAACACGGCGACGAAGGGAGGAGCGGTTTCGGTCGATCTCTCTTCTTTCGTGATCGCAGAGAACAACACCATCGTCGGGAACACCGCAGACAACGGATCGGCCATTTTTGTCAACTCGGACTCGGAAGCGACCATCCTCAACAACATCCTGTACGGCAATCTCGGAGATCGCTGCATCAAAGTCGGAACAGAAACGGACCCTGTCATCTCCTACAACTGTTTCCACCTGAACAACCGTGACGATCTGCTCGAGGAGATCCTCGATGAAGGGAACATCATCGAGGATCCGCTCTTCCAGAATGTCTACGGTTGTGATTTCACACTCACGGAGGGATCTCCGTGCATCGACACCGGTGATCCCGAATCTCCCCCGGACCCGGATGAAACCAGGGCCGACATCGGTCGCCACTTTTTCAACCAGGAACGAGTCGGTGAGAGTGATGACCCCGACCTTCCCGAGCTTCCACGGGCATATTCGGTTCTCCACGAAAATTTTCCGAACCCGTTCAATCCGGTTACCACGATACGCTTCGAAGTGGGAGGAAGCCCGCAGGGAGGAGATTCCGACAAGCTGGAGCTCGCCGTTTACGACTCGAGGGGGAGAAAAGTCATCACGCTCTTCGAGGAGGAGAGCCCGGAAAGCGGTGAGTACCGGATCATCTGGAACGGCAGGGACCGTCTCGGAAGAAGAGTCTCCTCCGGCGTCTATCTCTACCGGCTCAGTATCGGACCCGAATCCTTCACGAGGAAGATGACACTGCTCCGTTGATCACGGTTTGTATCAGGAGTGGCACAGAATGAAGATCCGGCGAGGAGAAAGCACGGTATACCCTGCAGTCCTCCTGTCTTCTCTTTTTCTCATCTCTCTCACTCTGCAGGCCGGAACACTGGCAGCCTACGACACGGAAAAGGTCATTGTGGTGTTCATGGGCGGCGTGAGAAACAGCGAAGCCTTCGATGACTCGACCCTCCAGTACCTCCCGTACATCGCAGAGCACATCGTGCCGGCGGGTGTGGTCTGCCGCAACTTCTACACGAAATCGTTCGCCGGAATGGGGACGGGAACGTTCACAGCCACGATGGGAAAGAGAAGGAGTGAGAACAACCGGGGCAGCAACTGGCACGGACTCTCTCCGACCATGTACGAGTACTACCGGAAGGACAGGAGCATCCCCGGGGATGAGGTCTGGGCGCTTCTGTGCAGCGATTTCAACGCTTACGGCGTCGGTCACAGCCTCCATCCGGCCTACGGAGAGCCCTTCGGTGCGACGACCTGGGCCAGCCCTCAGAGCAGCGACCGCGAGGTTCTCGAGAAAGCACTGGAAGTCATGGATTCGCACGAGCCGTCACTCATCACGCTGCACTTCAGAAAAGTGGACCGGGAAGCCCAGCACGCCTGGGATCCCGACCTTCCCGACTCGATCGCCTGGAATCTCTACACCGAGGCCATCTTCGAGATCGATTCCTATGTCGGACAGATCTGGGACAAGATAACGACCGATCCCGCGTGGGCGGGAAAGACGACCCTCTTCCTGACCTCCGCACACGGCCGGCACGCCCCGGCATACGGAGGCTTCGAGTGGCACGGCGATGCGTGCAGCGGCTGCCGGAGGCTGCCGTTCCTGGCTGCGGGACCGGATTTCAGAGAGGGGGTGGTGAGCGAGCTCGACGGAGATCTGATCGACCTCTCTACGACGATCGGGGAGCTGCTCTCGTTCGATCCTGTTTTCGCCGAGGGGCGGGTCCTCACGGAGCTGTTCACGAATCCCGCTCCCGAGGGAGGGAAAGAGCCGCCCGCTGCTCCGGATGCACCCCTTCTCGACGGCACGGAAACACTTCTTTCCGATCCCGGAAGGCACAGCCACAGCCCTTCTCTCGCGGTCACGGACAACACCATCCACGCCGTCTGGACGGAGCGGGGAGAGGGGATGAATACCACATCCTGGGACATCGTTCACCGGAGCAACACCGTTCGAGGACAGCCGTGGAATGCGGCCACCAGGGTATTTGCGGCCGAAGACCCCGGCCGGGAGGTGTGTGACATCGCTTCCATCGCCGCAGACGGATCACACGCAGCTGTCGTCGTTTCCATGATCGAATTCGATGAGTACCGTCACGGTGACTCAGCCTGGCTCTGGGACTGCCGTGTCATCGTGACCGAAGACGGTGTGGAATGGAGCCCCCCTTCAGAACAGCTCTTCGAATACCGCAACCTGGCAGTCATCGACAACATCCCGGCGGTGACGATGAAAAATTCGGCCATCGTGACCGGCGTGCTCTCGACCCAGTGGAACCGGCACTTCGCAGTAAGTCCCGATCTCGGAGTGAGCTGGCAGACTCATCTGTTGGATGAGAGACCCGACGACGAATTCACGAGTCCCGACAACCCGTCGCTGTTGCTCGACAACGGCCTCTACTATGTCGAGACCATGCGGTACCGGAATCATTCCCGGATTCTCTTTTTCACGGCGAAGGACGACTCTCTCGACCTTGCCGCGGTTCTGGACGACTCCCCCGATGAGTCCTTCTTCCCGCAGCTGGCCGTGAGCGACTCGATGATCTACTGCGTCTGGAACGACGACCGGCGAGGCAACTGGGAGGTGTTCTTTACGAGAAGCAGCGACCGGGGAGCCACCTGGTCCTCGAACACGAGGCTTTCCGACAGCGGAGTGAACACCTGGCGGCCCGCTCTCGCGGCATGGAACGACACCCTTCTCGTCGTGTGGGAGGACTACCGGGACGGCGAGAGCAGCATCTACAAGAAAGTTTCGTTCGACGGCGGGGTGCACTGGTCGGCCGACACGCCCGAGGTCACCACGGACGGTCTCTCGACGGCCCCGAGACTGGCGTACACCGGTGGGAGCTGTTTTCTCGTCTGGCAGGATTACCGCAGCGGCGAGTGGGAGATCTATGCAAAACAGGTGGACATCGATCTCCCGGTGGGGGTGGAGGACGACGGCACGGATCCTCCGGGGGGCCCCCTGCCCCGGCAGGTGAGCCTGTCGCAGAACACGCCCAATCCGTTCAATCCCTCGACGACCATCAGCTTCGAACTCGGCGGCACCCGGGACGAGCACGTGACGATCTCGATCTTCGATCTCCGGGGAAGGCTCGTTCGGCTCCTCGCCGACACCGGGTTCGAGCCGGGAACCCATCTCCTCACCTGGGACGGCAGGGACATGCACGCCAATCCGGTCGCTTCCGGGATCTACCTGTACACCCTGGAAGCGGCAGGGAAGAGAATCACCCGGAAGATGCTCCTCGCGCGTTGATCTCCGAACTCCTCCCCCGACACACCCCCTCTTTCGATCCACACCGGAATCCCGGGGGCTCGCATCCGGAGCCTCCGATGAAGCGGCCCGGTGGAAAATCCAATTCTTGACAGACCGGTGAGAGGCGTCTATACTTCGACAGGAATGTTCCGGACTTCCTTTCATCTTTCGTCCCCGGAAACCATCCAGCAATTCTCAGTCAG
>CAZMKB010000007.1:8213-22034 GCA_964566685.1 uncultured Gemmatimonadota bacterium | reverse complement strand
GAGCCGTCCCGGCCACAGTGAAGGAAAAGCAGGCCGCCGCGGATTTTTGAAATGGTTCCTCGGCACATCGGTGGGCGCCCTGTTCGTCATGATCGTCTACCCCGTCATCCGCTACCTCTCTCCCCCGCGCATCGCCGAATCGACCATGGATCAGGTGGAGGCCGGGAAAACGAACGATCCCGAGCTCCTGGAGAAAGGCTTCAAGATCGTCCGGTTCGGAGCCGAGCCCGTCATCCTCATCAGGGTCACCGGGGGAGAATACCGGGCCTTTTCAGCCGTCTGCACGCATCTCGACTGCATCGTCGAATTTCAGAAGAACAAGCAGCGGATCTGGTGCAACTGCCACAACGGGGAGTACGACCTGAACGGCAGGAACGTGGCGGGCCCTCCGCCCCGGCCTCTGGAGCCGTTCGCCGTCCACGTGACCCGGCCGCGGCCGGGTGAACCCGGAACCATCATCGTCTCGAGGAGCTGATCGTGAGGAAGACGCTGTTCGAGTGGATCGACGAGCGGACGTCCATCTCGAAACTCCGCGACACACTCACGAAGAAGGAAGTTCACATTCACCGGCGAACCGTCTTCTACTACTTCGGCGGCATGACCCTCTTCTTCTTTCTCCTGCAGGTCGGGACCGGGATCCTCCTGATGCTCTACTACCGCCCGTCGGCGGGCGAAGCCTTCGAGTCGATCGAATTCATCATGACCAGAGTGCCCTACGGCTGGCTCATCCGGTCGATCCACTCCTGGTCGGCCAACCTCATGGTGTTCTTCGCATTCATCCATCTCGCGACGGTTTATTTCATGAAAGCCTACCGTCCGCCCCGTGAGCTCACCTGGATATCGGGCTGTCTCCTCTTCTTTCTCATCCTGGGATTCGGCTTCTCCGGCTACCTCCTCCCCTGGAACCAGCTCGCCTTCTTCGCGACGAGGGTGGGCACCGACATCGCCGGCTCGGTGCCGGTCGCGGGAGAGTCGCTTCTCCGGTTCCTGCGGGGAGGCGACAGCGTGAGCGGAGCCACTCTCTCGAGGTTCTACGGCTGGCACGTGGCCATTCTTCCGGCGGTGACGACGATCCTCCTCGCCGTCCATCTCACGCTCGTGCAGATCCAGGGGATGAGCCTTCCACCGGAACTCGAGAGAGAGGGCCGCCGGGGCAGAGCCATGAAATTCTTCCCCGACTTCCTGCTCCGGGACATCTTCGGATGGATACTCGCGCTCGGCGTTCTCGCGGCCCTGGCGGCGATGTTTCCCTGGGAGCTCGGACAGAAAGCGGATCCCTTCGCCCCGGCCTATCAGGACATCCGACCCGAGTGGTACTTCATGTTCATGTTCCAGACGCTCAAGTTCGTGCCGGGCGGCGAGATCCTCGGTATCGAGTACGAGGCGTTCCCGATACTCCTCTTCGGCCTTGGTGGGGTGATCCTCCTACTGGTCCCTTTCCTCGACCGGAACGTCGTTTCACGGGGCAGAAGCCCCGGATTCACCGCCGCGGGAATCCTGTCCCTCCTCTACATCGTATCCATGACCTCATGGGGATACTCTTCCCTGGTGCCGGTGTGGATCGTTCTCGTCCTGGCCGGGGCTGTTTTCGTCCTCGGCAGACTGCTGCACAGAGATATCGGAGGCTCCGGGCATGAATAGAGCGGTCTCCCTCCTCCTGTTCGTGACCTGTTCCCTGCTCGCAGGCGGCAGTGTACCCGCAGCCGAGGAGACATCCTGCACCGTCTGTCACGGAAACGAAGACTACTTCGGGGAGGAGGGGCTCTCCATCATCAGGGAATGGCAGGATGGTGTCCACGCTGAGGTCGGAATCTCCTGTCACGACTGCCACGGGGGAAACCCGGCAGCCCGGCTGGCTGACGACCTCGAAGCCGCCATGGATCCCGGTTACGACCCGAATCCGTTCCTGGGTACACCGGAGGTCCGTGACATTCCGGAGTTCTGCGGAAGATGCCACGCCGACGCCTCCTTCATGAAACGCTTCAAGCCGGATGCCCGCGTCGACCAGCTCGAGGAGTACCGGACGAGCGGCCACGGGAAGGCGCTGAGGGAGGGCAACACCCGGGTCGCCCAGTGCACTTCCTGTCACGGTGCTCACGGTGTCCTGAGAGCCGGCAATCCGCGATCGCCGGTCTACCCCACTCACGTCGCAGAGACCTGCGGTTCCTGCCATTCCGATCCCGACTACATGAGCGGCTCCCGGGAAGGAAACGGTCGCCTGCCGGTCGATCAGGTGCCCCACTGGAGAGAGAGCGTCCACGCCCGGGCCCTCCTCGAGAAGGGAGACCTCTCTGCACCGACCTGTAACGACTGCCACGGCAACCACGGCGCCGCCCCGCCGGGCCTCGAATCGGTGACCTACGTCTGCGGCATGTGCCACGGCAGGGAAGCCGGGCTCTTCCGGGACAGCCCCAAGCACGAAGGTTTCGTCCGGCACAACGAATACCTGGAAGAGGCGGGAGAGGAGAGCTGCCGTACTTGCCACGACAGCGGCATGCAGTTCGCCGCGACAGGGGTGCAGTCTCTCGGGGAGTGCACCGCCTGTCACGAGAATCACTTCATCACCCGTCCGACCATCACCATGTTTTTGGTTCTCCCCCCGACCCCGTGCGCAATCTGTCACGGAACGGAGGTAACCACTCCCCCGCCTGAGGATAGCGAGCCCGAGCGGGTGCGGCTCCACTTCCGGGAAGTGCGGGACAGCCTGCTCACGGAGGGGAGGGAAAGCGGCCTCGAGGATGAGAAGCTCTTCGACTGGCTCGTCGACCGCGCACGGAAGCTGCCCTTTCACACCCTGCGGGTGCAGGAAGGAGAAGAGACGGGGAAGGAGAAGAGCGTCCTCCGCCCGTCATACGCCAGGCTGTTCGAGAAATTCAGAATCGGCCCCTACTACAACACTTACACCGATCCCCGCACAGGCAGGAAGGTCGAACGGAGGGTGCGGCTCTGCTCGGACTGCCACATCCCGTCGGACGGCAAACCGGAACCCGGATCCGGCAGGGCGGTCGCCGGGGACTTCGTCGACATGATTCTCGAGCAGACGACCGTGACGGCGATGGCCGAAAGGACGCTCCTCGCTGCACAGCGCGGAGGCGTCGAGGTAACGGATGCCCGGGACAATCTCGACCGGGCCATCGACGCCCAGATCGACATGCAGGTCCTCGTCCACACCTTCCAGAGCGGCGATGGGAGCCAGTTCGTGGAAGCCTACGAGACGGGAATGAAGCATGCCGGGGAAGCGCTGGAAGAGAGCAGGCGGGCATACGAGGAGCTCGGTGTCCGCCGGAGGGGCCTCGCCGTGTCCCTGGTCTTCATCGTGCTCGTTCTCATCGCCCTCTGGCTCACCATCCGGCGGCTCGATGCCCGTCGTCGATAACCTCTTCGGCCTGATCTCTCGCCCGTGAGCTTCACCTTGATTCCATTCTTTTCAGGTGCTTACGGGAGAAGCAGAGAATATCGTCCGCCGTTTCGGGGAAGCACGGCGTTCGCGCTGCCGATCGTGCTGCTCCGGACGAGGAGCGTGAGTGACTGCATCCCCGAATCCGAAATTCCGAAATACATTGACAAACGGGCATGCCGCCGGTAATTTCATCAGTGCTGCGCGATGCCGATCCCCGATTTCCTTTCCTCCACGTGACCAGACGAGTCGAGCACGGGGATTTTTCTCTGCAGCAGGCGCCCAACGCTGTCGATCTCTTTCCGCAGGGAAAGGGAGACGGGCACGATGGTCGGGAACGGAACCCCGCCCTGTTCGTCGACGGCTCGTCCACGAAGAGCTCTATGATTTACGGTGTCGGAATCGACCTCATAGAAACGAAGCGTATCGAGAAGGAGCTGGAGAGATCGGGCGATCGGTTTCGCGAGACGGTCTTCACGCCGCGGGAGATCGAATACTGTTCGAACAGGAAGAGCCGCTCGGCCAGGTGCCAGTGCTTGGCAGGCAGGTTCAGCGCCAAGGAAGCCTTCTTCAAAGCCATCGGCACGGGGCTGCGGGACGGTCTCAGGTGGCAGGACGTCGAGGTGCTGAACGACGACCGGGGAAAACCCACACTGGTCCTGCGGAACAGGGCGCTGGAGATGGTCGAGGGGAATAACATCACCGACATCAGGCTCTCCATCTCCCACACGGCGGAAGCCGCAACGGCGATCGTCATACTCGGAACCTGAAGGAGCACTGCTTCGGGAGGAAGCATGTCCAACATCGGATCATACGAGGAACGGAAGAAGAACTTCGACTGGGTCCAGGCCGAACGCGAGCTCGGGTACGAGAAGGGAGATACCATCAACATCGGCTGGTACTGCTCCGATCGGATCTGCGGGCAGGGAAAAGCCGGGAAGACCGCTCTCGTCTGGGAAGGCCACGGCGGCCAGGAGAAGTCCTATTCCTACGACGACATCAGGACCGGGAGCAACACCATCGGGAAGTACCTGAGGGATCTCGGCGTCAGGGACGGAGACCGTGTGTGCCTGTTTCTCGACAAGGTCCCCGAGCTCTACATCGGGTTTCTCGGCATCCTCAAGATCGGGGCGATCGCCCAGCCCCTCTTTTCCGCATTCGGGGACGAGTCGCTCGAGATCCGCCTGGCGAACGCAGAAACCTCTGCCGTCATCACCCAGAAGAAGCACGTCGGGAAGGTCCGGCGCATCAGGGAGAGGCTCCCGGCGCTTCAGCGGGTCATCGTCGTTGACGACGACGGGAAGAAGCCTCTGCGTGAAGGCGAGCACGCGTTCTCGCTGGAAGAGGAGACGCCCGTCGAGGATCTCGAAATCCACCCGACGAGGGCCGAGTCGCCGTCGGTGCTCCACTACACGTCGGGAACCACCGGCCAGCCGAAAGGGGTCCAGCACGTCCACTACTCGCTCATCTCCCAGTCCCTCACGGCGAAGTGGGTTCTCGACATCCAGGATGACGACATCTACTGGTGCACCGCCGATCCCGGCTGGGTAACCGGTACTTCCTACGGCATCATCGGACCCTTCAGCCTGGGAGCCACGCAGTGCGTTCTCGACGCCGGATTCTCGGCGGAGGCATGGTACCGGTTCATCGAGAAGCACCGCGTCACCCTGTTGTACTCGGCTCCCACCGCAATCCGATCCCTCATGAAGGCGGGCGAAGATACGGTGAAGAAGTACGATCTCTCCTCCCTCCGCCACCTGACCAGCGTGGGCGAGCCACTCAACGCCGAGGCCGTCATCTGGTCCGAGAAGGTGTTCGGCAGGCCGTTCTACGACACGTACTGGCAGACGGAGACCGGCTCGATCATGATCACGAATTTTCCGGGCATGCCGGTGAAGCCCGGTTCGATGGGAAAAGCGTTCCCGGGAATCACGGCGACCGTCCTCGATCCGGAAAACTACGAGCCGATCGACGACGCCGGCAGGGTGGGCCTGATCGCCTTCGAGCCTGGCTGGCCGGCGATGATGCGCACCTACTGGCGCAACGAGGAAACCTACAGATCGAAATTCAAGAACGGCTGGTACCTGTCGGGGGACCGGGCCCGTATCGACAACGAGGGGTATTTCTGGTTCGTGGGCCGCGACGACGACGTCATCAACACCGGCGGCCACCTGGTCAGCCCCTTCGAGGTCGAATCGGCGCTCCTCGAGCACGAAGCGGTGGCGGAATCCGCTGTGGTGAGCAAACCCGACGAGGTCAACATGGAGGTCGTCAAGGCCTTCATAGCGCTCAAGCCGGGAGTGAGCCCGGGCGATGAGCTGGAGCTGAAGATCATGAATTTCATCCGGAAGAAGCTCTCGCCGCTGGCGATGCCGCAGGAAATCGAGTTCGTGAAATCACTCCCCAAGACGAGGAGCGGGAAGATCATGCGGCGCCTGCTCCACGCGAAGGAGTGGGGAGAGGAGATCGGAGACACATCCACACTGGAGAACGACGAGTAGGCGGCCCCGAAGGCCACGCATCCGCAAGAACGTCACGGCCGTGAGGAGGGAACATGGACGACATGGAAAAGACCATCATGGACTACATCAGGGAGGAGTATCTCGAGGAGGACGACGAGGAGCTCGAACCCGACACGCCGCTGATTTCGGGGGGCATCGTCGATTCCTTCTCCATGGTGTCGCTCAAGCGGTTCCTCGAGAACAAGTACGAGATCTCGATTCCCGACGAGAAAGCGACGCCCGAGGCGTTCGACACCGTCGAGAGCATCTGCGCCCTGGTCAACGAGTATCGGTAGGAGAGGACGGAATGGCTTACAACGAAGAAACGAGAAAACTCTACCGGAAAGAGCTCGAGGAGATCAGGGAGGCGGGGCTCTTCAAGCAGGAGCGCTTCATCCACTCGCCGCAGGCTGCCGACATCGAGGTGGAGTTCCCCTCCGGGTCTTCGCTCAGGAAAGTCGTCAACATGTGCTCGAACAACTACCTGGGGCTCTCGAGCCACCCCGAGGTCCTCGAGGCCGCCCACGAGGGCCTCGACTACCGCGGCTACGGCATGTCGTCGGTGCGGTTCATCTGCGGCACCCAGGACATCCACCGCAGGCTCGAGGAGAAGATGTCGGAGTTCCTGGGCATGGAGGACACCATTCTCTTCCCGTCGTGCATGGACGCCAACGCCGGCGTGTTCGAGGCCATCCTCACAGAAGATGACGTCATGATCTCCGACCGGCTGGTCCACGCCTCCATCATCGACGGCATCAGGCTCTGCAAGGCCCAGCACGACACCTACAAGCACTCGAACATGGACCACCTGGAGAAGAAGCTCCAGCTCCACCAGGACAGGCGGCTGAAGCTCGTCATCACAGACGGGGTCTTCTCGATGGACGGCGACTGCGCGAAGCTGGACGAGATGACGGACCTGGCCGAGAGGTACGACGCCATGGTTCTCGTCGACGACTCCCACGCCACGGGATTCATCGGAAAGACCGGCCGTGGCGTGCACGAGAAATACGGCGTGGTGGACAGGATCGACCTGATCACGACGACGTTCGGGAAGGCGCTCGGAGGGGCATCGGGCGGCTGCGTCTCCGGGCGGAAGGAGCTCGTCGAGATGTGCCGGCAGCGGGCCCGGCCCTACCTCTTCTCGAACACGGTGGCCCCGGTGATCGTGTCCGGCGTGCTCCGTGTCCTCGACATCCTCTCGGAGAGCACGGAGCGGCGCGACAGGCTCGAGGAGAATGCCGCGTACTGGCGCAGGGGTCTCACCGAGGCCGGCTTCGTCCTGAAGGAGGGAGACACTCCCATCATCCCGATCATGCTCTTCAACGCGAAGCTGTCCCAGGATTTCTCCCGGGACCTCTACGACGAGGGGGTCTACGCCATCGGCTTCTTCTTCCCGGTCGTGCCCCAGGGACAGGCGCGGATCAGGACCCAGATCTCGGCGGGTCACGAGAAGGAGCACCTCGACAGGGCCCTGGAAGCCTTCGTGAAGGTCGGCAGGAAGTACGACATCCTCGGGAAGCCCAGGAAGGAGATCATCGAGAAGTACGGAACGTGAGCCGGAGGAGATTCACATCCGGAGGCCCGTGAACCGGAGCCGATTCACCGCGGGGCTCCCCGTGAGCCATGTTCGGTTGGTTCACAGCAGGGCTCTCGTAAGCCGAATTCGGTTCACACCGGATTTTCCCGACCATTTTTCCGCCCGCCGTCCTGCACATTCCGGCCCGAAAATCCGCATGAGAGGGTAAAAAGGCGGTCGAATCTCATCCCGTCATTTCCCGGGAGGCCGGAATGCGGCGCTCACCCATAGTGATCCCGTGCGTTCTCCTCTTTGTCCACCCGCCGGAGTCTCCTGCGGCAGTCTTCAGGGTCCCCGGCGACGAGCCGACGATCCGGGCGGGAATCTACGCTGCCGCGGGCGGCGACACCGTACTTGTCGCCGACAGCACCTACACCTGCCCCGGCAACCGGGATCTCGACTGTCACGGAAAGCCGATCGTGGTGATGTCCGGGAACGGTCCCGAAAGCCGCGTGGGAGCCCCCGCCGGGCCAGGGAGAGATGACCGGCGCCGACGTCGGGGGGGGACACCGGTACGTTTCTGATCGAGGAGATCGACGAGAGCCCTTACGGGAGAGAAGCTTACACTCCGTGACAGTGCCGGGGACACGCCTCGACCACCTGAAGGCTGCCGGTGTATCGACTTTGTCTCAGATCCCCGTCAGCAGCTGATCCGCCGCAATCGATGCGGCACGCATCTTGCTAATTTTGAATGACGAAAAAATTCGTCACAATTCACGGGCCATCCGGTTCTCAACCGCGAGAGGTGTCACCATGGCCGATCCGACGAGGTTGCTCCTGATCGAGGACGATCCGGACGACGCCCGGCTCGTAACCGGTATGCTCGCCGACACCGGCGGCGCGAGATGGGAAATCAGCTGTGCCGGATCCCCAGGGGAGGCGACCGACTATCTGGAAAATCACCAGGTCGACGCCGTTCTCCTCGACCTGGGACTTCCCGGCGGCGAGTGCCTCGACACGTTCAGGAAGGTAAGGTCGCTCAAACCGAACCTCCCCGTCATCGTACTCTCGGAAGAGGACGAGGAAGAGGCGATACGCTTCATTCGAGAAGGATCGCAGGATTTCCTGGTGAAGAGCCGGATCGAGCCGGATCGCCTCATGCGTTCGATCCGGTATGCGATCGAGCGGAAAAGAAACGAGCAGGCCAGAACACAGTTCATAAACAACGCCGCCCACGAGTTGCGAACTCCTCTCTCCATTCTCAAGATCTCCGTCCACAACCTGAACAAGCATTTCGCCGGCTCCATGCCGGAACAGCAGCAGAAGATGCTCCTTGTCGCCGAGAAGCACATCGACCGTCTGATGCGGTTCATCAACAATCTCCTCGACTTCGCGAGGCTGGAGGCGGGCAGAGGAATCATCAACCGATGCAGCACGGACGTCGGTCCCATCCTCCGGGACGTGGTGCAGAGCTTTGGTGTCGAGGCGGCTGAAAAAAACCTGGAGATCGAGTCCTCCATCCCGCCGGATCTCCCCGAAGTCAGCATCGACGGAGCCATGATCGAACGTGTCCTCGGTAACATCCTGAGCAACGCCCTTCACTTCGCGAAGCAGACGATTCGGGTGGAGGCCCGCCTGTTGAACGGCAACGGCGACCGGCAGCCGGGAATGGAGCCTGCTCCGGGCGCGGCGGATTCAGGAAAGCCTTCTGAAATGCAGGGGCTCCTCGTGAGCGTCACGGACGATGGCGCCGGGATACCGCGGGACAGGATCGGCGAGCTCTTCGGAAAGTTCGCCCAGATCCGGAACAACAGACAGGACAACGGCTACAAGGGCACGGGGCTCGGCCTCGCCATCAGCCGGGAGATCATGGAGAAGCACCAGGCGCACATCTGGGCCGAGAGCACTCCCGGCCGCGGCGCGACATTCCGCCTCCTCTTTCCGAACTAGCCCGAGTTATTCGCACACTTTCGATCCTGGCGGCCGCTTTCGGGCTGCTTCTTCGTTCTCAGTGCTCACGGTCAGGTTACTGTGGACCTCCTAGTGCCGCAGAGGTGAAAAATATGGTTGACAGGTATTTCCAAATCAGGTAGATTCCTCTGCACCTTTTCACCATACAAAGGAGGTTGTTGCAATGAACCGCTCTCTGTTGATCGCCGCCACAGCTCTTCTGATCGTCCTCCCCGCTCTCACGACGGGACCGGTCCAGGCCGGGGACTGGTCCGATGAGCAGAAGGAAGTCTGGAAGTCGGTCGAGGCCTACACCTCTCTCGCCGCCGCGGGGGACGTGGAGGGATTCTACGGGTACTTCCACGAGGACTACGCCGGCTGGTCCTACGACACACCCATGCCGTACGGGATCGAATCGGTGAAGAAGTGGGCGGGATACTTCATTCCCAAACGCGAGATGCTCGTCTACGAAATCACACCGGTCGCGATCAAGGTGCACGGCGACTTCGCCTTCGTGCACTACTACTACTCCCAGGCCTACAAGGACAGCGAAGGGAAGATGAAGTTCGCGAACGGCCGCTGGACCGACATCCTGAAGAAGGAAGGCGGCAGGTGGATGATGATCGGCGACCACGGCGGCGAGACGTCGAGCGAATAGCCGCAGCGTCACCGGACGGAGCGTCGAATGTGCCCTCCGCATCCTGCAGGATCGGGTGCGGAGGGTTTTTCCGTTCCTTGACAAAGGCGGACAGGGGGCATATCAATAGTCGGCACAGGACGTTGCGTTTCCGGACACCGGTTTTCCGTGATCCGGTCAGCGCACCGGAGATCACATCCCGTTCACCGCCTGCCGGCAGACTGAGTCCGTTCGAAACGGCCCGGAGGAGCCGCCTCCGGCACCACGCAGGATCGACACGCTCATGGCCAGAAAACAGGAACAGGGCGTTCAGAAAAGCAGGAGCCTCGACCCGCTCTTCAGACCCCGCTCCATCGCGGTTGTCGGAGCGTCGCGGACGCGGGGCCAGATCAGCCACCAGATCCTCCACAACCTGCTCGACTACGAGTACACCGGCATGGTCTTCCCGGTGAATCCGAAGGCCGACGTCGTGAGCAGCATGAAGAGCTACCCCTCCGTCCTCTCGATCCCGGACGACATCGACCTGGCCGTCATCGTGGTGCCGCGGGAGCTGGTGGGAGGGATCGTGGACGAGTGCGGCAAGAAGAAGGTCAGGAGCCTCATCGTCATCACCGCCGGCTTCAGCGAAACGGGAGATTACGGCCGGGAGCTCGAGGACGAGCTCCGGCAGAAATGCCGGCGATACGGCATGCGGGTGGTGGGCCCCAACTGCATGGGAGTGCTCAACACGGATCCCCGCATCAGGATGAACGCCACATTCGCCACGTCTCAGCCGCTGCGCGGAAAAGTCGGTTTCATGTCGCAGAGCGGCGCCCTGGGGGAGGCAATCCTCGCCCACGCCCGGGAGATCAACCTGGGATTCTCGAAGTTCGTGAGCCTCGGCAACAAGATGGACGTCTCGGGCAACGACCTCCTGGTTGCCTGGAAGGACGATCCGCAGACGAGCGTCATCCTCATGTACATCGAGAGCTTCGGCGATCCGCGGACCTTCACTACCCTTGCGCGCGACATCACCCGGGAGAAACCGATCATCGCGGTGAAAGCGGGGAGAACCCGGGCGGGCGCCCGGGCCGTCGCCTCCCACACCGGAGCCCTCGCCGAGCTCGACGTCGCCGCCGAAGCCCTGTTCGAGCAGTGCGGCATCATCCGGGTGAATATGGTCGAGGAGCTCTTCGACCTGGCGCAGGCGTTCGTCCTGCAGCCCATCCCTTCCGGCAACAGGGTTGCCGTCCTCACCAACGCCGGCGGCCCGGGAATCATGGCGGCGGACGCCGTCGAGGCGGCGTCGCTGAAGATGGCGGAGCTCTCGGACCGGACCAGGGAAGAACTCCGCTCGTTTCTCCCGCCGCACGCGAGCACGCGGAATCCCGTCGACATCCTGCCGAGTGCGCAGGCCGACGACTACGCCAGGGCGCTCAGGCTCATTCTCGACGACCCGGGCACCGATGCCGCAATCGTCATCTTCGTCGCCCCCGTCACCGCCAACCCGATCAGAGTGGTCAAGAAGATCACCGACGAGAGCAGGAAGCACGAGAAGACCGTGTTCGGCTGCTTCATGGGCCGCGAGAACATCTACCGGCAGTGGTACGAGATCAGTTCGAAGTGGATTCCGATCTACCTCTTCCCCGAGTCCGCCATCGGCGCCCTCTCCGCCATGGTGCGCTACCGGGAGCTGAAGGAGCGTCCGGCCGGAAAGATCAGGAAATTCCGGGTTTCGAAGAGGGATGCCGCCGGCATCATCGCCGGGGTTCGCACTGAGGGAAGGCGGTTCTTCCTGCAGGACGAAGCGTTCGAGCTCCTGCGGTGCTACGGCGTCAGCGTGCCCGAATACCGCGTTGCGAAAGACGCGACCGAGGCCGCCGGGGCCGCCCGGGAAATCGGCTACCCGGTGGTGCTGAAGGTCCTCTCCCCCTCCTCCATACACAAGACCGACGCGGGCCTGGTCGCCCTCGACATCCGGGACGATGAGGAGCTGCAGAATGCGTACGAGCGGATCGATGCGTCCGCGCTCGAATCGATGGGGAAGGACCACTACCGGGGCATCCTCGTCCAGAAGATGGTCCGTGGAGGAACGGAGACGATCGTCGGGATGATTCACGACCTGCACTTCGGACCGCTCATGATGTTCGGCCTCGGCGGGATCTACGTGGAGGTCCTCAAGGACACCTCGTTCCGTGTCCTGCCGCTCACCGACATAGATGCGCGGGAGATGATCACCGGTATCAGGAGCTACCCGATTCTCGCCGGGGTACGGGGCGAGGAGGAGACGGATATCGAGGGCCTCGTCGAGTACCTCCAGCGGCTCGCCCAGCTCGTGACCGACCACCCGGGCATCGACGAATTCGAGATCAACCCGCTCATCACCGGCGGCTCCGTCACCGATTTCAGGGCGGTCGACTGCCGGATCAGGCTGTTCGATGAATAAGGAAGAAAACATCGGCCCGCCGGGTACCGGATCGGCATCGTTCGTCAGACTCCTCCTCCTCGTTTTCGTACTCACCGTGGCGGCGGCGGCCGCTCTCCTCTTCCGGGCCGGCCTGCCCCCCTTCTCCGGACCGGGACGGTCCCCCGCCGGCGTCCTCCTCATCACGCTCGACACCGTCCGGGCCGACAGGCTGGGATGCTACGGCTACGAGGACACCGAGACCCCGGCCATCGACGCCCTGGCGGAGCGGGGCGTCCTGTTCGAGAACGCCATTGCCCCCACCCCCATCACCCTGCCCTCCCACACGACGATCCTGACCGGCCTCTACCCTCCGAGACACGGAATAAGGGACAACACCACCTTTCGGCTCTCCGACCGGGCCGTCACCCTCGCCGAGATCTTGAAGGAGAACGGATACCGGACGGGAGCGGTGATCGGAGCGTTCGTCCTCGACTCGAGCTACGGCCTGGACCAAGGATTCGACACCTACGACGACGATCTCGGCACAAAAGGCGGTGAGGGTGAAGGGGAGGCGGATTCCGGGGAGGCCGATGCTCTTCGCATGCAGGTGATAGTCGAGCGGCCGGCCTCGGAGGTGACACGACAGGCCGTGTCCCTGATCAGGAAGATCTCCGGGGACCGTTTCTTCCTCTGGGTCCACTACTTCGATCCCCACGCACCCTACACGCCCCCACCCGGCTTTCGTGCACGGTACTCCGGCCGGCCCTACGACGGGGAGATTGCATCCGTCGACACGAACATCGCCGGGCTGATGGAGACGCTGCGTGAGGAGGAGCTCATCGGGAACACGCTGGTCGTCCTTGCCGGTGATCACGGCGAGGGACTCGGCGACCACGGTGAGGAAACCCACTCGGTCTTCATCTACGAGGCAACGATCCGCGTACCGCTCGTCTTCGCCTGGCCAGGCAGGGTGCCGGCCGGCAGCCGAATCGAGCAGGTCGTGTCGCTCGCCGACATCTTCCCGACGATCCTTGATCTCCTGGGAATCGAGTTCGCTGGGGACCTGGACGGGCGGAGCCTGGCGCCGTTCCTGGAGGAGGAAGGTGGAAACGGGAACGACCGCCCGGTCTACGTGGAGACGATGTTCCCGTGGCTCAACTACGGCTGGAGTGAAGTGCGGGGCATCAGGGACCGGGAGTGGAAGTACATCGACGTTCCCCGGCCCGAGCTCTACAACATTGCCGAGGATCCCCGTGAGCGTGAGAACATCATCGCACGGGAACCCGAAACGGCCCGCCGGTATGCCGGGCTCCTCGAGTCCGTGACGGCGGAGGCGAAGCTCGAGGAGAACCGCCTGTCGGAGCGGGCGAGCGGGTCGTTCGAGGACCGAGAGCGCCTGAGGGCTCTCGGCTACGTGTCCGGGGCCCCGCCCGA
>CAZMKB010000007.1:0-8203 GCA_964566685.1 uncultured Gemmatimonadota bacterium | reverse complement strand
ATGGACCGGGGCGACTTCCGCGAAGCGAAGAGGCTCTTCGAAGAGGTGGTCGGGGGAGATCCCCTGAACGCCGTCGCGCACAACATGCTCGGCATCGTCTCGTATCAGACGGGCGACACGGCGCGCGCGCGAACCGAATTCCGCTTTGCGATCGAGTCCAATCCGAACCTCGCGAATGCCCACTACAATCTCGGGAACCTCCATTTCACCGCCGGCGACCTGGAGGCCGCCGCCACCGCCTACGAGCGTGCGGTCGAGCTCAGCCCGTGGTCCGGCGAGTACCTGGTGGCCCTGGCCCGCGTCCGATCAAGAGAGGGGGAGGACATCGAGGCGAAGAAGCTCTACGAACGGGCCATCTCAGCAGGATTCGACGCTCCCCGGGTCCGTCTCGCCTACGGCAGCGTTCTCACCCGCATGGGCCTCCTGAAGGATGCGGAAGAGGTTCTCACGGCGCTCGAGCGGGACGCCCCGACGCTCGCCGAAACCTCCTTCTTCCTGGGCGAGCTCTTCCTCCAGCGCGGAGACCCCGCCCGGGCGCGCACCCGGTATCTGCAGTTCCTCGAGGAGGGCGGGGGGAGCGAGGTGCTCCGGGAACAGGCGAGAACCCGCCTCGAATCCCTCCGCTGAATCCGGCCGGTGCCGTTTTTTCTGTTGACACGGCGCCTTTCGCGAAATATTTTCCAATCCGACTGAAGCACGACAGTGACCGGATCGTCGATTGAGGTGGAATGCCGTCCAACGCAAACAGCCTTCACCGGCCGGCGATCGAGAAGATCAGGCCGTACGTCCCCGGGAAACCGATCGAAGAGGTCGAGCGTGAGCTCGGCGTCGGCAGGGTGATCAAGCTCGCTTCCAACGAGAACCCTCTCGGACCGAGCCCCGCCGCGATGGACGCGATCAGCCGCTTCACCCCCGGCATCCACCGATATCCCGACGCGGCCGGCTACTACCTGCGGCGGAAGCTGAGCGACCGGCTCGGTGTGGCCGACGACTGCATCGTCCTCGGCAACGGTTCCGTTGAAATCATGGAGCAGATCGCCGCGGCATACCTGGATCCCTCCGACGGGACGGTCATCGGCTGGCCGTCCTTCTTCAAGTACGTCATCGTGTCGCAGATCATGGGCGGCACCATGACCAGAGTCCCGATGATCGACATGCGATACGACCTCCCCGCCCTGGCCGACGCCGTCGGTCCCGGAACCCGGCTCGTCTTCATCGCCAACCCGAACAACCCGACCGGCACCATGGTGACGGCCGATGAAGCCGCCTCATTCCTCGACAGCATACCGGAGGGCGTGGTCGTCGTCTTCGACGAGGCCTATTACGAATACATAGAACGAGATGACTATCCGGACACGATGGCATACATGCGGGAGGGGCGGAACGTCATCATCCTTCGAACGTTCTCGAAGATCTACGGTCTCGCCGGCCTGAGAATCGGCTACGGGATCGCAAGACCCGACATCATCGCGTCGCTCAACCGGGTCAGGGAGACCTTCAATACCAATTCCCTCGCGCAGGTCGCCGCATTCCACGCTCTCGACGACCGGGAGCACGTCGAGAAAACGCTCAGACAGAACCGCGAGGAGCGAGCCCGTCTCATGAGAGAACTGAGCGGACTCGGGCTGGATCCGACACCGTCGGTCACCAACTTCCTCCTCACGGACATGGGCAGGGACGCCACCGACCTGTACTCGAACCTTTTGAGGGAAGGTGTGATCATCAGACCGATGAAGATGTACGACCTCCCGAACGCAATGAGAATCACGGTCGGAACGGCCGGCGAGAACGACCGGCTGCTCGAAGGGCTCGCAAAGGTGCTGTAGCGCCCCCGCCCCGTCATTCAGCGGACACTTTCACTGGAGAGGTGGAAACCCTTGCCGAAAATTGCTGTCATTCCCGGTGACGGGATCGGAATCGACGTGACGATCGAAGCCGTGAAAGTCATGAACACCATTCGGAGCCGGACGGGCGTCGACTTCGACCTGGTCGAGTTCGACTACGGCGCCGAGAAGTACCTGAAGACAGGCATCAGCATGCCCGAAGAGATGTTCGACACGTTCAGGGAGGAGTACGATGCCATCTTCCTGGGAGCTCTCGGCGATCCGCGTGTTCCCGACATGGCACACGCCCGCGACATCCTCCTCGGTCTCAGGTTCAAGCTCGACCTCTACGTGAACTACCGTCCGATCAAGCTCCTCGACGAGAAGCTGTGCCCGCTGAAAGGCAAGACCGCCGACGATGTCCGGTTCGTGATCTTCCGGGAGAACACGGAAGGCCTGTACGTCGGCATGGGCGGCATCTTCAAGAAGGGAACCCCCGACGAAATAGCCATCCAGGAAGACGTCAACACCAGGAAAGGCGTCCAGCGCATCATCGAGCACGCCTTCGAATACGCCCGGGAGTACGGCCTCTCCCACATCACCATGAGCGACAAGAGCAACGCGCTTCGATTCGGACACGACATCTGGGTCCGGACATTCGAAGAGGTCTCGGCACGGTACCCGGACATCGAGACACAGCACCTCTACGTCGATGCCCTGACCATGCAGATGGTGAAGCGGCCGGAGCAGTTCCAGGTGATCGTGACCTGCAACATGTTCGGCGACATCGTCACCGACCTGGGGGCACAGCTCCAGGGAGGGATGGGTCTGGCAGCTTCAGGAAACATACATCCGGGCCGGGTGTCCCTGTTCGAACCGGTCCACGGCTCCGCCCCGAAATATCACGGCACGGGCATCGCCAACCCGCTGGCCGCCATCCTGACGGTGGGGCTCATGTTCGAATACCTCGGCCACAGAGAGATCGACGAGGCGATCGAACGCGCTGTGAAGGAGGCCATCCGTTCGGGGAACACAACGAGAGACCTGGGCGGAAGTCTTGATACAGCTTCCGTCGGGGACTATATATCAGAGACACTCAAGAAGGAGCTCTGATATGGGAATGACAATAGCAGAGAAGATCCTGGCCCGTCACAGCGGGAAGGAGCGGGTCAGGTCAGGGGACGTGATCACGGCACGCCTCGATCTCGTCATGGGTACCGATATCGCTTCCCCGCTGGCGATCAAGGTGTTCCGGGAGATGGGAGCGAAAAAAGTCTGGGACCGGGAGAAGATAGCGCTGGTGAACGACCACTTCGTGCCGGCAAAGGATGTACGGGCCGCCGACTTCAGCAAGATGCTGAGGGAGTTCGCGGAAGAATTCGACATCGAGCACTACTTCGAGGTGGGCCGGAGCGGGATCAGCCACGTGATCGTCCCCGAGAAGGGTCTCGTCGCGCCGGGTGACCTCGTGATCGGCGCCGACTCGCACACCTGCACGTTCGGAGCTCTCGGCGCATTCGCTACCGGCGTCGGCTCGACCGACATGGCAACCGGCTGCGCTCTCGGAGAGCTGTGGTTCAAGGTCCCCGAGACTCTGCACATCACGTACAGCGGCACGCTCAGGAAATGGATCGGAGGCAAGGACCTCATCCTCACGACCGTCGGCAGGCTCGGGGTGCGCGGCGCCGTATATCAGTGCATCGAGTACACCGGCGATGTCGTGAAGAACATGTCGGTGTCGGACCGTTTCACACTCACCAACATGGCCATCGAGATGGGCGGGAAGACCGGCATCATCGAGTCGGACGAGACCACGAAGGAGTGGCTCTCCGGCAGGACCGGCCGGGAGATCGAGTTCATCTCGAGCGACCCCGACGCCGAATACGCACGGAAGCTCGACATCGACTGCTCGTCCATCGAGCCGGTCGTGGCATGCCCCGATCTTCCCTCGAACGTCGTGCCCGTTTCCGAGCTCGACCGCACGCATGTCGACGAGGTGTTCATCGGCACATGCACGAACGGCAGGATCGACGACTTCAGGATCGCGGCGGGAATCATCCGGGGAAAGAAGGTGGCGAAGGGAACCAGGTTCATCGTCATCCCCGGCAGTCACGGGGTGCACCTCGACATGGCCCGGGAGGGGCTCATCGAGACGTTCCTCGAGGCAGGAGCCGCGGTCAGCACCCCGACCTGCGGTCCCTGTATCGGCGGCCACATGGGGGTTCTCGGCAAGGACGAAGTCGGACTCTTCACCTCGAACAGGAACTTCGTCGGCCGCTGCGGCGATCCCTCGAGCAAGGTGTACCTCGCCGGGCCGGCTGTCGCCGCCGCTACAGCGATCGCAGGATACATCGCCCATCCAGACGAGGTGTGAGGAACCATGGGAAAAAAAATACTCGAAGGCGCGGCTCACGTGTACGGGGACGACATCGACACCGACGTCATCATCCCGGCCAGACACTGCACGAGCTATGACCAGGAAGAGCTCGGCAGGCACTGCCTGGAGGACCTGGACCCGGAGTTCGTCCAAAAGACGGAGTCCGGAGACGTGATCATCGCGGGCGAGAACTTCGGATGCGGATCTTCACGGGAGAATGCCCCGCTTGCGATCAAAGGCGCCCGCATCTCAGCCGTGATCGCCAAGTCGTTCGCCCGGATCTTCTACCGGAACTCCATCAACGTCGGGCTGCCGATCATCGAGTCGAGGGAGATAGTGGAAGAGACGGAAGAAGGCGACCGCCTGGAGATCGATCTCGACCGTGGCGTGATCACGAACCAGAGGACCGGGAAAGAGTACCGGGTGCCCCCCCTCCCGCCCGAAGTGCTGGACATCGTTGATGCCGGCGGGATGGTCCCCTATGTCCGGAAGCGCCTCGGGAACAAATGAACCGGCAGCCGTCCCATCATGCGAAGGCCGAAGGAGGCAGATGAAATGGCCGAGGAGAAAGCGAAATCGTCTTTCACGAATATCCGTTATGAAGTGAAGAAGGGGATCGGTTACGTCACCATAGACAGGCCGAAGGTTCTGAACGCACTCAACCTCCAGACCATTCTCGAGCTGATGGCGGCGTTCTCGAGGATCAAGAACGACGAGAACGTGCGGGCGGCCATCCTCACGGGCTCCGGAGAGAAGGCGTTCGTGGCCGGTGCGGACATCGGGGAGCTGGCGCAGCTCCAGTCGATCGCGGGCAAGGATTTCGCTCTTCGCGGCCAGGCGGTGTTCAACTTCATCGAGGAGCTGGGGAAACCGGTCATCGCTGCAGTCAACGGGTTCGCACTGGGCGGCGGCTGCGAGCTCGCCATGGCCTGCACCATGCGAATCGCCAGCGAGGCGGCGAAGTTCGGGCAGCCGGAAGTGAATCTCGGCATCATACCGGGCTACGGAGGAACCCAGCGGCTGCCGCGGCTGGTCGGTCAGGGAAAGGCGCTCGAGCTCATCCTCACCGGGGACATCATCAGCGCCCAGACGGCATTCCAGATCGGTCTCGTGAACATGGTGGTACCCCCCGCCGAGCTCATACCGGTGTGCGAGAAGCTCCTCGGGAAAATTCTGAAAAAAGGCCCCATCGCGGTCAGGCTCAGCATCGAAGCCGTGAATCAGGGACTGCGCGTACCCCTCCGGGAGGGGCTCTCCATCGAAGCGAACCTCTTCGGCCTGGCATGTGCCACCGCGGACATGAAGGAAGGGACCAAAGCCTTCCTCGAGAAGAGGGACCCGAAGTTCAAAGGACAGTGACCATGGACAGAGACAGGCAGGAATCCGAACTCATCTACGACTGGAACATCGCCGGCGGGCTGTTCGAACCGACGAAGAAGATAGAATTCGACGACGAGACGCTCCGTGACGGTCTCCAGTCTCCCTCCGTCCACGATCCGTCCCTGGACGAGAAGATCGAGATCCTGCACCTCATGAACGACCTGGGTATCCACATGGCCGACATCGCCCTCCCCGGTGCGGGGCCCCGGGCGTGCGAGCAGGCTCGTGTCCTGGCGAAGGAGATCGTCGACAGCAGGCTCGACATCCAGGCCGACTGTGCGGCGAGGACACACCGGGCCGACATCCTCCCGGTCATCGAGATCGCTCAGGAGGTCGGCCTGGCGATAGAAATCTCGACGTTCATCGGTTCCAGTCCCATTCGTCTGTACGCTGAGGAGTGGGACCTCGACACCATGCTCAGGAGGACGGAGGAAGCGGTCACCATGGTGGTCGAGGCCGGGCTTCCCTGCATGTACGTGACCGAGGATACAACCCGATCCGACCCGAAGATCATCGAAAAACTCTACACGACGGCCATCGAGTGCGGTGCCGGGAGAATCTGCGTCTGCGACACCGTCGGGCACGCCATACCGCGCGGTGTGGAGAATTTGATCGCTTTCGTCCGCGGCGTCGTGGAGAGAACCGGTGAGGACGTGAAGATCGACTGGCACGGCCACCGGGACCGCGGGCTTTCCATCCCCAACACCATTACGGCCATCGAGGCCGGCGTCGACCGGGTGCACGGAACGGCTCTCGGTATCGGCGAGCGCGTGGGAAACACTCCCATGGACGTGCTCCTCGTGAACCTGAAGCTCCTCGGCTGGATCGACAACGACCTCACGAAGCTTCCCGAGTACTGCCGGAAAGTCTCGGAGGCCTGTCAGGTGCCTCTCGCCCTCAATTATCCCGTCATCGGAGAAGACGCGTTCAGAACGGCGACCGGGGTGCACGCCGCCGCCGTCATCAAGGCACAGAAGAAAGGCGATTTCTGGCTTGCCGACCGTGTCTACTCGGGTGTTCCGGCCCACCTCTTCGGCAGGGAGCAGGTCATCGAGATCGGGCCCATGAGCGGCGAGTCGAACGTCGTCTTCTGGCTGACTCAGCGTGGAATCGAAGCCGAGCGCCCGATCGTGGAGAAGATCTTCGCTCACGCGAAGTCATCGAGGCGGCTCTTGACCGAGGTTGAGATTCTGGACCTCATCAGCCGGGGTTGAGCGGAAATCGGAGAACCCGTCCCCGTCCGCCAACAGGGCTCACTGACTGAATCCGCGGCTCACTTGATGTAACCCAGCGCACGCAGCATCTCCATCTCTTCTTCCGCGGAATCCGTTCCTTCCGGCATCTCCCGCACGACCTCGAGATCGTCGTAGCTGTCGATGTACGCCAGCCCGTTCTCCTCGAGCACATCCCTTCGCATGAGCCTGGTGAGAACCCGGCCGTCCATGTCCCGGCCCACGGGAAGGTCGAACATGGTCAGCAGTGTCGGGGTGACGTCCAGCGTCTCGACTTCCTCGTACAGGTTGAAAAAGAGAGCGGCTCTGTGGAGCAGCCGCCGTCGGGCGCCGTGAGAAGTCCGCATCCGGTGGCGGATCACCCTGGCGGACATGGTGTTGAGCGCCGGGATGAGCACTCCCGTCTCGAAGCGGGGGGAGCTGATGAGGAACATTCCCATATTCGTGTGCCGTCCCGACAGCCCCCTCACCTCGGTGATCTCTTCCATCGTACAAACGGTGTCGCCGATGACGACGTGGTTTCCGGGTTCGTAGGCATCGAAGTTGCACTTCATCATGATGTCGACGCGGTCCCTCATGACATGGTGCTGCATGTCCGTCGGACCCATCTTCCGGGCAAAACGGAAGAACGGCTCTCCGGTCTCCTTCACATGAATCCCGCTGAGCACTTCGACAGCTTCTTCGATGAGCTGACGTGTTTCCTCACCGGGCTCGACCACCCCCATGCGCTCACGGCCTTTCCGGTTGACGGCTATGCCGCCGATATTCCGCATCGTCAGAGGAGTGGGCGGAAAGAGCCGGGATCGCCCGAAGTCCACGTTGCCGAGCGAGTCAGTCTGCATGTACCCGGCGAGCTCCAGGATGCGGTACGAGTCGACGAAGATCATGGGTTCGTCGGCCGGCTGCTGGCCGTGGTCCGAGAGCACCACGACGGCCGGGTCGCCGCCGATTCTGTCGATGGCCTCCCCCAGCATCGAATCGGCCCGGACGTATGCCTGGTCGATGAAATTTCCGTAGTGCCGGATGTTCTCCTCCGTCAGCCGCCACTCCTCCTCGGTCCGCTTCCAGAGTCCGGTTTCGAAGAGATCGGGATTCCGAAACTTCCAGTAGAGATGCTTCGCGGCATCGGTGGTGTGCGTGTAGAACGCGTAGAAGTCGAACCGGTCATCATAATCCGCCAGGAAGTTGAACACGTTCCGCTCCATGGAGAGATCTTCCCACAGACCTTCGGCCATCTCTCCGGGTCCCTTCGCACTACCCCTCAACCTCCGCTTCATCGAATCCTTGACCTTTCTCTGCGGATCGGCAATGTCCAGAATAGTCTCTTCGAGCGAGGGCGGGTACACTTTCCCTTCTTCATCGAACACGAGCATGGAGGCCATGACGCCGTT
>CAZMKB010000006.1:0-32769 GCA_964566685.1 uncultured Gemmatimonadota bacterium | reverse complement strand
TAACCACCCAGTCCGAGGAAGTATAGGAAGAAAATTTTTTAAATAAAACTTGGGCCGGTACACTGATGGATATCGGGCTCGATGTTCGTCTCGGAAACGTGGTCGTTTCGTACGTCACCTACATCAGAAAGCTCATCATCCCCGTTGACCTCGCGGTCTTCTATCCCCACCCGCTGGACAGACTTCCCCTGTGGACCGTCATCGGTTCCGTTCTCCTCATCCTGCTCCTCCTGTTCCCGGCCGTCAGGTACGTCCGCCGTTCCCCCGCCTTCGCCGTCGGTGTCTTCTGGTATCTCGGCATCCTGGTGCCGGTGATCGGCCTCGTTCAGCAGGGAGCACAGGCTCTGGCCGACCGCTACCTCTACCTTCCCGCTGTCGGACTCTTCACGGGATTCGTCTGGGTCATCGCCGGGTGGGCGGCGGGGAACCGGTTTCGTGTCTCCCTGTCCGCGGTCCTTTCCATCGGGATCGTCGTCGCCTGCTTCTTCGCGACGAGAAGACAGGTCGGCTTCTGGCAGGACGAGATCCGGCTGTTCCGGCACGCGATCCACGTCACCACCGGCAACTACGTGGCTCACAACAACCTCGGAATCGCCCTCGACAGGCAGGGAAGAACCTCCGAGGCGCTCGAGCATTTCCGCAGAGCAACGGAGATCAAACCAACCTATGCGGAACCCTATGTCAACCGCGGGTTCGCACTGGCCCGGACGGGGAACTTCGAAGCCGCCATCCGGGAGTACCGGCGCGCACTGGCCGTGAATCGGAACCAGCCCAGGGCGCACTACAACCTCGGAGTGGCTCTCCACCGGACAGGAGAGTTCGACGAGGCGCTGGAGCACTTCGAGAATGCTCTCTCTCTGAATCCTTCCGATCCCGACATCCTCTTCGCCAGAGGACAGTCGCTCGCGGCTCTCGGCCGCACCGAAGAGGCGAAGGAGTGCCTGTTCGACGTGCTCGAGAGAGCGCCGCATCATGCCGGCGCCCACAACAGTCTCGGCCTCCTCCTCGCCGGGGAGGGAAAGAGAGAGGAAGCCGAGCGCCACTTCATGGAGGCGGTGCGGCTCAAGCCGGGCTTTCGGGCGGCCCGCGAGAACCTCCGGGCTCTGCGTGCCGATACCGGTGCGGGAGTGCCTTGACATCGATTTGGACAGGTGTTAGTATAGCAAAATCCGAGGTCGTGATCTCTCCCGGAATACATCTCACCGCCGGACAGACCGGCCACCGATTCGATGTTCGCCGGAACGTGTTGACAACACGGAAGTTCCGATCCAGGGGCTGGGATCGAGTCCGATGAAGAATGATTCTCTGATACCTGTCGAAACAGCACTGGTGAGTGCCAGGAAATACCGGCCGGGTCTCTTCAGCGAGGTTCTCTCGCAGGAACACGTTTCCACGACTCTCCGGAACGCGATCGTTCAGGGAAGGCTGTCGCACGCCTATCTGTTCGCGGGGCCGAGGGGTGTGGGGAAGACGACGATGGCGAGGATCCTGGCGAAGGCGGTCAACTGCAGCTCGCGCGACGGTGCAGAGCCGTGCGACGAGTGCGACATGTGCGTCGAGATAAGGGAGGGCAGAGCGCTCGACATCATCGAGATAGACGGAGCTTCGAACAGGAGGATCGCCGACGTCAGGGATCTCCGGCAGAAGGTCGGGTATGCACCCGGCAAGGCGACGACGAAGGTCTACATCATCGACGAAGTGCACATGCTGACGAACGAGGCGTTCAACGCTCTTCTGAAAACTCTCGAAGAACCCCCCGACAGAGTCATGTTCATCTTTGCGACGACCGAGCCCCGGAAGGTTCCTCTGACGATCTTGTCCAGGTGCCAGCGGTTCGATTTCCGGGAGGTCGGCAGGTCGGCGATTGCGGCTTATCTGAGCCGGATCGCCGGCCATGAGGGCCTGGAGCTCAGCGAGGAAACACGCTACGCCATCGCAAGAAAGGCGAAAGGCAGCCTCCGTGATGCACTGAGCCTTTTCGATCAGCTGCGTGCGTTTGCCGGGGGCGGCTTCGATGCGAACGACGTCTTCGTCGTCACCGGTATGGTCGAGGATGAACTGTATGTGAATCTGCTGAAGGGCATCGCCGCCGGTGAAGGGAAGACGGTGATCGGTCTTCTCGGCAGAGTCGCACTGAGCGGGATCGATCTCTGCGAGCTCTACGACGGGCTCATCGAGCACATCCGGAATCTCATCGTTCTCATGCAGGGGGACGAGCAGGAGGACGTGTTCGAGGTGCCGGACTCCATCATTGCGGAATACCGGGACATCCTGCCGCAGTTCGAGACAGCGCGCCTGTTCGACATGTTCGACCGTCTGTCCCTCTCCAGGGAGCTCTTCAGGAATTCCGAACTCAAGAGGGTCATGCTCGAAACGATGCTTCTCAGGTTCATCTCCCTGGAGAAGGACACGGGCGGCGGTCGGAAGAGCCCGGAGAAGGTGAGCCGGGGTAACGCGGCGGGGAAGGTGAAGAACGAGGGCTCGAATCCCCGGAAGAATCCCGGCGGGAAGGTGGTCCAAAGCAGTGACGCGACCGAGATCTGGCGGTTTTTCATGGAAACGATCAGGCGGAAGAAAGTCACTCTGTTCGGGCTCCTGGCCCGCGCGGAACCGCTGGCATTCGACGGAGAGATGTTTACCCTGCGGGCGGGATGCATGAACTCTTTCACCAGGGAGCAGCTCGAGCACCCTGCACACGTCTCTCTGATGAACGAGTGCATGTCGAGCGTGTGCGGAAAGAATGTTTTTCTGAAGATCCGGTTCGATGAAGAAGGCACGCCGCCGGTGCATGACGAAGAGTGCGCCGGAGCGGACACGACAGTCGACGATCTGAGAGCGATCCTGGATGCCGAGGAGATAGATCACGGAGCGTAACAGGACATGACATAAAGAGGAGGATATGGGGAAGATGAAGAACATAGGCCAGCTTCTGAAGCAAGCACAGAAAATGCAGGGTGCCATCAAGAAGGTACAGGAAGATTTGGCAGAGAAGAGAATCAGTGCTTCCGCCGGCGGCGGAGTCGTCGAGGTGATCGCCAGCGGGCAGCAGGAGATCGTGGAGATCAGGATAAAGCCCGAAGTCGTCAATCCCGAGGAAATAGAGCTCCTGGAAGATCTTCTGCTCGCCGCCGTGAACGAAGCTCTCGGCCAGGCTTCGGAGATGGCAGCGGCGGAAATGAAGAAGGTGACGGGAGACGTCAGCCTTCCCGGTCTGTTCTGATCCTGCGGACGGTCCATGTCGGGAGCGATCGAGAAACTCGTCGAGGAATTCGCCAGGCTTCCCGGAATCGGGCGGAAGACGGCCCACCGTCTTGCCTATCACGTTCTGAAGACGTCGAAGAGTGAGACGGACGCACTGTGCAATGCGCTCAGGGAGGTCAAGGAAAACGTGAAGCCCTGCTCGGTGTGCGCAAATCTCACGGAAACGGATCCCTGTCACGTCTGCCGGAACGAGGGCCGTGAGAGGTCGGTTATCTGCATCGTCGAGGAAGCGAGCGACGTCAGCGCCATCGAGCGTTCGGGTGAATACCGGGGTCTCTATCATGTGCTCGGGGGGGTTCTTTCACCTCTCGACGGGATCGGTCCGGAACAGTTGACCGTCGATCTACTCCTCTCCCGTGTCAGAAACGGAGAAGTACGCGAGGTCATCGTCGCAACCAATCCGAGTGTAGAGGGGGAGGCGACGGCACTGTATCTGAAAAAGGTGCTCGCACCCGCGGGAGTGAAGGTGACCAGAATCGCGAGAGGTCTCCCCGTGGGCGGGGACATCGAATACGCCGACGAGGTGACCATATCCCGGGCACTGGAAGGAAGACGGGAGCTGCGTTAGCAGCCCGGGTTATTCATACGATTTCGAGCAGGATCCGGTCTGACATCCAATCATCAGCGAAACGGGTCGTTCGTGGAATTCAGGCTTGCATACTGCGGTCCGCGCGGGAGTGGGAAAACCACGAACCTGCGCTTCATCGAAACGGCGATCTCCCACGGCGATCTCTCGTCCATTATCAGCGCCAGCGTCTCCAGTATCGGGAAGTCGCCGATCGATTTCCTCTCGTTCACGCTCGTGTCGGGAGTGAGCGAGCCGATCCACTTCAAGCTCACCAGCCTGCCGTCGGTCGAGGACTATCAGCATCTCTGGAAGATGATTCTCCACGACAGTCACGGCATCGTGATGGTCCTCGATTCGCAGCTCGAATGCATCGAGGAGAGCCGTGCTTCCCTGTGGACTCTCATGGATGCGCTCACGGCGTGGAAGCGGAACGTCGAATCGACTCAGGTCGTCCTGCAGTTCAACAAGTCCGATCTGCCGGGGGCCCTCCCCCTCGAGGTGCTCGACAGGAGGGTCAATTTCTTCCGGAAGGATTCTCTCAGGGCTTCGGCGATTCAGGGTGAAGGTGTTCTCGAAACATTCATGACCGTCTCGAACCACCTGATCGAAACAGGCACGGCCGCCGGGAAGCCGATCGAGTGGCCCGGAGGGGGCGCCACGTGACCCTTCCCAACAAGATCACCGTGATCCGGCTCCTGCTGAGTCCGGTGCTCTTCATCCTCATCCTGTACTCCGACGATATCCTCTCCCGGGTGTTCGCATTCTTCGTGTTCCTCACGGCGGCCGTGTCCGATCTCTACGACGGCTACCTCGCAAGAAAACACGGGGTGGTTACGGAATTCGGAAAAGTAGCCGACCCGCTCGCCGACAAGTGTCTGCTCGCCGCAGCCTTCATTCCGTTCTACCTGCTCAGAAACCAGGCGGCGGCTTTCCAGGACGTGAAGCTCTGGATCATCCTGGTCATTATGGGCAGAGAGGTGATCATCATGCTGTTCCGTTACATCGTCAAGGAGCAGGGGAACTATCTCCAGGCAAGCGGGCTTGCGAAGCTGAAGACCCTCACGCAGAACTTCTTCATCGGCTCGGTTCTCGTCCGGTACGTGCACCTCGGAGTCGCCCGGGATTATACCGACATTCATTTCCAGGGATTCGACATCTTTCACCGGTACCTGAATTACTACACGCTCTGGCTCGTCATCGCCCTCACGGCGATCTCCGGCCTCCTCTACATCCTCAGATTCAGGAACCTGCTCGGGTGAGAGGACGGGCCGGTGCCGGGAGACGGACCCGCGGACGAGTGAGAACGGGATGGCGAGCGCACGGGGTCGCGTCATGACGACAGTTCAGGATGCAGCCGCAGTAGCGGGCGACCGGCCGGGAAGATTCTCCCGGTTCCACGTCGCTCTTTCTTCCGTGTTCGGTCTCGGCTTCTTTCCATTCATGCCAGCCACGGCGACGACGCTCGTCCTGGCAAGCGGCGTCTTCGTCTTCCTGAAGGAGCCGTCCGTCGTGGAACTTCCCCTGATCGTCGTCCTGGTCGTGATCGGGATTCTCAGCTCCGGAGAAGCCGAGAAGAAGCTGGGCCACGACGCCGGGCCGATCGTCCTCGACGAAGTGTGCGGATTCCTGGTGACCGTTTTCTCCATCGAAAGATTCGAGTTCTCCGTGATAACGGCCGCGTTCGTCCTGTTCCGATTTTTCGACATCGTCAAGCCGTGGCCGGTGAAACGATCTCAGCACCTGCCGGGGGGCGTCGGCATCGTCATCGACGACGTCCTGGCCGGTGTCTATGCAAACATCGTACTTCGTGTCATGCTCGCTTCGGGAATTCTCTAGCCTGGGTTATTCATAGGGTTTCGAGCAGGGCTGACAAATGAAACCAGTGACGATCAGGAATCCGATCAGAATCGCCGGCCTGTCGAGAAAGCAGGCAGCGGAACTCGTCCGGTCTCTCCGGGAATCCGAACCGGCCGTGTCCATAGCATTTCTCCCTGCACCGCCGGGTTACGATGTCTTCGTCCATGATCTGAGCCGGAATCCCGGACGGTATGCGTCGGCAATGGGGAGAATAGAGAGCTCGCTCGAGAAGTACGTCTACGGTAACGGTGATGAGAGCATCGTCGAGGCGGTCGGACGGCGTCTCATTGACGCCGGAAACAAAATCGCCGTCGCCGAATCACTGACCGGCGGACTCCTGTCCGACAGGCTGACCGATGTCCCCGGAAGCTCCTCCTATTTCATGCTCTCCGTGGTGACGTACTCGAACGATTCGAAAGTCGGCATGCTCGGTGTGTCCCGGAAGACCCTCGATCGATGGGGAGCGGTGAGCAGGCAGGCATGCGGTGAGATGCTGGCGGGACTTTCCCAGTACGGATCATTCGATTACCGGATCGCGGTCACCGGGATCGCGGGGCCGGACGGTGGATCTCCGGAAAAGCCGGTCGGTACCGTCTACGTCGGTTTTCAGGGTGAAGGCAGGGCCGTGTTGAAGCGCCTGAGGCTCATCGGCGGGAGGCGGGACATAAAAGAGGGTGCCTGCGCCGCGGTGATGGATCTCCTCTGGAGGTCGACGGCCGGTCTCCCCTTCTCCTGAGAGGGGTAAGGAGCCCCGGGACGGAGTGAAGGAAGGGAACGAACGATGCGTCTTTTTCTTGCACTGGCACTGCCGGAGGAGCTGAAAGATCGGCTGGGAGATCTCGTCGAAGATTTCACCCGAGCAGATGCTCAGGTGAAATGGGTGAAAACGGAGAACATGCATCTTACGCTCAAGTTTCTCGGAGAGGTCGAGGAGACGAGGCTCGGGGAAATCTATGAAGTGTCCCGCCTGTCGGCCGGCGGGATTCCCCCTTTCGATCTTCGCATCCAGGAGGTCGGTGCGTTCCCGTCGCTTCGCAGGCCCCGGATCGTCTGGGTGAGAGCTCACCAGGCGAGAGGGCTGATGAACCTTCACCGGCGGATCGAAACGGGATTCCAGAGCATCGGGTTCCCGCCCGAGAAAAAGTGCTGGACGCCGCACCTGACGATCGGAAGGGTCAAGGGGACGCGTAACCTGAAGGAGCTCTGCAGGAGGCTCGAGCAGGCCGTGTTCGAGCCTGTCACGTTCCACATCGACAGCCTGCACGTCATACAGAGTGTACTCAGATCCGAGGGTCCCCTCTACACGACGAGGAAGAGCATCCCGCTGGAAAAAGAGGGATGAAAGCGGCCGCCAAAATCGAAAGCGTATGAATAATTCGGGTTGGTAGATCGACCGTTAGGGAGAGAAGGATGCCGGGAGAACGAATACTGGTCGTCGATGACGAAGAAGGCGTCAGGAAGAGCCTCGAACAGCTCCTCGAGTACGAAGGGTACCGGGTCACTCTCGCGGGGGACGGCGAGTCCGCGATCGACGCGTTCGAGCAGGAGGAGCCGGATCTCGTCCTGCTCGACGTCAAGCTTCCCGGCATCGACGGAATCCAGGTTCTCGGTCGCCTGAAGGAAACGGTGGGGGAGAATGTCGCCGTCGTGATGGTTTCAGGTCACGGTACCATCGGGACGGCCGTCGAATCTCTGAAGAAGGGCGCTTTCGATTTTCTCGAGAAGCCGCTCGACGAGAACCGGGTGCTCATCACGGTCGAGAATGCGCTCTCCGCGGTGAAGCTCATACGAGAGAACAGGGATCTCAGAACCGATGTCGACCGGAAATACCGGATCGTCGGAAGCAGCGCGGCGATTCGGGAAGTGATCGAAATGGCGGAAAAAGTCGCGGCGACCAACGCCCGTGTTCTGATCACCGGTGAGCACGGCACGGGAAAGGAGCTGGTCGCGCGGTACATCCATCGCATGAGCAGAAAGTCGAATGGCCCCTTCATCGAGCTGAACTGTGCCGCGATACCGCGGGAGCTCGTCGAGTCTGAGCTCTTCGGGCACGAGAAAGGCGCCTTTACCGGCGCGATGACGGCGCGAAAGGGCAAGTTCGAGCTCGCCGACGGCGGAACACTGTTCCTCGACGAGATCGGAGACATGGAGCTCCCGGCCCAATCGAAGGTTCTCAAGGCCATCGAGACCGGTACCGTGACGCGGCTCGGTGGACAGAAAGAACTCGAAGTGGACGTGAGGATTCTTTCCGCGAGCAACAAGGACCTCCAGGAGGAGATCCGGAAAGGGACCTTCCGGGAGGACCTCTTCTACCGTCTCAATGTGGTGCAGATATCGGTTCCTCCGCTGCGGGAGCGGCGGGAGGACATTCCCGAGCTCGTGCGCGCTTTCCTCGAGGGTTACGCACTCGAGAACGGCATTCGGGCTCCCGCCGTCGAGGACGGCGCCATGGAATTTCTGAAGGGACGCTCCTGGACCGGAAACATCCGGGAATTGAGAAACGTCGTGGAGCGGATGGCGATTCTCTCCACCGGAGAGGTCATAACCCGCGAAGACGTCGAGGCAGACTTCGAGGCCGGTCGGCACGAGGCTCCGGCCGCCGATTATTCGTTCGACTCGTTCCAGGAGTTCAGGGAAGGGACAGAGCAGGAGTTTCTGAAGAGGAAACTCGAGGAAAACGACTGGAACGTCAGCGAAACGGCACGGAAGCTGGGAATGCAGCGCAGCAATCTCTACAAGAAGATCGAGAAATACGGCCTGAAACGCTCATCCGGCGACGATTCCCGAGGGGGGAATTCCTGAGGGGGGAAGCGCCCTTCCCTGAGATCTTCCCCGATCAATTCCGATCAACAGGACTTTCCCCAGAAATCAATGTCCGAACTGAGTAAGGTGAGCGAGAACGATGAGATCGGGAAGGCGGTGGATGCGGTTCGTGCCGGCACGAAGGACCGGGGCATCTGGGTGAAAGACCGTGGAAGGGACCGGGGAAGACTGTTCGATTCGATATGTTCAGGAAGAGAGGTGCCCGGTTCATCATCAGACTCAAGGGGGACCGTCACCTGATCTTCAAGGGGGCGCCGCATGTGACTCTGGACCTGGCTTTGGCGTGTCCGATGTATTATGAGGAGACAGTGGTGAAGGTGACCGGAGGCAAGGATGAAGTCTTCACGATCAGCTACGGCCCCTCAAGAGCCCATACAAAGCCTCTGCTCGCTTCGCCACAGCTTCGGCTCTTCGATGGCTGAACGGCGCGGAAAAAATTGGGGAAAGTCCTCAGGCGATTAACTGTTGACAGGTTTCGTTCTACGCGTATATTTATCTACTATTTTCTTTGCCGGAACGAAGGGTGGATCGTTGACGGAAACGTACTCGAACTACATCGCAGGCTCATGGGTACCCGCCCAGTCGGGAAAGACCTTCGAGAACAGAAATCCCGCCCACCGGAACGATCTCATCGGGGTGTTCCCCGATTCCGATCACCGCGATGTCGATGAAGCGGTTGCCGCAGCCCGCGAAGCATATCCCTTCTGGCGCAGAGTTCCCGCACCGAAGCGCGCCGAGATCATGAAGCGCGTCGGGGACATCCTCACCGCCCGCAAGGACGAGCTCGCCCGGAACATGACCAGGGAGATGGGGAAGATCCTGGTCGAAACGCGCGGCGACACGCAGGAAGGCATCGACACGGCGTACTACGCTTTCGGAGAAGGAAGGCGTCTTTTCAGCGAAACGGTTCCCTCGGAGTTGCCCCGGAAGTTCGCCACGACCACGAGGATGCCGGTCGGCGTCGCCGGGATCATCACACCATGGAATTTTCCCATCGCAATCCCGACCTGGAAGATCTTCCCCGCACTCACCTGCGGCAACACCGTGGTCTTCAAGCCGGCCAGCGACACGCCCCTGAGCGCCACGACACTGGTGGAGATACTCGCCGACGCCGGCATACCCGGTGGTGTGGTCAACCTCGTTCACGGAGGAGGGTGGGGTGTCGGCACGCCGCTGGTCGAGCACCGGGGGGTGGATCTCATCTCCTTCACCGGCTCATCCGCCGTGGGGAAAACCATCACGGAAGGATCCGCGTCGACGCTCAAGCGTGTCTCGCTCGAGCTCGGCGGGAAGAATGCCCAGATCGTCATGGACGACGCCGACCTGGAGCTCGCTCTCGAAGGCGTCCTCTGGGGAGCGTTCGGCACCACTGGACAGCGCTGTACCGCGACGAGCAGGCTCATCTGCCACGAGAAGATCCACGATCGATTCGTCGACATGGTCGTCGAGCGGGCCGGGAAGCTCAAGCTCGGCTACGGGCTCGACGAGTCGGTGGACGTGGGACCGCTCGTGAACCGGGATCAGCGCCGGATCGTGGACGAATATGTAGAGATCGGCAGGAACGAAGGGGCGACACTTCTCTGCGGCGGGAAGGAAGCGGTGGACGGCGTCCTGGAAAAGGGCTGGTTCTACGAGCCGACGGTTTTCTCCGATGTGACCCGAGGGATGAGAATAGCCCGGGAAGAGATATTCGGCCCGGTACTCTCCGTGCTGAAGGTCGCCGACCTTCAGGAAGCCATGGACGTCATCAATGATTCACGATACGGGCTGTCGTCTTCCATCTACACCGCAAGCGTCCACGCCGCTTTCGCCGCAATAGAAGAAATAGAAGCGGGTATCACCTACATCAACGGACCCACAATCGGTGCGGAGTGCCATCTTCCCTTCGGAGGAGTCAAGGAGACGGGGAACGGGCACAGGGAAGGCGGATGGGGGCCCTATGAGTTCTTCACGGAACTGAAGACGGTGTACGTCGATTACAGCGGGAAGCTCCAGAGAGCCCAGATCGACGTGTGAAGAGTGGAACAAGACAGGGGATTCGTTTTATAACATGGTGGCCGAACCCCCCGAGCGGAGGAAGCCCCATCCGGAGCATTCGGTACAGATGAAGGAGACCGAGCAGAAGGGCATCAACAGCTGGATGAGGAATCAGGGTCGTGAGTGGGCGAAATCACTCGTCATCGCCTTCGTCCTTTTCCTGTTCATCAGGGCGTTTTTCATACAGGCGTTCAAGATACCAACGGGTTCCATGGAGGACACGCTTCTCGTCGGTGATTTTCTCCTCGTCAACAAGCTCGTGTACGGTCCGAAGATTCCTTTTACGGACATTCATCTCCCATCGATCGATGAACCCGAAAAGGGTGACATCGTCGTTTTCAAGTATCCTCTCGATGAAGACCTGGATTTCGTCAAGAGGTGCATCGCGGTACCGGGTGACACCGTCCAGATGATCAACAAAGCGGTTTACGTGAACGGCGAAAGGCTCGATGAGCCTTACGTCAGGTTCATTTCGAAGAGAATAACGGGTAATCCACGCAAGACGACGGAGGTCGTGAAAACTCCCCGGTTTCCGCTGGTTCGGGACAATTTCGGTCCCATCGTCGTACCGGAAGACAAGTACTTCGTCATGGGCGACAACAGGGACAACAGCTCGGACAGCAGGATGTGGGGATTCGTGGACCGGGGTCTTATCGTCGGAAAACCGCTTTTCATCTACTTCTCCTGGGACAGGGAGAAGTTCCTGCCTCGCTTCGGGAGGATCGGGAACATCATCAGGTAGGGGAAAGTGTAAGCTGGCTTACAGAATGAGCGCCACCCGTCTGTTATCCTTGTGGCAGTTTTGGCAGGAGGTAAGGTCCACATGGATCTGAAAAAAAAGGACAACTCCTTTGAAGAAGATTCCCTGGATCTGTACTTGAAGGAGATTTCCACTTATCCGCTTCTCGACCGGGAGGAGGAAATCAAGCTGGCGAGCAGGATCAAGAAGGGAGACAAGAATTCCCTGAACAAGCTCACCAGGTCGAACCTCCGTTTCGTCGTAAGCGTGGCGAAGAAATACCAGAACCAGGGTGTTTCACTCGCAGATCTCATCAATGAGGGAAACGTCGGGTTGATGAGGGCGGCGCTCAAGTTCGACGAAACGAAGGGGATCAAGTTCATCTCCTACGCGGTGTGGTGGATCCGTCAGGCTATTCTCCAGGCTCTCGCGGAGCAGTCACGAATCGTGCGGGTGCCTCTCAACAAAGCGGGTGCACTGTACAAGGTTGGAAGAAAGGCCAACACCCTCACTCAGACGCTGGGCCGCGAACCGAGCGTCGAGGAGCTCGCCCAGGAAATGGATCTCAATCCCGAAGAGCTTCGCAAGACGCTAAAGATCTCCCAGCCGCATGCATCTCTCGAGGCGCCGATCACCCCCGGCGAGGACAACAAGCTCGGCGACTACCTCGCAGATGACTTCCATCCGAGTCCAGACGAGGGGACATACGAGAACGCACTCACGACGACCATCAAGGCGTCGCTCTCGACTCTCAAGGAACGCGAGGCGAGGATTCTCAAACTCTACTACGGTCTCGACGGAAGCGAACCGATGACCCTCGAAGAAATCGGTTCCATTCTCGGTATCACCAGGGAGCGAGTCCGGCAGATCAAGGAGAAGGCCATCAGCCGGCTGCGGCACATTTCTCGGAGCAGGCCGCTCGAATCCTTCCTCAACTGAAGGGAAGACAGAACAGAGCAGGGGGCGAAGAGTCGTTACGCTTCGCCCTCACTTTTTTTTCACCGTATTCCCTGCATCCGGACTGACACGTGATCCGGGGTCTCCCCGTCCCTTCCTCCGTTGACTTTTGGGGCGCTCTCTATAAGATTATTGGATGACTCCTTCTCACGACCGAGGGCAGCTGTGGTGAGATCCGGAGCGCAATTCGAAGCCTCGCCGGGAGGGTGTTCCATGAGATGCAGCGCTTCCGTACTCTGCTCCTGTCTTCTCCTGTTCGTCCTGTTCGCAGCAGAAGTCTCCTCCTGCCGGGCGGCTCCCCAGTACGATGACCTCGAGATCATCGACCTCAAGCGTGACGAGCGCTACCGCCTGCTCGAGCTGAAGAAAGCCCACGTGCGCCTGATGGACGCCCGTACGAGGTACGAGCGCGCAAAGGAGCTCCTCGAGAAAGAGCTCATTTCCCGGGAAAAGTACAATGAGATCGAGACGGAATACCTGACGCGCGAGGTGGAATACAGCCAGAGATACCTCGATCTGGCCTACGAGAAGCCCCACATCATGATCAAGAACGCAATCAAGTATCAGGACGAGAAGGGTGAGAAGCGGGTGAAGATCACGCTGCAGAACACCATGGGGGGCGCGTTCAAGCTCGAAGAGATCAAGATGCTCGAGGATGACGTTATTACGGATAACATCAAGCTCTACGAGCTGCAGAACGTCTTCGTCTCTCTCAAGATGGACGGCACAATCATCAGCAGACCCTACGAGCAGAAGATCGATGTCATGCGGTACGGGAATCCGGTCACGATAGATTTCGGCCTGCTCCGGGACGTCAACGAGGCGGTCGTGGCGATATCGTACTATGACAAGGAAGTCGAGAAGAAGGTTTTCCTCGAGAAGGACAGCACGGCGGATGTCGTCACGCTCACCTCTTCGAAGTTCTCCCAGGAGGCCGACCTGGGGAGCTCGGCGACGTACGATCTGAAGCTCGAGCGGTTCACCGACGAGGTGAACATCTTCGGTCTCGCCGTGCTCAACCTTCCCTCACAGATTCACTACGAGTTCGCCGATCCCTCGACGGGAGCACGCCTGACCCAGGTGAAATTCACCGAGGGCGAAACGGTTCAGAATCTCAATCTCCGGCTCTTTCTCGGTGAACGGGTGGACGGACAGGTGGAGATCGACCGCCCGATAGAATTCTATGCCATGGTTCTCGATCAGGAGGCGCGGAGCCAGCTCGATGCCCTGGCAACGGAAGCGGATGATCTCACCGAAGACCAGCTGGACCTCATCAAGGCCGGCAAGGTGGCGCTCACGCTGATCCCCCGCGGCGTCGGGGAGATCGAGGTGAACGCCGCGAACCTCTACCACGAGATCTCCGTGGGAGAGGATGTCGAGATGGAGATCTCCATCAAGAATGCCGGCACGAGGAGGCTCGACAACATTCTGGTCAAGGCCGAAACGCCGTTCGCCTGGCGTGCGTCGCTCGAACCGGAAGTCATCACGACGCTCGATCCGGAGAAGGATGCCCCCGTCGATGTCCGGCTGGATCTTCCGGAGGGCATCGAAATCGGCGATTACGTCGTCAGGATCAGGACCGAAGCGACCAGCAACAACCGTCTCGTCCAGGCGGAGGACAAGCGCGTGAGGATTCACGTCAAGGCCGGTTCGAGCCTGCTCTTCTCCCTGCTGCTCCTCTTCGTCCTGTTCATCATGGTGGCGGGAGTGGTGTACTTTGGCTTGAGACTTGCGAAGAGATAGGGGGGACACGCGTGCTCGAAGCCGTCGGTCTCACAAAATGTTACGAAGACGGACTGCTCGCCCTCGACCATCTCGATCTCGAGGTGTCGGGAGGAGAGATATTCTGTCTCCTCGGAGCGAACGGAGCTGGAAAAACGACGACGATCAACCTGTTCCTCAACCTGATCGAACCGACCGAGGGCACGGCGAGGATATGCGGTCACGACATCCTCGAGGACACGCTCCGGGCAAAGGAGAACGTGTCGTTCGTCTCTGAAAACGTCCGGCTGTACGGCGCTTTCACCGCCCGGCAGAATCTCGAATTTTTCACCCGTATCGGCGGAAGGAGCGATCTGGACAGAAGCGGCTGCTACGCTATCATGAAGAGGGTCGGTCTCGACAGCGCCGTCCACGAAATGCGCGTCAGTGAATTCTCGAAGGGGATGCTCCAGAAGCTCGGTATCGCCATAGCGATCACGAAACAGGCTCCCGTCGTTCTGCTCGACGAACCGACGTCCGGTCTCGATCCGAAAGCCGCCAGGGAGTTTCTCGGTCTCCTCGAAGAAATGAGAGATGAAGGGAAGACGATCTTCATGTCGACACACGACATCTTCCGGGCGAAAGCGATCGCCGACAGGATCGGTATCATGCGCGAGGGGAGGCTGATGACCGTCATGGACAGGCAGAGCTTTCAGCAGAGTGACCTCGAGAACGTCTATCTCCGGTACATGGAGACCGTGTGAGCCAGCAGGGGAGTGATTTATGGACAGAACCGTCCTGATCATCGTTCTACTCCTCTCCAGCCTCCTCCTGATAAGCCTCCGGAGCTTTCTCGGCTGGCGCAGGAAATACGAGGTGAAGGGCGTCAGGGATCTGGGAAAACTGGAAGATCTCGAGGTCCGCTTCAACTCTCTTCTCCATGGAATCAACGAAGCCTGCTTCTTCGTTCGAACCAGCGATTTTTCCATTCTCGAATTCAACAAGAGGGCGTATCAGCTCATCGGGTTCACGCGCGAGGAACTCTCGAAAACGACTCTCTACGACGTTCTCTCCGAGAACTCCACCGGGGATCTCAGCGTCGCGATGCAGAAGGTCCTCGAAAGCGACACGGACGCTTCGCTCGCCTTCGAACTGGAACGCTCCGACGAGGTTACGATTCCCGTCGATATCTCGGTGAAGCCGACCAGGTGGAAAGGTGAATCGGCCCTCCTCGTGGTCATGTCGGACACCCTCGAGAAAATGAGGCTGAAGGAGAAGGTCGCCGAAGAGCAGGGGGTCCTGTCCGCACTGTCGCTGATCGTCAATCTCTTCACCGACCCTTCCGAGGAAACGGAGCGGCTCCTCGACCTTTCGAGAATCGTGAGACAGCTCATTCCCCATCACCGGATGGCACTCCACACACTGACCGCCGACGGCTCGGAGCTGCTCGGCGCCTACGTCGATTCCCGTCATGACAGCCGGCCGGTCCAGTCCCGGGTGAATCTCCTCGACGGTTCACCCCACGGGAGGACGATCGAGATGAAACGGCCGGTTCTCATCACCGACATGTCCCGTGACACCGGAGGGAAGGAGGGGGAAACCGGCGCCCCCGGCCGTGGATCGTTCTGTTCGGCTCTGATCACTCCTCTCTTCGTGGAAAACAGGGTCATCGGCACTGCCGAGCTGTTCGACATGCGTCCGCGGGCCTACACGCAGAAAGAACTCGAGGTCATGAAACTGATAGCGAAGCACATCGCTCTCGGTCTCCACACCAGCAGTCTCTCGAAGGAAATGGAACGAAAGACGCAGCGTCTCAGGCAGATCCTCGTCACGAGCAACTCGTTCCGGCTCCAGGTGTTCCTCGACGATCTGCTCCGGGAGATCGTCTGGTCCGTGCGATTCTCGACCGACATCGACTCCGTCGCCCTGGGGATGGTCGAGAGCGACGGCGAAAACGTGACGATCAAGGCTCTTGCGAGTGAGGACAAGGAGGTCGTCAGAAAGCTGATCGGCAGGAGCCTCTCATGGGAATCGTTCAGTAATCTGATGGACGAGAAGAACAGAGTCGGACGATCATATCTCATCTACAACGACGAACCCCTCCTGTCGGCTTCCCGGTCTCCGGACGATGACCTCGTCGTCGGCGACACGGAGAAGCGTCTTCCCCCGAAAAACCACGCCGCACTGTTCGTCCCGATCGAATCCAGAGTGGGGAAGATCGTGGGGTTCCTCCTGGTCGAGGATCCAAAGGAAGGGGTCAGGCCCTCGCTCGAAACCATACAGACGCTCGAGATATTCGCGAACCAGGTGGCGGTGGTCATTGAAAACCAGCGGCTCTTTGCCGAAGCCCGGCAGAAAACCCGGGAGCTCGAGATTCTCAATGAGAAGCTCCGTGCTTCGAAGGAAGACATCGAGGCGTTCGCGAAAAAGCTCGAGGAGTCGAACAGGGAGCTGGAAAAAGTCAATGCCGAGCTCGTCGAAGCCGACAGGTTCAAAGCCGAATTTCTCCAGAACATCACCCACGAGCTGAAAACGCCCATCGCGCCGATCATCATCAATTCGGACATGCTCCTCTCGCGGCGCCTCGGCGAGCTGGAAGAACGGCAGGAGGAAGTGCTGCAGTCCATCAATCAGAGCGGCAAGAGGCTGAATGAGCTGATCATGGATCTCCTCTACCTGTCCCGCATGGAGGATGGGAAACTCGAGTTCGTCATGGAGGCGATCGATGCCGGCATGCTGATCGGATCGAGCCTGCGGGAAGTCACCCCCCTGGCCCGGGAGAAGGGCATCACCCTCGACGAAAGGGTGGAGGAGGAGATACCGTCCATCAGGGGGGATGAGCGGCATCTGATTCAGCTCCTCACGAATCTCCTGCGAAACGCGGTGAAGTTCACCGCGGAGGGCGGAACCGTGCGCTGTTCGGCCAGGCAGGCGGACTCGAACGGTTCGCGTGTCGAGCTCGAGGTCAGCGACACCGGCATCGGAATCCCGGAAACGAGGCTCCACAAGATCTTCGACCGCTTCTACCAGGTCGACGGCTCGGCGACGAGAAAGTACCAGGGGGCGGGGCTGGGGCTGGCGATCGTGAAGAAGATCGTGGAGGCCCACGACGGGGAGATCGACATCGCGAGCAAGGTTGGTGAGGGATCGACGTTCAGAGTCAGGTTGCCGGCATACAACGGAGACGAGGAGCGAAGAGGCCTGCGGGAGGAGGCCGAACGGTGATCGAGAAAAGCGACTCCGCTGATCTTCGGGACACCACCGGAAATTCACCCGGAGTCCACCGCAGGATCGGGGAGTTCCTCCGGCTCCTCTCTGCCGCCGGGTGGGACGATGCCTCGCCGTCCGTGATCAACTGCGCGTTCGAGCAGTACTTCGAGGCATCGTGGAGCGTGCTCTTCTCGGTGAATCACGCCCGGAAGAAGGTGAACCGGGTCGCCAGCCGGAAGCTGCCGGAGGCTCTTCAGAATCAGGCGAGGTGGACGAACATGATCGCAGCCGATGTCGTGGAGACCGGGCTCGGTGTGTTTGTCAACGGACGGGATCCCGAATCCGGTCACCCCCTCCCTGCCGTACCGGACTATTCCATCCTGGCGTTTCCTCTCTTCATCCGGGGGACGATCACCGGTGCCCTGGTTCTGGGCAGGTCCGCAGAGTGGATGTACTCGGAACGGGATGTGGACGAGGCTCTGATGGTTTCACCGTTCGCGGCGCTCTTTTTCGTACAGCTTCTCGCACTGGCGAAAGCGCGGTCACAACTTCGCAGGGTGTCGGAGGATCATCGCGATCTCGCTGATCGGAATGAAGATCTCCAGTCCGAAGTCGAACGTCTGAAGCGGAGCTCCCGCCAGCTCGAGCGGGCCTTCAGTGAGCTGTCGGAAACTTCACGAGCCCGGAAGGAGTTCTTCGAGAATCTGTCTCACGAGCTGCGGACACCGCTCACCCCGATTCTCACTACGTCCGAAGCACTGCGGGGAGATTCCTTCGGTACGCTGAACATGAATCAGAAACAGCTGGTCGAGACGCTCTTTCTGAGCGGGAAGAAGCTCGAACTCCTGATCGACGACCTCCTCGAGCTGGTGAGGTTCGAGTCCCGGTCCGTCGAGCTCGAAGTGGAACCGGTCGATGTAAAGAACATGCTCGAGCAAAGTGTCTCCGAGACGTATCCCATCGCCCGCGACAGGGAAATCGAGATCGTGAATCGGCTGGGAGAGGAGGTCCCGTTCATCCACGGCGATCGCCGGCGTCTTTCGCAGCTCTTCATCAATCTCATCCACAATGCCATCAAGTTCTCCCACGACGGAGACACGATCTCCATCGAACGGGACGACGGGCTGATGGGGGAAGGTTTCATCGGCATATCAATCCGGGATCAGGGTATCGGCATACCGGATGACATGAAAGAGCGGATCTTCGAGAGATTCGTGCAATCGGGCAGAGGCGGATCCTCCGACGGTCTCGGCCTGGGCCTCGCCATCGTGAAAAGGATCGTCGACGCACACCGGGGATCGATTCAGGTAGAGAGTGTCGAGGGTGAAGGAACCAGCTTCACCGTCTTCCTTCCGCTCGAACACCGGGATTCGGCTGAAAGCTCCAGCACGTAACCGGGCCGGTCTTACGGCGTGAAGGGGAGTTCGACAGCACCAGGAGAGAGGATACAACATAGATCCGCTGCGGGCAATGCTTCTGGGTATCCTCCAGGGCTTGACAGAGTTCCTGCCGATCTCGAGCTCCGGTCACCTCGTCATTCTCCAGGAATGGCTCGGGTTCGACGAGCCCGAGCTCCTCTTCGATGCGGCTCTTCATCTGGGAACCCTCATCGCGATCGTCGTCTACTTCCGGCGGGATCTACTCGGCATCCTGCGGGGTCTCCGGGGGGAAGAAGCGCACCGTGACAGTGCACGGCACATCGTCCTTCTCATCGTCGCCGGCTCCATACCGGCGGTCGTGGCGGGGTTGTTCGTGGCGCTGTTTCTCGAAAACATGTTCTCGTCGACATCGCTCGTGGGAGGGACTCTGATTCTCACGGGTGTCGTGCTTCACTCCGTGAGGCACCGTGCCCTCGAGGGAGGCAGGGAGGTGGAGGGGATGACGTTCCGTGATGCCCTCCTGATCGGAATCGCCCAGGCGCTCGCCATCATCCCGGGACTGTCCCGATCGGGGCTCACCATTTCGGCGGCCCTCCTCCTGGGAGTCGAGCGTTCCACCGCTGCACGTTTTTCGTTCCTGCTTGCCATCCCCGCGATTCTCGGAGCCAACGCCCTCGAGGTCGTGCTGCAGTATCACCACAACGACATCGGGGCGCTCCCGTTCCTCACGGGGATTCTCACCTCGACCGTCGTCGGATACCTTGCTCTGAGAATTCTCGTCAAAGCGCTGCACCGGGGGAAATTCCACTTGTTTTCCTACTACCTGTGGCCGCTGGGTCTGCTCCTCCTCTGGCCTCTGCTCACCTGATCTCGAACTGCGGTTCGATGTCGACCGGAATCTCCGTGAGCTTCTCGAGGATGTCCTCGACATCTTCGCCGACGGTGCCGTAGCGGTCGATGAACAGCGCAGCCGACTCGTAGTCTCCGAGCGCCTCGATGATGAGGAACTCCCGGGCGAGGTCACGAACACCCTCCGCCGCGGTTTCGAAATCGATCCGGTAGAGGCGGCTTTCGGGATCGTAGGAAATGTGACCCTTCTCTCGCAGGTAATTCAGCTCGATGAGGTTCGCCCCGCCGTGCGCCTCGTGTACCCCGAATCTGATCGAGCGAAACAGCCCGGCGAGAAACGTCGTGAGCGTCTGCCTGTGGTCCTGCTCGAGGAGACCCCGGTCGTAGAAGTAGAACACGTTCAACAGTCCGACGATATCGGCCTTCGCCTCTTCGATGACCGAGTAGTGCTCCTTCAGCTCCCTGTTGACGGTGGTCTCGGTTCCGTCGACGACGATCCTGCCGGGGCCCAGCCCGTGAGCCATCTCGTGCATGTAGGTCTGGTAGAAATAGGAATCGAAATTCACCTGGTCGTGCAGCTCTTCTTCCAGGACGAGAGCCCCGATCGGAACGAGGATCCTGTCGAATTTCGCCCGGATGACGTTCTTCAGCATGACCTTTTTGCTCCCCTTCGCTTCGCGCACGCGCTCGTCATTGGGGAGGTTGAACGCTATCGTCTGCACTCCCGCCTTCGTGTCACCGGCTGTGAACACCTCGGTCGCGACGCTCGTGGGAGATGCGAGACCGCGTTTCGTGTTCTTGTACTCCTCGGGGATGGGCAGATTCATCTCGAGCTCGGGCAGATACATACCGAACTCCGCGAACTTCCTGCTCTCCTCGATGTCCTTGAGCGTGATGAAGGCCTCGAACGCCGCCTTGTATCCCATCAGGCGATCCTCGTAGACTTCGTACGGCCCGATCGTCGGATCGACCAGGTTGTCGTGCATGTCCATCCAGGCCATGTCGCTCTCGTAGTAATCGTTGGAGAGGAATGCGTCCGCCCTCTTCTCGAGATATGCCGCGAGCGATTCATTCTCCGTCAGCGAGGCCGCCTCACGCAGTGCCCGGGCGGCCGGCTCCAGGAATTCACGGTACTCCTCCGAGTAGGGGACGGCGGAGAGCACTGTCCCGTCACGCTTGATGACCGTGAAGTTGCTCTCGAACGCCTCCCTGTCCTCGGGATGCGTTTCAAGCCAGGTCTCGAACTCCTCCTTCGTCATGTCCTCCGGGTAGAATGCGGCACCGTGCGGCCTCTCCTCGTTTCCGATGAACGGGATGTTGTCCTCGAGGCGGTCGAAGGGACCGAAATTGATGAGGAAGTAATCGAGATACAGATCGGCAGCCGGATTCGTGCTCTTTCTGAGCGTCTCCCTGATCTCCACATTGCGGTCATAGACCTGCCGGAGGAAGATCTCGTCCATGTACCCGGCTGCTTCGACCAGTTTTTCGAGGACCTGTGGCTGGGTGTCGTCCAGGAGGCTCTCGTCGTATTCGATGTCGGTGGCTGCGAATTTTCGGAGCTGTCCCTGAACGTACTCCGGCGGCTTCACTTCGAGACCATCGATGGTGTATTCCTCTTCCTCCTCCTTCTTCTGCTCCGGCTGACCGCAGGAGAGGATCATGAGGAAGAGCAGGAAGAGCGCGGTAACTTTCATGACATCCTCCGGTTCGGGATCCGACCGTTTGCGGAAACGGCTCACGGTGACGGTGACGCCACTCAAAGATACGAGGATCGCACCGGTTCGTCAATCTGTCCGGGCGGGGGATGTCTCCGATGCGAGTCTGCCGGTCTCGGCGTGGATCAATCAGGGCAACCGGATATAGTTGTAACTGATGCCGTCTCCGCTCGTGCCGGTGTAGAATATCTGGTAGCTCCCGAGAGGATTCACCTCGAGCGTGATGAGAGACCGTACCCACAGGCCATCGTTGAAGGGATACCACGTGGTTCCACCGTCGAAGCTCGCGTAAAATCCCCTGTCATCGTTCACTGCGGCATAGACCGTGTTGTGGCGAAGCGGATCGGCCGCGATCCCCTGGATTCTCCCACCGGGATCGAAGCCACCGTAATCTGGAATCCAGGTGAAGCCGGCGTCAAAGCTCTTGATCACGTTGTGATTGAGACTCGTCGCATAGATGAAACCGGAATAGGCCTCGGAAAAAGTCAGTGACGTTATCATTCCTCCATAACTGTCCGTGTAGCGCTCTTCCCAGGTTTCTCCCCCGTTTCTGCTCACCGAGATCACTACCTTGTCGCCCCCGGAGAGTGCAAGATTTCCCGCACAGACGAGCTCCGGATCGAACGGGCTCACGGCAACGACACTCGTTGCGTACCCCGGCAGCATGTTATCCCATGTGTCCCCACCATCCACGGATTTGAGGATACCACCGATTTTCCCGGCCCAGATCTCCTCCGAGTCATGGGGGCTGATGGCGACGGAGGAGACCCGGTCATAGGTGGGGTAGACGTTGATCCAGCTGTTCCCGCCGTCGGTCGATCGATAGATGCCGCTGTTGTCCGCTCCCATGAAGAGCGTCCCTGGGTCATTGGGGTCGACGACCACATCCATGACGGAGTGATTGATGTCGTCGAGCCCGTTCGAAGACCAGAACCAGGAATCTCCTCCGTCGGTCGTCTTCCAGAGCTCGGCCTGCCACGTCCCTGCGTAGATGGTCGCCGGCTCGGAAGGATGAACGGCGATACAGTTCATGAGCGTGCCCGACAGTCCCGAGCTCCTGTCCTCCCAGGTGGAACCTCCGTCGGTCGTTCTCATGACTCCGGCGTTATAGAGCCCCACGTACACCTCATCCCCGTTTCCGGGATCGACCTCGAGTACGTGCACCGAAGGGGCGAAATAGTGCTCGATTTCGAGCTCGTACTGGGTCCACGTCGCACCACCGTTCGTGCTCCTCCACACTCTCGGATCGGTGAGATATGACGGCCCTGCTCCACCCGCCCAGATCATCTCCGGGTTCGACGGGTCGATCCTGATCGTCCACGCATTCTGTGTGAGTATGTGTGACCAGGATGCACCGAAATCCGTACTCCTGTATACACCCTCGGTGCCGTCAGCAACAGGGAAAGAGAAGGCTGAGCAATAGATGGTGTTCGGATTGCCGGGGTCGACCGCGACACCGGAGAGGTTGTCACTGGGAATGGACTGGGCGAAATCACTCCAGCTCTCGCCGCCGTCGGTGCTCCGGTACCTGTTCCCCAGTCCTCCACCCGCGTAGATGGTGTCGGGACTCGACGGATCGCTCGTGAACTGCCAGGCCGTCGTCGTACCGCTCCGGTGGGACCAGGACTTGCCCGCATCCGTGCTGAGATAGATCCCCGCCTCGCCACCGGCGAGAATTCGACGCGGGTCCTTTCTCGTTAGGTGGACGGCTCTCCACCACCCGATCCCCTCGAGACCGAGGGAGAACCAGGACTCACCACCGTCGATCGAGCCGTACACGTCCCCCTCGTTCCACTTCAGCCGCTCGAACGAGGCTGCTGCGACGATGTTCGTATTCCCCGGGAAGACGTCGATCTGGTTCACCCAGTCGCAGACGATTCCGTTTCGCTTCGGCAGCCATGTTTCCCCGGCGTCGGTTGATTTGAACAGGCCGAACGCCATGCCGCCCACATACATCGTTGAAGGATCCTGAGGATCGACGGTGAGTCCGGTGATGTACCCGCCATACGGACCATGCGCGCTCGTCCAGGACCTTATGGAGCGCATGTCGTCTCCCGGGACGTCGCCGCCGGGCCCCGCCGATGCCGGGTCGAACCCGTGAAGCGCCGGCCCCTCGGGGTACAGATGAATTCCCGTCCCGGTCCGCTCGAGGAGAAGAATCCCCCTCTCGAGGAACCGGGGCCCGACTGGCTGACCGGGGAGCACACCTGTGTGGACGAAGAGAGCAGTTACGAACAGAGACAAAGAGAGTGTCAGCTTCTTTCGCACGATGTCCTCCGTAAAGGATGGATTCACAGAATACCATGAAAACGGTGATCCCGGGGCTGACATGGTACTCAGTTTCACTCGATGACTACAGTTTCTCTATAGTCTCGGTCGATGATGTCACCTTCTTCCTCCGCAAAACTGACGGACGCAGAAAATTTCCAGGTACCTTCCAGGGTTGCTAAATGAGGTGAACCAAGCCCCGCGTAAGTAGTATCCCTGTTTGCAGTGAGTGTTAGGTTTTTCGGTTGACCGATGTACCACCCAAGCGAAGGATCGAAGAAGCTGTCGAACGCGGTGACGACCACAGTCGTGTCTTCCATATTCCACACCTTTATGGTTACATCGAACCGGTCCCAGATGTCGACGGTATCCGGAACTGCGACCTGGATGATGATATCAGGAAGAGGATCCGGATCATCCTCTGCGTAGACGGTACCGGTCAACAGAGAGAGAGAGAGAGAATCGCTGCGAAAAAGAGAAGATACTTCTGCATGATGCCCTCCATGCGAAAAGTAAATCTGGAGAGAGTGTCAGCCCCGAGATGTTTCAATCGTACCAAACAATACGGATGTTGTCAACAATTTTGTAGCAAAGCCGGATATCCTCCTGGTCCGGTAGTCTTCAACAGGAACACCACGGCTCAGCTCACTCGATGCGCGAATTCGGGCCGGCAGTCCGAGCAGAGGAGGGCATCCTCCGCCCCGGGTGGACTGAATCTTGCAATTTCACATGGTGTTCAGCCCGGGCAGCTTCAGCCCATTCACCATGAAAATTTGGAGGCGAATTCTCATCGATGCTCTTTTCCGATGAAAAGAGGAAGGACACGTCGTCGCACGAACAGGGGGAGTTCTGGGATCCGAAAAAGCTCCGGCAGCTGGTCCTGATGGACGATCTCACGGGGCTCTTCAACCGCCGCTACTTCCGGCTGCGCCTCGACGAGGAGGAAAAACGCTGCAGGAAGCACGGAAAGAAATTCTCTCTCATGATGATAGATGTGAACAGGTTCAAGGAGATCAACGACGCGTACGGTCACCTGATCGGAGACAGGGTGCTGGTGCAGGTGGGGACGATTCTCAAGGAATCGGTGAGAGACGAAGACATCGTGTGCAGGTGGGCGGGGGACGAGTTCGTCGTCATCCTGCCGGAGGCGATGGAAAAAGAGGCCTTCAGTATCGCACGGCGCATCGTGCGCAACGTCCGCACCTACTCCTGGGAGGAAAAATGCGAAGCCCGGCTGGAGGACGTGTCGGTCAGCCTGGGATTCGCCGTGTTTCCGGAGGATGCAGTCGATCTCGTCAGTCTCCTCGAGTTCGCCGACCAGGCACTGTATCTCTCGAAGACGAGGGGGAAGCCCGTTCGCGTCAGGCACACGGACGGCGGAAACAGAAAGTCGAAGTCCCGCGACAGAGTCCCGATGGTCTTCGGGAAGAAGTGGGAGCTCGATCTTCTTCTGAAGGGAGTCGGGCGCGCGGAGGCGGGAGACCCCGGGTTCTTTCTCGTCCGGGGTGAGCTCGGTCTGGGGAAGACCTTCCTGATGGAGCAGGTAGCCCGCGAGGTCGCACACAGAAAGATGCTTACGCTCAGGGGGAAATGCAACGAGGAGACCGCCGAAGTACCGCTCGCTCCGTTCAAGGATCTGCTCACACACAGCCTGGCGAACGAACAGGAATCCAGGATCATCGACGCGGTCGACCTGCCTGATGCTTCTCTCGTCGAACTTGCACGGCTGGCACCACGGTGGGTACGGGCGAGCTCACTGCCGAAAACCAGGCGCGGAACCGGGGGACGGGATCGATTCCTGGTATTCGAGGCCTTCAGGCAGTTTCTCATGAAACTGGCCGAAGCGGTTGGCGTCGTGATGATTATCGAAGATATACACTGGGCTGATGTCACTTCCCTGTCGCTCCTGCACTTCCTCTCGCGGACCATGGAGTCGGGCCGGATCATGATCGTCTGCACCTGCCGGCCGGCCGCCGATTCTCCCGAAAGGAGCCAGAATGCCCTCGCGCAACGGGAGCTCCAGGCGATGGAGCGGGAAGGACGGTACCGGAAAATCGCTCTGCGGAGCCTTTCGAAGCAGGAGTCGCTGGCGATGATCCGGACCCTCCTGAAAGGAGAGGAGACGGAAGAGCGCGTGATGGAGGAGCTCTCCCGGCTGACGGAAGGCAATCCCTTCTTCATCCGGGGGATGGTGGATTACCTGAAGAAGTCGCAGAAACAGCCGGGGCTCATCAGCGATCTGCCGCCCACGATACAGGAAGCCACCAATCGACGGATCGAAAAGATGAGTCCGGAGGCGAGAAAGGCGTTTCAGGCCGCCTCGGTGCTGGGGAACGAGTTCGAGTTCGACGTGCTGCTCACGATCCTGCAGACGAACGAGGGATTCCTGCTCGACATCATCGATGAGGGCATTCAGGGGAACATCATCCAGGAGGTCAGGGAGTTCAACGGTGATCGTTACGTATTCGTGCAGAATTTCATCGCTCACGCGCTCTATGCCGGCATACCGGAGACCACGAAGGTCGAGCTGCACAGGCGGGCCGCGGCGGCGATCGAGCAGTACGACCCTCATGGAGTGGAAGAGCGCTCCGAGGAGCTCGCACACCACTTCGAGGCAGGCGGCGATCACGGGAAGGCCTTCGAGTACGCCGTCAGAGCTGCCCGGAAGGCGAGGGATCTCTTCGCCTACGACGAAGCCGTCGTTTTTTACGGGAAGGCGCTGAAGCTCTACCGTTCCGGAGGAAAATGGTTCGGTGATGAGCATCTTCTGATCCTCCACGAAGAACGCGGGCTGGTGCACCAGCAAATCGGGGACTACAGGCGGGCCCAGCGCGACATCGAAAGCGTTCTCGAGCTCAGCACCGCCCTCGGAGACGAACGGAAGCTCGGGATGGCACTGAAGAATCTCGCGAGCATATCGATCTTCAAACGGGAGTTCGAAGCCGCGTACGACTACTCGATGCGGACCCTCCGCCATGCGATCGGAACCGGTGATGACGGCCTCAAGGCGGAAAGCCTGGCCGCTTTCGGAAACATCTATCTCTTCAGCGGTGAATACGACCGGGCTCTCAAGTTCTACGACCGCGCGCTGGAAATGGACCGGAGACAGCCCGATCAGCTGCGACTTTCGAAGATCTTCATGAACATGGGGGTCATCTACTGGTACAAGGAAGAGCGCGACCGGGCGGAAGCCTACTACCGGAAGACCCTCCGGATCCTCGAGGAAGCAGGGAACAAGACCTATCAGCCGCTGTGCAGGAACAACCTCGCAATCATCGCACTGCAGCGCGGGCAGTACGAGAATGCGCTCTCTCTGGCGGAAAGAGCTCTCGAGAACGCGAAAGAGACCGGCAACAGGATCATCGAGGCATACAGCTACAACAACATCAGCGAAATATTCCAGCGGATCGGCGACTATTCGAAAGCCTACGAATGGAGCCGGAAGGCGATCGATCACATCAAGCAGGTCAAGGATCAGGGGAGCAAGTCGGATTTCATCAGGAACAGGGGGATGGCCGGTTATTTCCTGGGTGACCCGAGGAAGGCGAGGAGGGATCTCGAACGGGCCCTCGTGCTCTCGAGAAACACCGGCAAGAAGGAATACGAGATGAACGACCTCTTCTGGCTCATCAGAATCAATACGGAAGAGGGCAGCCTGGACACCGCGAGACAGTATCTGACCGAGTTCGAGGCTCTCGCTTCGAACAGGAAGAGCAGGGAGTACACCGTGAAGTTCATGATCGCGACGCTCATCCTCATGCAGGCCGAGGGACGCGCCCGCGAGGCTCTCGATCGGCTCGGTACGGTTCGGCTCGATGCAGGCGAGCTCGACCCGTACCTCGAGTTGCTCTACCACTACCAGAACGCGCGGCTCCTGAGGGAGATCGGCCGGCTCGCGGCCGGAAAGAGGGAAATCGACAAGGCCCTGAGGATCGCGGGATCGATCTCGCGGAAGTTCAAAGACAGGAAGATGAGGGAGTGCTTCCGGCGATCGAGGGACGTCGTTCGCGTCAGAGAGCTCGCCGGGTCCTTCTCCTCACCGATCTCCGGCCAGTAGGCGTTTAACCTTCGCAAGATTCGACCGGATGGCGGGATTGAGCGGATCGCCTTCGAGAGCCTTCTCCCACTGGCGCTCCGCCTCTTCGTAATGCTCCAGGTCGAAGTAGAGAAGCCCCAGGTTCCACCTGACGCCGGAAAACTCCCCCTCTCGAAGCGCCCGCTCATAGAAATCGAGGGCTCTTTCCGGCTCTCCCCGCCGCCTGTACGCCACGCCCAGGTTGTTCAGGATGTCGGGATCGTCCGGATCTCTCTCGAGCGCCTCCTCCATGTGCGCGAGCGCCTCCTCGATTCTCCCCTCCGTGAGAAGGATCTGACCGATCTGAAAAGTCGGCCTCGTCCTGACGGAGGCGCGGATGTCGAGCGGGTCGAGGTTGACGAACAGCAGGCAGAGAATGAGAAGAGCCGATTTTCCCGCGAGGCTCCCGGGTCTTTTTCGTGACAGGTCGTCGAAGAGGTCCGTGACGCTCCATGCCGCGAGGATGATGAAGAACGGAATGACCGCCATGCGGTACCGGGCCGCGGCGAAGAAGAGGGCGGTGCCGAGCATGTAAAAGACGACGATCATCCAGGCGAGTCTCGTCTCCCGGCCGAGACGCCTCCAAACGAAAAGAGAGAGGAGTGCCAGGGCTCCCACGAGGCCGAATCCGGGGAGCGGCAGGGAGAGAAGTTTCGACAGGTTCCGCATGTAATAGATGTCTTTGTTGTTGGAGACTTCGAAGGCATTCCAGAAGGCGTAGCATTTCTTCAGATAGAGGACGATGAAGCGCGCGGGATCGCCTGTGATGTGCCCGAGCGTCTTCTCGAGCCAGTACCGGGATTGGGCTGAGGGGCTCGTGAGACCCAGGCGGATCGGCTCCCTGATCATGCGGTTCCACTCCACACCCGGCGGCACCGGGGTCAGACCGTCGGCTTCGGGTCCGTTTCCCGTGTAGAAATTGACCGCTCCGTTCGACGAGAGCAGGATGAAGTGGCCGGTGCGGGCGTAATTGCGCAGTCCGGAGAGGGATATGACGACTCCCGCAGCCACGCAGAACACGGCGAGCGACCGGAACGCCCGCCTGCCTCCCGTCATGCCCGTTCCATGGATCAGGAGGGCGGGCAGAACGAGGAGAGCGGTCCCCCGCACGAGCGCCGCGCAGCCGAGAAAGAGGCCCGAAACAAGGAAAAACCGGGAGCCTCCCGTCGTCGTCCCACGGTGGAAGAAGTGGACGGTGAAGAGCAGAATGATGCTGAAGATCGAGATGGCGAGGAGCTCGGCCTGGAAGAGCACGGCCGGCCAGTACAGTGCGTGAAGGAGCCCGGCGACGAGCGCTGTCCGCCGGTCGACCGCCGATTTCGTGAAGTGGTAGAGCATCACAGTCGTCGCGGCACCGATGAACATCTGGATGACCCGCATCATGCCGACGTCGGGGCCGATGATGGCGTACCAGAGGGCGAGGAACATGGGATAGAGCGGCGGCCGGAAAACGCCGTTCTGTTCGGGGAGACCCCGGACTATGGCCTTCGCCATGTGATCGTAGATGTACTCGTCGACGACGGCGTGATCGAAGAACGGTGAACCGCTGATCTCCCACAGGTAGACGAGGCGGATGGCGAGGGAGAGGAGGAACAGGATGAAGTAGGGTGCGGCTCTGTGCTGGAGAAATGGTCGGTCCACGGCCTGAGTGCTCTGAATGGGTTGTGTGAGAATGCCCTGACCCGAATCCCGCTCGAAATCGTATGAAGAACTCGAGCTGGAGGTTGCATGCGACTGCCTCCGGGAAATTTACCGGACAGCCGGTGGAAAGTCAACGACCGGCCCGTCGAGTTGACATAATCCCGGAAATGTCGTACAATTACAGTGAACCAGGAGCAGAAGCGAGTGAACTGTGTGTTGCTTTCTCAGTGAAGAAGCGGGCACGACACTCAGAACGTGATCCTCACAACCATGTATCAAGGAGGCTGTACATGTCATTCCGGAGGATCCTCACGGCCATGTTCATCGTTGTACTGTCTCTGTCCATCGCGGTCCCGCGTCTTCTCCATGCCACGACGCTGATCGAGTTCACCGACCGGGATCTCGCGATCGACGCCGACATCATCCTCAGGGGAGAGGTGACCTCGACCTGGACCGAGTGGGGCCCTGAGAACCGCTACATCTACACCTACGGGACCGTTTCGGTCGATGAGGTCTACAAAGGGTATGTGGATGGCGGCGAGTACATCATCAAGCGGCCGGGCGGCAGGATCGGCGACGCGGCGATGGTGGTCCACGAGACGGCCGAGTTCCGGGTCGGAAACGACCTGATACTCTTCCTGCTCGATGATCCGTCGTACGAGAGCAATGTTCTCGGCTGGAGACAGGGAATGTTCACCGTCTCGGACGGCGTCGTCGTCGAAAACGGAAAAACGGTCGAGAAGTTCATCGCGGAGATCCATCGCTACATCCTGAACGAACGGTGACCGGGTACGATCCGGTAGAATCTCCGACTGAACCGAGAGAAAGAGTTTCCACGAAGGAGCTTGATGATGAAATCGAAAACGCAGAAAATGATGATTGCCGTTCTCGCGGCGGGGTTTCTCCTCGCGTCCGGAACGGGGCTCTCCGCCTTCACGACATGGTGGGCGCCCTTCGGCGACCAGTACCTGCCCGCGGTGATGTATGCGCACGGGAACCTCAATGATGAGTGTGGTGACTACTATGCCTTCGTCCAGGGCGCGAGGGCCTGGAATGTCGTCTCCTGCTCGGACTTCCGGTTCGCCTACGGCGGCATCAGGAACAGGACCGTACCGAGCAACGACGATCTGCAGGTCGTCAAGTGGGATACCTGCGACCCGGGCGTTCTCGGCGTGACCTACCTCGTCACGAACGGCCCCAACCGCGAGTGCGACATGATAATGTGCACCGGCTGGGACTGGAACTGCGGGCCCGGTCCGACCGGCTGGAGTGAAATCGACATCCAGAGCGTCGTCTGCCACGAGCTGGGTCACGTTCTCGGCCTGGGGCACTCGTCCTACACAGCCGCAACCATGTACGCGTACATGAACTACGGCGATGACAGCAAGAGAACGCTCCATTTCGACGACATCGACGGCCTCTGCTACCTCTACCCCTGATCGGATCCGGCTGATCGTTTCCCGCCCGTACCGGGCCGTGAAGCGGTTCGCCGGAAGCCGATCCGCTCTCGACTCGACGGGCTCCCCGTGGATCGGATGGGGAGCCCGTATGTTCACGGATGTGAAAATGAATCGTTTGCTGTCGCTGCTCATCCTCCTGGTGTCTCTCACCGGATGCGAAGGCGACCGCCCGGGCCGGTATGAAGGCGGGAATCAGGGCCGTGTCGTGCTCTTCGCCCTCGACGGTGCCGACTGGGATGTCATCGAGCCGCTCATCGACGAGGGGGTTCTCCCTCACCTGTCGGCGCTGATCGAAAGAGGCACTTCCGCCGATCTTCTCTCACTCGACGACGAGTGGGTGTTCCTCCCCGAAGAAAAGAGGTGGGGAACTTCGCCGGCCATCTGGACGTCCATCGCCACGAGCAAGCTTCCCCGGGAGCACGGCATCACCGACTTCGTGGTGCACGACGGCGGTGTGACGTTCCCGATTACGAGCAACTACCTGGCCGCCACACCGGTCTGGCAGATTCTGGGTGAATGGGGAACGCAGGTCGTCGTGGCGGGGTGGTGGGCGACGTGGCCCGCCCGTCCGGTCAACGGCTACATGATCTCCGATCACGTCGGCATTTCCCGGTGGGACCTGACAACGAACTACATCCACTCGGGATTGAAGCTCCACGGCAACACGTATCCCGGGACGCTCCTCGAGGAGATCGCGCCGTTCCGGAGAGGACCGGAAGATATCACAACCGAAGAGGTCCTGAGAATCTGCCGTATCGGCGAGCTCGTCCCCGGCCTCGAGGAAGGAAGGAAGCTCTACGAGCTCAAGATAGCTCTTTCGGCCGACATGACCTATGCCTCCTCGTCTCTCCATCTCATGGACACCCGGGAAGTCGGTTTCATCAGCCCTTACATCGAGGGTGTCGACATCGTCCAGCATCTCTTCTGGAAATACATGGAGCCCGGCGGCTCTTCGACCGGGCCCAAGGAATCGGACGTGGAGCATCTCGGCGGGGTCATCCGCTCCTATCACATCTTCGCAGATTCGCTCCTCGGAGAATTCGCCTCCCGGCTGAAAGACGGGGACCGGCTGCTCGTCGTCTCGGATCACGGCTTCCAGGGCTCGGATGTCAGGAGTCACCTGCACATCTCCGGCGAGCACCGCCGGCGAGGTGTCTTCGTCGCCGCCGGAGCCGGTATACGTGGAGGTTACCGGCACTCAGGCCTCCACGTTCTCGATGTGACACCTGCCATCCTCTACATGACCGGTCATCCCGTGGCCCGCGACATGAGAGGATCGGTCCCGCTCGACATCTTCACCGTTGATTTCAGATCACAGCGGCGTGTCGAGTACATCGACTCCTACGAGAAGGAAGAGAGGACGGAAGAGCCGCGTCCCATCCCGTCTCCGGTCGACTCGCAGCTGATCGAGAAGCTGGAAGCCCTCGGATACATCTCGACGGAGTGATTTCCGTCGCGGGGCGCCATGTCCCCTCGCACGAGCCCGGCTTCGAATCACCGGCTCCTCTTTCGACAGGAACGATATTCACCGGGAAAGAATCCTCACCGTTTTGACTTCCACTCCGTGTTGTGCTATACTCAGGCAGGCATCGCTCATGAAAGGGAGACAGTATGAAGAGCATCGGCGGAACACTCACTCTGGTTATCGCGGTTTCGGTTCTCGCGGCGGGCTCCCTCGGCGCCGCGGGAGCGGCCGGATACCTCGAGGTGGGAAAGAGGACGTACGTGCAGATCAACGGCATCTGGTTTCAGGACGACGGGGAAAGGCTCTTTCCCGTCACTCCCGGTATCCTCACACTCAGGTTTCCGGACGGCCGGTACGGACATCGCCAGGAGCGGATCCTCGATGAGCTCGGTCTCGAGGTCATCAGGGTGAACCGCCTGGGAATCTACGATGTCAGGACCGGGAGAGAGCCCGTCACCGAAGCTCTCAACCTCACGAGGAGCGGCCGGTTCGAATTCGTCGAGCCGACGACCTACGGCGAGTACGTGCAGTTCATGCCCGACGACCCGTACTTCGACGAGCAGTGGGGACTTCACAACACCGGCCAGACCGGGGGCGTGCCCGATGCCGACGTCGACGCGCCCGAGGGGTGGGAGCTCGAGAAAGGGGATCCTTCGATCGTCGTCGGCGTGCTCGACAGCGGCACCGAGTTCACCCACGAAGACCTCGAAGGCAACATGTGGAAAAACGAGGGGGAAATACCCGACAACGGAATCGATGACGAC
>CAZMKB010000005.1:22945-33798 GCA_964566685.1 uncultured Gemmatimonadota bacterium | reverse complement strand
GCGACGAGATCCGGGGGACGGTCACCAACAGTACGACCGGTGCCGAGATGGATTCGGTGCTGATCGAAGTCCCCGAACCGTACCAGTTCGACTACACCGACCAGTACGGCTTCTACACCGTGAAGGCCGACTTTCCCGAGAGTGTCCAGGTGTCGGCTGCCTTCGTGGGATACGAGGCCGAGACCGAGTGGGTCGATGTCATCCAGGAAGGGGTGACCTATCACAACATCCAGATGAGCGCCGTCAATCCCGGTTACCTTGCCGGTTACGTGACCGACATCGACACCGGCGAGGGAATCGGCGGGACGTTGGGTATCTATTACGAGGGGCTCGAGCTCACCTCCACCACGGTGGACGGCGGGACCGGGTACTACATCCTCGAAGTGCCCGAAGGCTCGTGGGTGGCCACGGTGGACCCTGTCAATCCCTACATCAACAAGAGCGAGCCAGGTGTGGTCATCACCATGGGTGACACCACCTACCTCGACTTCGAGCTGGCCGCGCTGACCGAGTTCGGCGACGTGTCCGGGGCCGCCGGGATACTCACCGGGGGATTCGGCGGGGGCGTAAGCTTCGTCGACTACGACAGTGACGGCGACGACGACATCTTCGTCGTGAACCTGTTCGATGACAACCGGATGTACCGCAACACGGGCGGGACGTTCGAGGAAGTGTCGGCTTCGATCGGCCTGGCCGGAGAGGGCAGGGGCTTCTCCGGTGTCTGGGGTGACTACGACCGGGACGGCGACCTCGACTGTTTCGTGTCTCAGAGAAACGGCTTCAATGCCCTGTACCGCAATGACGCCGGAGTGTTCACGGACGTGACCGCGACGGCTGGCGTGGGCGGTGAGGATTGGGACAGCGGCCAGGGTGCGATGTGGATCGACGTCGACCGCGACGGCAGGCTCGACATCTACGTGGCCAACAAGATCGGCGCGAACAGGCTGTTCAGGAATCTCGGCGGTGGTGTCTTCGAGGAGGTCGGTTCGGAGTACGGCGCGGACGATGCGGGAGCGGGCTGGGGAGTGAGCGCCGCCGACTACGACAACGACGGCGACATGGACATTTACGTCGTGAACGGCTCGCAGGAAAACACGCTGCTCCGGAACGACGGGGCCGGATTCACCGACGTGAGTGCGGCAGCCGGCGTGGATGATCCGGGAACGGGACGGGGAAGCTGCTGGGGGGACGTGGACGGTGACGGCGACATGGACCTCTTCGTCGCGAACTCAGGAGCGGATGCCCTGTACCGGAACGACGGCGGGGTGTTCACGGACGGGACGCTCACCGCCGGACTGGGTGACACCAGGTCGGCCAACAGCTGCACGTTCTTCGACTACGACAGGGACGGAGACCCGGACCTGATCGTCCCTACGGGAACGAAGCTCCTGATGTACATCAACGACGGGGCGGGAATGTTCACGGAGGTGGGCGATGTGATCGGGCTGTCAGGCGGCCTGGGAGTGGGGGTCGCAGCCGGGGACTACGACGGTGACAACGACCTCGACGTGTTCGTGGCACGGTCGAACTACGTGGATGACCTTCTGTTCGAGAACCATGGCAACCTCAACTCCTGGATCGAAGTGGATCTTCGCGGCTGGATGAGCGACCGGAACGGCATCGGCGCGAGGGTGGAGGCCTGGGTCGGCACCCATGTGTACATGCGGGACGTGACTGCCGGCACGGGGCTCTACTCGCAGAACAGCCTCACCACCGAGCTGGGCCTGGCCCGGGAGACGGTGGCGGACAGCCTGATCATCCGGTGGCCGAGCGGAAAGACTTCGAAGCTCCTGAACGTCTCTTCCGACCAGAGCCTGTCCATCATGGAGCCTGGTACCTACCGTGTGCCGGTACTCCTCGAACGGTGAGGGTTCCTTTCCGAACCCCGACACATCCGAGCCGGGTTCCGTACCACCGGGGCCCGGCTTTTTCCCCTGCATCGATCCCGGTTCCCGACAGCTCTCCACTACGGTGCGGCTCCATCGATCGCCGGCCGGCCCGGTGTTGACAGAACCAGTCTGTTTCGATAGAATTATTGTCAGGGCGGGGGCGCCGGAAAACAGATTTCGGTGACACGGACACACATGTCGCTTCATCGTCTGAACGTCACCGGGTAATTCTCCGAGCGCCTGAGGGATAGTGAGGCTGTGTTCACACCGCACGTATCGAGCAGTACATCTCCCGAAAGAGCGACCGTAGAGTGGATATTTCCCGCCGGCGGGTTCCGCGGAAATGACCGCCGGCCTGTCTCTGCCGGGCCCCGGCGGGAGGGAAGGCCGGTATGAAGGTCTATTTCGCCTCGACCCGCACCTGTGCCCGGAGAAAGCTCGACGAGGAGAAAACGAAGGAATATTTCCTGTCGAACGGCGGTGAGATCACCACGGAGCGAGAAGAAGCCGACTGTGTCGTCGTCACCACGTGCGCTTTCAGGCAGAACCGCGTGGAAGAATCGAGAGAGATACTCGAATCGCTGCTCGGGAAGGACACGAACATCATCGTCACCGGCTGTTTCCCCTTCATGGAAGAAAAGGCGTTCGATGCCTACCGGAGGGAGAACGTGTTCGTCGTCTCCCCCTCGAATCCGGAGGGGATCGACGAGCTCTTCCCCGGGTTCGAAACCGGATTCCGGAATATCGGGGATGCGAACGATTTTCCCGCCAAGTGGGACGAGGAGGTGTTCTTTCTCCGGATCTCGAACGGGTGCCTGTTCGCCTGCAGCTACTGCACCATCAGGAAGGCCATCGGCCGGTTGAGGAGCGTCGAGCCGGCCGTGATTTCCGGGCAGCTTGCCGGGTTCCTCGAGAGCGACAGGAAGGGGCTCGTCCTCATAGGCGACGATGTCGGATCCTACGGCGTCGACATCGACGAATCGTTTCCCGCTCTCCTTCGCCGCATTTCCACCTCCGTTAGGGAATCGAAAGAGAGAAGCGCGGTGAAGATAGGGAACCTCAATCCCTGGTGGCTTCTCGCTTATCGGGAGCCGCTGCTGGAGCTCCTGGCCGACCCGCTCCTTTCATTCATGCACGTCTCCATGCAATCCGGCAGCGACAGGATTCTCGAGCTGATGAACCGGGGGTACTGCACGACGGATGAAGTGGTCGGATTCCTCGAAACCCTGAAATCGGCGAATCCGGCACTGCGCCTTCAGACCGACATCATCGTGGGATTCCCGGACGAATCCCGGCAGGATTTCGACCTGACGATGGCGCTCCTCGAACGGGGCCTCTTCGACATAGTCAACGTGCACAGGTACTACGAGACCGAGGGGGCGGCATCGGCCGGCATACTGCCGAAGGTTCCTCCCGACGTCATCGAAGAGCGGTACGGGACCGCCGTCGGATTTCTCCGCGAACGGAACGTACCGGGCACCATCGAAGTAGAGGGTGCAGTGACAGAGTGAGATCCGTCTCGACCACGGGGAGACACCCGTGCTGCGGCGACTATGTCCCGGCCTCCCGGAGGCAGGATCATGAAAGATCACAACGACAGGTACGAAATTCACAAGTTCGCCGCGCGGAAGGCCGCCTACCAGGAGGAGCTGAAGGAGATCCAGGCCCTCGGCTTCGAAGCCGTCGACTACATTCAGAATTTCCCCGCCTTCACCGGACATCTGACCCTGGCCCGCTTTCTGTCCCTCTACGAGGCCTACAGGATGACGCTCGGTGTCGCCGGACACATTGCGGAGATAGGGGTCTACCTCGGTGCCGGAAGCCTCTGCTTCGCGAAGCTGACGAAACTGTTCGAACCGGAGTCGACGACCCTCGTCCACGGCTTCGACTGGTTCCGGGGCGTGAAGACGACGCCCGAGGAACGGTACGTGGAAGACGGGGTGTGCCGTGTGGAATACGACCGGGTCATGCGTTTGATCGAGGCCCAGGGGCTCGACAACATCGTCCACATCCACAACCTCGACGTCACGAAGGAGCTCGGCCGATTTTTCGATGAGCATCCGCACTTTCAGTTCAAGCTCGTTCTCGTCGACGCAGGTGTCTATGACGTGGTTCGTGCCACACTCGAGCACTTCTGGCCCCGGTTGACAGCGGGGGGTGTCATGCTCTTCGATCACTTCAATCACGAGATCGCCCCGGGAGAAACCCGTGCGATCAAGGAGTATATACCCGATGCGAAACTGCAGACCTTCACGTTCGGCTGGATGCCGACCGCATACGTCGTGAAGTCGTGACGGAGGAGATATACCGGGGCCGGTGGTGAATGAGATGAATGAACTCTCGCTCCATTACAATGTCGACGACGACGGGGCGGTGAATCTCCCGGAAGTCGAATCGTGTCTCCGTGCCTGTCTCGGCTCGGTTCTTTGCACCGGTCAGGGGGATGCAGGAACGTCTCACCGCTCATCGCCGCGCCAGGAGCCCTCCTCCGGGGATCTCCCGGATCGGATCCTCGACGCTGTCGTCGGCACCGCACGGGATCGGCTGGGGAAAAGGCCCGATGCGGAGAACACCCGGCTTTTAAGAAAGCGTATAGCATGGTTCGCAGCCGAATCCCGGCCGATCGAAGGCCGCCTGGTGTGGGTGCCCAAAAAGAGGGCCGTCACCGGACGGGACTGTGTCGTCGATCTTGCGGAGCTTCTCTGCGTGAACAGGCTGGCGGAGCTGTCCCGGAAGGTGGAGGACGTCTACACTCACGGTCTCCACTACAACCTCTTCCTCCTCGATTTCGAAGGTCTCTACATCGAGGGTGACACGCCGGGCGTGAGAAAGTCGATGGACCGCTACGTCACCGGGCTGAGAGAGATCGTCGAGACCGCCGGTCTCGAACGGCGTATCTCTCTCATACCGGTCAGCGGGTCCGCGCCGGAGTCGGAACAGCGAAAGTGGCAGGACCGGCTGCGGGAGAACTACGAGAAACTGAAGGCGTACTGGCTCGAGTCGGAGCAGAAGGGCATAGAAGGGTTCGCTTCCTACAGGAGCTACCGGGATCTGCTGGCGATTCGATGGAAAGGGTGTCTCCCGCGTGAGACACGGGACTACTTTCTCGGACGGATGGCGGTGTTTTGCCCCGGAGGTTCGTACGAGGAGAAGCTGGAGATCGTCCTCAGGAATTTCAGTGCGTCGCTGCTGCATCACCAGATCATGATTCTTCGGACCCCGGGCCTCTCGCCGATCAATTTCTCCTTCACGCCGCCGGCACCGCGCATTCCGCCGCACCTCCTGAAAGCGCGGATCGACCTGCGCCCGGTGTCCGCGAATGTGACGAAGGCCGGGGTTCCTCCCTGGGCGGCGAAAGGATTCGTGATGAGGAAGAGGGGGAGGGTAAAACCTGCCGTGAATGGCTGGCGGGAAGCCACGGCATGGAACGGCCGGTTCGCGACCGGTGCGCTCTTCCTGGCTCATCCCGGGGCCTCGACGACGGTGCGGGCCGATTTTCTGCCGGTACCGGTCGGGGATATGCCCCGCCGGGCCGAAGCCGCCGTCTGCTCTTCCGAGGATCGATGATCTTTCATCTCTTCCCCGGTGAGAAAATCCATCACGTTCCCCACATGATCGATCTGTTCACCCGATTCTCCCGCAGAATGGGAACCGAGGCTAACGAGCAAACATTCATCCTGTACGGGACGGATCGGGAACACCGGAAGCTCTACCGGGATCTGGCGCTGCCGCCCGAACGGCTCGTTTTCGAATCGGGCGGTTCACCGGTGAAACCGCTCCTCTGCAGGCCGGGGGAGGAGGACATCCTTGTCATCCACGGCCTGTTTCTGCCGGGGGTCTGGTTGCGGCTTCTCCTGAGCCCGCGCCGGTGGAAGAGGACGGCGCTGATCCACTGGGGGGGCGGTCTCGAGCCGTTCCGCGTGCAGTACGAATGGTGGAAGAAGCGCATCACGGTGACCTCTCCCGGCGGGAAACCATCGGATGCCGCCCGGCCGCTGCTGTGGAGGAGAGCCTTCGCACCGCCGTGGAACGCCGGTCGAAAGTCGCTGAAGATGTTCCCGCCTCTCGTCGACCAGTTTCTCAAGAAGCTCATCCTTCCGCGACTGAAGGTCGTCGCCACCATGACGCCGGGGGAGTTCAGGGTTCTCGGTGAGTGGTACGGAGTCGGTGACAACTACGCACCCGTGGTGTACTGCACCTTCCTGCCGGAGTTCGCATCTTCAAAGCCGTCTTCAGAGCCGCGGCGTTCCCCGGCGCTTCCCGGATCAGACGGCGGATCGACCGTTCTTCTCGGGAACTCGGCGTGGGAGTCGAACGGGCACCTGGAGGTCCTGCAGCAGCTGGCCCGTTTCAGAGACGAACCTCTGTGGGTGATCTGTCCTCTGGGGTACCCGCGGGGATCGGGCTACAGAAACGAAGTCGTCAGAGCGGGGAGGGATCTCCTCGGGGATCGCTTCATCCCTCTCCTCCGCATGCTGCCCCGGGCGGAGTACAGCGCCCTTCTCGCCACCGTGGATGTCACGATCCAGAATGCCGGGCGGCAGCAGGGGCTCTACTGCATCTACCGGGCACTTCTCCACGGTGGAAAGATCTACCTCTGTCGGGAATCGCCCACCTTCGAGATGCTGGAGAGCTGGGGAGCCCGGGTGTTCGACGTCCGTGAAATCGCTTCCTGCCCCTACGGAGAGTTCTCGTCGCTGCCCCCTGAGGCGAAGGAGCAGAACAGGAGGATCGCCCGCGACCACCTCTCCCTGGAGGCCTCGCTCGACACATGGAGACGGCTGTTCGGAAAGTTCACTCACGGGAAGGGCGGGAGATGATGACGCCGTCTGACTCTCCACAAAGCCGCCCACTTCAGGGCCGGCTGGTACATGTGGGGACGACATCCCGGGGTGAGTGGAAGCGACAGCCGTCCCGGGGAGGCCCACTCACGGAATGATCGTGAGAACCTCCCGGTTCGTGAGCTCTGCGTCGACCGGCGGAGCCACTCCTTCTCCTGTCATGGCCTGCAGGTGGACATCGAGCCCCGGAAGGTCTGCGTTGTCGGGTATGGCCAGATCGATGTTCACTGCTCCCCCGGGCGGGATTTCCCCCTGGCCGACGACCTGCATGTGCTTCAGGTCGATCCGCAGGACGCCGTACGGGCAGGGGCGGTAGTTCTCGCGAAGAGAGGCGGCGACGACGTATTCATTGCCGGGGAGTCCCTCGAGCTCGAGAGTGACGGTGCTGCCGGGACGTGCGGATTCCGTGGCTCGGAGTGAGATGTCTCCGGTTTCGAAGAAGTCGAGGATCTTCAGGAGAACCTGCTTCCGGCTCTGCGGCCACTCCCCGTCCAGGAGTCCGCCGAGCGCGAACGAGGAGGCAATCGTGCGGTACCCCCCGGCCTCGCTGTAGAGAACCGATCGGCCCTCGTCGTCCAGCACTGACCTGAAGAGAACCTCCGCCCCGGCCTGTGCTCCGATCTCGTCCATGTAAGCGCTCTCCCAGGCATAGTCCAGGATGAGACCCTCCATGAGAGTCCCTGGCTGGCCCGCAACGTCGCCGTAGAGATTTCCTCCGTCATCCACTTCCTGGACCCTGAACCAGGGGTTCAGGATGTCTTTCGCGGAGTCCCAGCACCAGGTGTCGCTCGACTCCAGGTAGATGTAGCTCCCCGCGTCGAGCGCCGCTGTGATCTCGAGTGCTTCATCGCTGCTGAGGACGTAGTTGTCAGGGGTGATGCCGAGGGAGATGAACCAGACGGGGTGCCGTTCCCAGCCCGTGGGCCAGGTGGTGTAATAAGTATAGGGGATTCCGAGACGTCCCAGGGCATCGGCCAGAAAGGGACCCGTGCGGGGGCGTGTGCTCAGTTCCACCACGGCAACGTCTCCCGGGCCTGTCACGGGGCAGTGCACCTCCCCCACGCGGGGGAGGATCGCCGTATTCTGAGCTTCGGCGTTGTCGGTGGACACAACCCGGTAGGTCACCACGTCTCCGGGCACTGCGCTCCCGGCGAACGTCCCGCTGTACCACCAGCGCCTGTGTTCCCTGACGAGATCGACGTCCGGCTGCGGTTCGCCGTTTATGGACCACTCGACTCTGACAGCGGGTACGGTCATGTTGTCCTTGCAGAGGGTTCTGACGGTGGGGGGCCATGCGGAGGAGCACACGCTTCGTGTCGCGGTGAAGCGGGAGAGTACCGGCGGGGTCGTGTCCGGCATGACACGGAAATGCAGGAGACCTTCCGGCGCCACCGGCGGATGCACGGCACTGTGGCCGCTGTCATCCCGCGCCTCGATGTAGAAGGAAATCTCCGTGTCCAGTGGCTGTGCGGGAATGTCGGCGGTGTACTCGTCGGGCTGTCCCGTCGATGTCATGACCACCTCGGAGAAAGGAGGGATTCCGGTGTCGCTCCAGTGGACGACGGGATAGCCGTCGAGCAGGCTCGAGCCCTTCGGCGGTATGATCTCCGCCAGGACCGTGTAGTCCGACTGCGTCTCCTCCGTGTCTCCCGGCGGAAAGGGGTAGATCCGGATGGCATCCCGCTTCACGAAGTTCCTCGTTCTGCAGTGCAGGGCGTCGTTGAAACCGGTTCCCATGTGATCGACACCCACGATCGTGTAGCCGGGGAACGCCTGCTGGAAGACGCTCAACGCGGCCTGGTCGTCGGGATGGTCGGTGACAGGCACGTACACGTGCTCGTTCGACACGAGGGCGTTCAGGTAGGGCCGGAACTCGTACCAGCCGCTTCCCATCCTGAACATCGGCATGCGGATGATCCTGTACGGCCTCCCCCAGGGGCTCTCGAGCGTTTCGTAGTGATCGTTCATGGCTTCTGCGTAGGGGAAGTACTCCGAGTCCTCCGGGAAACGGGCGATGAGCATCGTCTCCGGGTTGGAAGGTTTTCCCCAGCAGTCGTGGTGCTCGATGGTCCACGGGGCGACCGCTGCGGTGTTGTACTGCTCGATGCCGTAGTAGTCGTACATCACATCGTCGACCTCGCCGGGGGTCAGTTCCCAGTTGGACCAGTACACCATGGTTGTCGAGAAGGCTGTGCCGTAAGCGTTCGGGTACCAGTTGCCGCCCACGTGCCGCAGGCCCGACTCGTAGAAATCGATGCCGAACAGGGAGGCGAAGTTCTCCGGAAAGAGATCGTCCCAGTATCCGTAGTCGCAGGTGTAGTTCACGATTCCCAGATCGCCGTTTGCATCCCGGATGAACCAGGGACCGTAATCACGGGTGTAGATGGTGTTCGTCGTGATGAAGAGGAACTCGATGTTCGTCAGGGGGATGCCGTGAGAGTCGAGGTGGCTGATCCAGCTGTCCTGCTCGGCTACGTCGTCCACCGGTATGTAGACCGTGGTGTTCTCCTGAAGCCTGTCGATTAGGTCGTGGTTCCACCACAGCGTCATGACTCCCTCGGACTCCTCCCACTCCGCACAGGAGTGAACCGGTCCCGGTGGCATGGTTACCGGAAAAGGCGGCTGACTCCTGAACTCTCTTCTGTGCCGGGGGAGAAACGGTTTCCCAGTCTGCTGCTTGTCCCTGATCGAGGGGATCTGGGATAGGACGTCGGGGGAAGCGACGAGGGCGACAAGCAGGAGAGTGAGGATGCCGAGACCACTGGACACTTTATCATACATGTGTTCTCTCCTCCGTCTTCTCTCCCTGCCGTGAACCACGCTTGCTCGATGCTGTTGTCAACCTGTTCCCGAAACGGAACACAGGTGCCATTATATCAGAAAACCCGACCGGCGTCAATGTGTCTGCATGAATTGTTCTCAGTCACCCGGAGATGATACCTGAGCGTTCGCGGATGGATACTCGAAATGACGAGTGCGTATACCCGGAAAGGTGGATGCTTGACTTACCCGGAGGGGCGAGCTAGAATCCGGAAGGTGCCGGTTCTTTGAACTGTTGAAACGGAGGAGAGTGCCCGTGTCTTCTGAAAACACTGTCATCAGCCTGTTTTTCGTTCTCATCCTCTCACTCTCTCCGGCTCATACCGTAACCGCGGCAACCGCGACGGAGAGCATGCCCGGCGGTATTCACGAGGTGAGATTCACCGTGGAGTTCCCGGAGGAGGATCTCTCGTTCGGGGAGTTCTCGGGTTATGACGTCGTATCGCTGCACGAATCAGGTGTCCATGCGGAATACGGCAAACCCGTTCTGCCCGTGACACCGTATCTCGTCGCTGTTCCTCAGGGTATGGAGGCGTATTCCCTGGAGGCACGCTCTCTCAGCCGCACTCTTTCTGGGATTCGATCTCGATGATGTCACACCGTGTGAAAATCTGAAGGAGGCGATCGACTGGTACGTGCCGCCGGACTTCGATATCACCAGAGTCTATGACAGCGACAACGGCAATCATCACTCCGACACGAAAGCGGCGCTCGATGCAGGCCAGCACCTGGTGAACCACGCCGATCACGCGGGGGAGACGGTCCTGGGCGTGGGCAGTGTCAATCACGGCTGGCATCTCACCACGCAGGACGTGACGGAGCTCGTGAACGACGACAGGCTCTCCATTGTGGTGTCGCTGGGCTGCTCGCCCAATGCCATGGACTACAACGACTGCATCGCCGAGCGATTCGTCGTCTACAATCCACGGCAGGCGGGCATCGCTTTCAACGGCAACACCCGATCCGGCTACTACAATCCCGGGAATATATACAGTCTCTCCTGCCAGCTGGACAGGGACTGGTGGAGGGCTGTCTTTCAGTACGACCAGGCGAACCTGGGGAAAGCACTCGTCTGGGACAGGCACATGTTTTCGACGTCGGGACCCGACGAGGGAGTAAAAAAACACTGCGAGTGGACATTCAGTCTTCTCGGAGATCCTCTCATGCCGATCTGGCTGGATTCTCCCCGGTCACTCGACGTGAGTCATTACCCGCGCATCACCACCGGTGAAAGCGTCTTCGCTGTGGTGGTGCTGGAAGACGGTACTCCGGTGGCGGATGCCACGGTCTGTCTGCGAAAGCC
>CAZMKB010000005.1:13689-22935 GCA_964566685.1 uncultured Gemmatimonadota bacterium | reverse complement strand
GGTGGGCTCGACAGGCGCTCTGGGTGCTGCCTTCTTCCACATCAGCCCCGCCACGCACGGTCAGATGGACGTGACGGTGACCGCGAGGGACCACCTTCCCTACGAAGGCAGCTGCAGTGTTTTCCCGCCGCACGCGTACGATCCGGTCCAGGCACCGTGAGATCGGCAGGGAAGAGGAATCCGTCACCCGAATCGTCGCGGGCCGGCCTGTGGGCGGTATGGAAACGAGTCAATCCCGTCCGAACAGCATCCGGATATCGAACAGATGAGAAAGCGCCGAAAAGGCCAGGGAATGGCGAAACCGCCCATCGGTGACCTCCCGACGGATCTCCGTGAAGTTCATTTCCCTCACCGACAGATCTTCCCCCACGTCGAATTCGGGAGGAGTTCTCTGCCGGGCATTTCTCGCCAGCCAGTGATGACAGCGGTTGTCCAGAAACGCGGGATTGGGCTCCGCGTACCCCAGGTACTCCCACTCTTCGCTCACGTAGCCGGTCTCTTCCCTCAGTTCACGAACGGCCGCTTCTTCCGGAGTTTCTTCCGGTTCGACGATCCCCGCGGGGATTTCCCATGTGGCCTTCTGGACCCCGAAGCGATACTGCTGCACGACGACCACCTTCTCCTCCGGAGTCAGCGCCACGACGTTCACCCAGTCCGGAGTCTCGAGGACGGTCGCTTTCACCGTGTGATCATTGCGGGGATTTCTCAGCCAGTCGAACCGTACTCGAAAGAGCTTCAGGTCGGGTCCGGAGTCCGTCCGAACAAGCTCCCAGGACGTCTTCTCACGTTCGTTCACGTGTTCTCTCCACAGCGATGTTGACAGGTCGGTCGTTGAGCCGCAGGTAGATCCTGCAGCCCTCTTCGTCTGTAATATACCAGATCCACCCCGGCGATCAATTATTTGCCCTTCCATTGACAATTCAATCGTCCGTCGATATCATCCGAGTGTCGGATGAAAGGACGGTGGCCCGAGCAGGAAGTCCATCATCATCGGTGATCCGGAAAGGAAGAAGCAGTCCGAAAGCGACTGCCAGAATCCACATCGAAAAGTTCGGGTTAGAGGGGCGAGTCTCATGAGAAGGGTATCCCGGAGAAGTTTCATCAACTCCTGTATCTCCTCGGCTGCAGCGGGGCTCGGTGCGGTATTTGGCTTCCTTCCGGGGTGCAAGTGGTCCGGTGCGCCGATCGACTCTTCCGGGACGCGCTCACGGACCGGCACGGAGCGGCTCGATTCCGACAGAGACAGCGGAGCCCGCATCGCAGCGGATTTCGAACCGGGGTATCTCAGGCTTCAACGAAACGGTGAATTGAAGAAGCGCGGTGAGGAGCTCTGGGAGATCATGGAAAGCTGCGAGCTCTGCCCGAGGAGATGCGGGGCCAACAGGCTCGACGGCCAGGAGGGATTCTGTCAGTCTTCTTCCCGGCTCGAGATCGCATCGTACCACCCGCATTTCGGGGAGGAGGGATCTCTCGTCGGTACGGGAGGATCGGGTACGATCTTCTTCACCAACTGCGGGCTCAGATGTGTCTTCTGCATCAACTGGGAGGTGAGCCAGGCGGGACGGGGAAGCGGCCGCGAAATCGAGGAAATGGCCGAGATGATGCTGATCCTTCAGAGACGGGGCTGTCAAAATATCAATATCGTGACCCCGACTCACTACTCCCCACACATCGTTCTGGCGCTCGACGCTGCCGCCCGGAACGGGCTGAGGCTTCCGCTCGTCTACAATACCTGTGGATGGGAACGGCTCGAGATACTCGAGAAGCTGGACGGAATCGTCGACATCTACCTTCCCGACTTCAAGTACGGCGATGGCAAAATGGCCGCGAAGTACTCCTCGGGGGCCGGCACCTATACCGAAACGACAAAAAGAGCCCTTCTGGAGATGAACCGGCAGGTCGGGACGGCTCATCCGTCGGATGACGGTCTCACCTACCGGGGACTCATGATCCGGCACCTCGTCATGCCGCACGATGTCAGTGGGACGAAGGCAGTCATGGAGTGGATCGCGGCGAACCTCCCGCAAGACACCTACATCAACATCATGTCACAGTACCGGCCGATGTACAGGGCATTCGAGTATCCCGAAATTTCACGAAGGATCACGCGTGCGGAATATCAGCAGGCCGTTTCGTGGGCACGGGAGGCGGGCCTGACGAACCTGGACATCCAGGGATACGCCCTCTGAGGTCGACGTTCCCCTCGAAAGGTGAAGATTTTTGGAGTTCTTCAAATAATAGTAGAGGATGGACCAGATCGTGTGAGGATCTCCTGGGAGGACATCCCTCCATGGGAGGTATGACCTGATTTCACGTTCTTACGCCAGGAGGAGAGAAGTGATGAGATGTTCTGTCGCCAGAAATCGTTGGTATATCATTGCAGCCTCACTTCTTCTGTCGACGTCCGTTCTCTCAGCAGAACTCGTGCCGGCATCGGCCGGCCCTCCTTTTCTCGGAGACCGATCGGTGATGGGTGAGGGGGGACTTCTCCCTTCCTCCCGGGATTCCCTGAATGTGCGTGTCATCGGCAGGTGGCCGTTCGGTCCAGCATCTGCCGTCACGGCGGATGAGGCTCGCACAATAACCTACCTGGGAGCGGGGGGAGGAATATACATCCTCGACACGTCGGATCCCCGAAATCCCGCGCAGCTGGCCGAGATGTCGACGCCGGGATATGTCAGAGACATGATATTGGCAGGTGATCATCTCTACGTCGCAGACAATACGGGAGGTCTCAGAATCATGTCGGTGTCCGACCCCGTAAGTCCGGTGGAGCTCGGTTCTTCTGACACACCGGACCGGACCAGGGGACTGGTTGTCAAGGACACCCTGGTTTTCCTCGCAGAAGATGCCGGGGGAGTGAGGGTGATATCCGTTTCGGATCCGTCGGATCCTGTTGAGATCGGAATGTATGCACCACCTGACAGCGCCCGGAGTGTCACGTTAGAAGGGTCCCACGCCTACGTCGCCGCATCGGGAGCGGGCTTGCGGGTGGTCTCCATAGCTGACCCCGCAAATCCCGTCGAAGTCGGCTTCCTCGAATCCCTCTTCGTCATGGATGTGGCGGTGAGCGGGTCGCATGCGTACCTGGTCGATCAATTCAGCGGTCTGAGAGTTGTTTCGATCGCCGATCCGGCGAATCTCTCGGAACTGGGAAGCTACGTGCCATCGGCTTCGGCAGGAGCCGTGGCAGTGAGCGGCTCGTACGCCTGTGTCACGAAGTTTTCTCCCGTAGCCATGTGGGTCGTGTCGGTCGACCCTCCGGAGTTTCCCTTCGAGCTGGGTTACTACGATTGTGTGAGCCCGGGATCATGGGCCTGGGATGTCGACGTCGAGGATTCATACGCCTATCTCACAGATACACAACAGGGGCTCCACATCGTCTCCATTTCGGAGACAGGAACCCCGACGGGATCCGGCCTGTTCGGTATCGACGGCTATGCAACGGGTGTCGATGCAGTGGGTTCGCTGGCCTGCGTCGCCGACAATTACTACGGATTGAGAGTCATTGACACATCGGATCCGGAACATCCCGCAAGCGTCAGGTATTACCAAACATCCTGAGGCCCTGAGTCGGTTGTTGTGCGGGATTCCCTGATATACCTGACAGTGGGTACGGCGGGTATGATGATCCTGGAATACTATGGACCGACCTCGATCGAGGAACCTGTGAATGACGATCTCATGCTGCCGGTGGCGTTTTCGCTCTCGCAGAATTATCCGAATCCCTTCAATCCCGTAACGACGATTTCTTTCGAGATACCAGAAGGCGAGAAGAGGGGAAAACGGCATGCTCTCCTCGAAGTGTACGACCTGCGGGGCAGGCTCGTGACAACGCTTCTCGATTCCGATCTTGATCCGGGAGTTCACAGAATCACCTGGGAGGGAAGAGACAGTCGGGGAGAGGAGGTTCCGTAGGGTATCTACTTCTCCACGTTGAAGTGTGGTGACCTGACAACCACCAGGAAAATGACCGTTGTCAGATGAGTGTCAGATGGCCCGGCGAGTATCGTACAGGATCGAAAAAGGATGAGGGATTGGACAACTCGGGATTCTTCTCTTTTATCAGCCGACCATGCACTTCATACCGGTAATTGACACAGCTACCTTGAACAATTAAACTAGAGGCGTGATGTGAGCCGTTAGCTCAGCTGGTAGAGCATCTGCCTTTTAAGCAGAGGGTCGCTGGTTCGATCCCAGCACGGCTCACTTTCTCATTTTTCGGTAATGTTCCCTTACTCGATGTATCCTCAATTCTCCCCCGGTTTCCACGACGAGGATTTCATCTTCGAACCATTCACACAATAATATCTGTTGACAGAAATATGAATGTCTGATACAATTCGAGCAGTTTCCGGGCCGGCCGTGGTACTGTCATCTCCATTCAGTACCCCCTCCCGCACAATACACTGCCCGGGATACCGCAATGTTCAATTGAATCAAACGAGCGGGCGCAGTGGATTTCCGCGACCGGCATCGCCCGAATCTGCATGCCGGTAAATGCGGTATCGCTCGAACAGGCCGGGAGGATTCTCCAGGACATCCTTCTCTACAGGGTCGAAAAACCGGCAGGACAAAGGAGGCAAGACTCATGAGAACCATGATGATCGTCCCTGCTCTCTTCCTCTTCACCGGCTGGCACACCGCCGCCGGACAGATCGTCGAGCAGAAGCTCACCTTCGCGGATGCCGATTCGGGCGATCTCATCGGCGGATCCGTCGCGATCACGAGCGACTACGCCATCGTCGGAGCGATGGGGGATGGAGGCTACACCGGTGCCGCCTACCTCTTCGAGAGGCACGGGGACTCCTGGGATCCCGAGGTGAAGGTCACGGCGGACGACGGGGCGGCCATGGACTACTTCGGGAGGTCCGTTTCGATCGATGGACCGTACGCGGTCGTGGGCGCGATGTACCACAACGGCTGGCAGGGTGCCGCCTATGTGTTCTACCGTGATCCCGCACAGGGATGGATGCAGCAGGCCAAGCTGGAACCCTCCGGCGGATATGGAAACATGCTGTTCGGGAGCTCCGTCTCGATATCGGGAGACGACATCATCGTCGGCGCCTACGGCTACGACGGTAACGAGGGCGCGGCGTACGTCTTCACGCAGGACGGCAGCTCCTGGACCGAGCAGGCCGGTCTCTCTTCGACGGAACCCTGGGCAGGCAGGAAGTTCGGCACGTCGGTCGACATCCACGGCGATCACGCCGTCATTGGGGCTCCGGAAGAAGACGAGAACGGGATGAGGTCCGGCGCGGCCTACGTGTTCAAGAGAACCGGCACCGAGTGGGCCCAGCAGCAGAAGCTCCTCGCCAGCGACGGCGGCACCTATGACACCTACGGGAACTCGGTGTCCATCGAATCCGGACAAGTGATCGTCGGAGCATTCGCCCACCGGGTGAACAACCAGGAACAGGGAGCCGTCTACGTGTACACCCGGGACGGAGAGACCTGGACCGAGACCGAGCAGTGCGTGATCGATGAAGGCTACCGGTGGGCCTACTTCGGGTACTCCGTCGCCATTTCCGGAAACATGTTCATCTCCGGTGCCCATGGTCTTCTGCCGGAGAGTGCATACTTATTCGTTGGGGAGAGCAGCGACTGGCTCGAAAACGCCATTCTCACCCCGGGCGACAGCGAAGAAGACGACGGCTACGGCAGCTCGGTGGCGTTGTCGGGTTACTACGCCATCGTGGGATCCTCCAGCAACAACGATACCGGTGGTGCGTACGTGTACACCGGCTTTCCGGTGGGCATCGAGGATGAGCGTGATACGGGCTCACGCATTCCCTCGGCGTACCTGCTCGCCCAGAACTACCCCAACCCGTTCAACCCGGTCACGATGATCTCCTTCGACCTGACGGGTGAGGCGGGGAAGGGGCAGCCGGTGAAGCTCACCGTCTACGACCTGCGCGGAAGGCGAATGCGGATGCTCGTCGACACCGATCTCGAGCCCGGAAGCCACCGCGTGACCTGGGACGGCAGGGACGACGGTGGGAACCGGGTGCCGTCGGGGGTCTACCTCTACACCCTTCGCTCCGGGAACGAGAGCCTGACGCGGAAGATGCTCATTACGAAGTGAGTGTGCGGCTCCCCGGCGCCGTTCATGGAGAGGGGGACACCAGGGGATACGTCATGCTCCGCCTTCATGGGCCGTGATCCTGCCGGAACGCTCAGCGGCGGTCCGAGAACTGCCACCTGCGGCCGCAGTTCTCGCACCGGTTGACGCGGGGAAAGAGCGGGGTGAAGAGGAAGATCACCCCCAGCGTGAGGAGCGCCAGGAAGAGGGCCGGGGCCTTCACGTCCCGGTAGGTCGTCACGTTCCAGCTGTCGCACCAGGGGCACTGGAGCTTCTCGGGTCGCACGCTCCGGCGCGTGTCCCCCGGGATCGAGCGGCGGTCACGGCCCACGCCCGGAACGGCGCTGCCGTAGCGCACCAGCCGGTAGAAGAAGTAGAGCACCGCCGCGATCACGAGAAGCCGGATAAGGTTCATGGAAGAAAATCGTCCTTCCGGAGCTCGCCGTCCTCAGGGCGGAAACCCCCTTTCATTACCTCACCGATACGCGAACCCCGCACGCCCTGCCGCAGCGCGGGGCTCTGAATGCTCGTCTCCCGGGAGCGACGCCCCCGGTTATCAGTAGCCGCTCCTCCAGAAGTACTCGAAGAACTCGGCCTCGGGCGAGAGGACGATCGTCGTCCCTTCGTCGATCGATTTCTCGTACGCCTCGAGCGTTCTCACGAACTGGTAGAACGCGGGGTCGCGGCTGAAGGCGTCGGCGTAGATGGCCGCAGCCCGGGCGTCGCCCTCGCCCTTGATCTCCTGCGCCGCCCGGTAGGCCTGGGCGAGGATGATGACCTTCTCCTTGTCCGTCTGGGCCCGGATCTTCGTGGCTTCCTCCTCGCCCTCGGAGCGGTACTGGTTCGCGATCCTCAGGCGCTCGGCCCGCATCCTCTCGAACACCGCCTTCTCGTTCTCCTCGGGCAGGTCGCCGCGCTTGATGCGGACGTCGATCACCTCGATGCCGTACTCCAGAGCTCTCCGGTTGCACATCACCGTGACGGTGTCCATGATCTCTTCTCTCTCCTTCGCCACGATGTCGAGCAGGTCGTAGTTTCCGAGCTCGACCCGGAGCATCGAGTAGACGATGTCGTCCAGCCTCGACTGGGCTCCGTTCTCGTCCCTGACCGCCTGCAGAAATTTGAGCGGTTCGGCGATCCGCCAGCGGGAGTAGTTGTCGATGACCAGGTTCTTCTTGTCCTTGGTGATGATATCGGTCGGCGCCGAGTCGTACTCGAGCAGCCGGTCGTCGTACTTGTTCACCTGTTGAATGGGATACGGGAGCTTGAAGTTGAGGCCCGGCTCCTGCACGGTGCGCACGGGTTTTCCGAACTGGGTGATCACGACCTGCGTCTTCTCGTCCACGACGAACAGGAAGGAGCGGCCGATGAGCAGGAGCAGGACGACGATGATGGCGATGACATGTCCTCTCTTCATTTCGCCCCTCCCTTCTCCTGACCGGTGAAGGAGTCGATGGGCAGCACTCCGAGGAAGCCGGTACCCTCCTTGCCGGTCTTCGCCACCACCTTTTTCACCTTCGGCAGCACTTTCTCCATGGTCTCGAGGTACAGGCGGCGCGCCGTCACGTCCTTCGCCTTCCGGTATTCGGTGAGGACCTTCTGGAACCGCTGTACGTCCCCCTCCGACCTGTTTATCCGTTCCTCCTTGTACGCCTCGGCTTCCCGGAGAATCTTCTCGGACTCGCCCCGGGCTTTCGGGATCACGTCGTTGCGGTATCCCTGTGCCAGGTTGATGAACTTGTTCTTGTCCTCCTTGGCGCTCGCCACGTCCTTGAACGCCTGGATGACCTCCTGCGGCGGGTGGACGTCCTGGAGCTGCACCGCGACCACGAGGAGCCCCACTTCGTACTTGTCGAGAATCCTTTGCAGGAGATCCTTCGTCTCCTGCTGGATCTCGCTCTTGCCGGTGGTGAGCGCCTCGTCGATGTGATGCTTGCCGATCATCTGCCTGAGCGCGGACTCGGATGCATCCCGCACCGTCTCCTCCTGACCCCGCACGTTGAAGAGATATTTGGCGGCGTCCATGATCCGGTACTGGACGATGATCTCGCAGTCCACGATGTTCTCGTCGCCGGTGAGCATGTGGGATTCGTTGGGGACCTTCCGGTAGCGGGCCGGCGGGCCGGGATCGATCGTCCGGAATCCGATCTCCAGCCTCCGCACTTCCGTCACCTTTGGCGTATCGACCTTCTCGATGGGCCAGGGGAGGTGGTAGTTGATTCCCGGCTGGGTGACCCGCACCATCTCACCGAACTTCCGCACCACGCCCTGCTCGTCGGCTTCCACGATGTAGAAGCCCGACACGGCCCAGAGCCCCGCGAGGATCAGGATGATGACTCCTCCCCCGAGGGCCCGAAACCTGTCGAAGTCGATCTTCGGGAGCCGTATCTCCCGGTATTCCCCGTACTCGTCGTCGTATCTGTCGTTGGTCAATCGATCTGCCCTCCTCGCGGCTGAGCGTCGTCTGGTGTCATCACGTGAAAGGTACAGATCGACCGTGGTGCTGTCAATACGGCCGTAACGTCGCAACTCCATGATTGGCAACGATCCCGTCCGTGTTGACAGGGGCAGGGGTGGTTTTTATACTTCGGATAGTATTCACAATCATAGTTCGAGCAGGGTATTTTCGTCAGGGAGGGTTTCCTCCCTGTCGGCGTTCAGGGGAGGTCCTGCCATGCCGAAGAAGAAGAAAGACGAAGAGAAAGAAGCTGGAACGAAGCGGAAGTCCGACCGCGGGAAGAAGACGAAGAAGGAGAGCACTGCCTCACGCACGACAAAATCGGCGCCCGGAAAGAGCGGCGGCTCCCGTGTTGCCGGGAAGCGGAAGGGTACCGCGCCGAAGGGCACGGGGAAAGGAAAGAGCGCCGCGTCGAAGAAGACCGCGAAGCCGAAAACCGCGGCGTCGAAAACCGTCGCCTCGAAGGAAAGCGCGAAACCTGCATCGAAGAAGGCGAAAGCCGGAAAGGCCATGACATCGAAGACAGCAGCGAAAAAATCGGCGGCGAAGAAAACGACTGCCGCGAAGAAAAAGTCGTCGAAGACAGCGGAAATACCGGTGGCGAAGAAGACGACCGCCGGGAAGAAAACAACGTCGAAGACAGCGGAAAAACAGGCGGCGAAGAAGACGACCGCCGGGAAGGCCGGTCCTCCCGAAGAAGCAGCCC
>CAZMKB010000005.1:0-13679 GCA_964566685.1 uncultured Gemmatimonadota bacterium | reverse complement strand
GCCCGGACACGCGAACACCAGGCTCCGCCCCGCACTCACCCGGGACTTTTCGGCGTTGAGGATCGCCGTGAATCGGCACAGCCGGTCCCGCCCGCTCCCAGTCGGATGTTCGAGCAGGCCCGGGAGCTTCCCGACGGCTACGGGGAGACCAGGATCGTCCTCATGTTCGTCGATCCCAGCTGGATGCACACCTACTGGGAAGTCGCCGGGAGCAGCATCGAGGATGCCAAGCGGACGCTCGGTCAGCGCTTCGAAGGTGCGGAACGCAACCTCCGGGTGAGGAGGTTCGGAGACGGGGACGGTGGGCAGGAAGTCTCGGAGCAATACTACATCGGTATCGGCAACGTCGCGAAGAACTGGTATCTGAGAGTCCCCCGGCCCGACTCGCGCTACCAGGTCGAAATAGGTCTTCTCACGAAGGAGGGTGACTTCAACGTGCTGGCAGCCTCGAACGTGATCGCCGTTCCCCGGGACAACATGTCCGACGTCATCGACGAGCAGTGGACCAGCGGCGAGAAGAACTACTTCGAGCGGGTCTACGCCCTCTCCGGAGGATTCCAGGTCGGGGTCGGCTCGCTCGAGCTCCAGGAGCGGATGGCCGACATCCTGCGTGCGGAGATCTCCTCGGGCGCGGTCGGCAGCTTCGCTCTCGGCAGCGGGGCGTTCGGGCAGCCGGAAATGAAGAAACGCTCCTTCTGGTTCAGGGTCGGCACCGAGCTCATCGTCTACGGGGCCACCGATCCGCGTGCCAGGGTCACGCTGATGGGGGAACCCATCCAGCTCAGGAACGACGGAACATTCACCGTCCGGTTCTCCCTTCCCGACGGTCTCCGTGACATCCCGATCGTCGCCGAATCTCCCGACGGTGTGGAGGAGCGCGAGATCGATATCAAAGTGACCAGGGAGAGTGAAGAGAAGGAGCCGGTACTGCATCATGACTAAGGGTTACCTGACCATCGTCCTTCATGCGCATCTGCCCTACGTCCGGCACCCCGAGCATGAGGAGTTCCTGGAGGAGTCATGGCTCTTCGAAGCCATCACCGAGACGTACCTTCCCCTCCTCCGGGTGTTCGAGGGTCTCGAGAAGAACGGAGTCGACTTTCGCGTGACCATGTCGGTGACGCCGACGCTCGTCTCCATGTTCCGGGACGAGCTCCTGCAGAACCGCTACCTGCGGCACATCAGCCGGCTCATCGAGCTGTCGAACAGGGAGATCGAGCGGCTGCGGTGGGACTCGGGGCAGCAGCGGCTGGCACTGGATTACCACTGGCGGTTCACCGAAGCCCGTGATGCCTTTCTCAACCGCTACGGCCGGGACCTCACCGCCGGCTTCAGGCGTCTCGAAGAGGCCGGCAGGCTCGAGATCATCACCTGCGCCGGCACCCACTCGTTCATGCCGCTCATGAATCAGAACCGGAAGGTCCGCGCCGCGCAGGTCCGTTCCGCGGTCAACCAGCACGAGGAGGTCTTCGGCAGGAAACCACGCGGCATCTGGCTGCCCGAGTGCGGGTTCGACTACGGTCTGGACGAGATTCTGGCGGAGAACGGGCTCCGGTATTTCTTCACCGACACGCACGGCGTCCTGCACGCCTCGCCCCGCCCCAAGTACGGCATCTTCGCCCCCATCGTGAGCCCCGCGGGTGTCGCCGCCTTCGGCCGTGACATAGAGTCGTCGAAGCAGGTCTGGAGCGCCATCGAAGGGTACCCCGGAGACTACGAGTACCGGGACTTCTACCGCGACATCGGCTACGACCTCGACTACGACTACATCAGACCCTACATTCATCCCGACGGCATCAGGATCCACACCGGCATCAAGTACCACCGGATCACCGGGAAAACGGAAGACAAGGACATCTACGATCCGGGCCGCGCCATGGAGAAGGCCGCCTCCCACGCAGGAAACTTCATGTTCAACCGCCAGAAGCAGGTCGAGTACCTGTACGGCGTCCTCGGTCGACCGCCCATCATCGTCGCCCCGTACGACGCCGAGCTCTTCGGCCACTGGTGGTACGAGGGTCCCGATTTCCTCAACTTCCTGTTCAGGAAGCTCGCGTTCGATCAGAGCGACATCCGGCCGATCAATCCATCCGAGTACCTGGAGGAGAACACCGTCAACCAGATCGCCACCCCCTCCCCGTCGAGCTGGGGATACAAGGGGTACAACGAGGTCTGGCTGAACGACTCGAACGACTGGATCTATCCGCATCTCCACAAGGCGGCGGACAGGATGGTGGAGCTCGCCGAAATGTACCGCGACAGGGAACCGGACGCCCGGACGCGTCGAGCCCTCGACCAGGCCTCCCGAGAGCTCATGCTCGCCCAGAGCTCGGACTGGGCGTTCATCATGAAGACCGGCACCATGACCGAGTACGCGGCCAGGAGGATCAGGGCGCACATCGGAAATTTCACCCGGCTCTACGATGACATCAGGGGGGGCTCGGTCGACGAGGACTGGCTGGCCGTGGTGGAAAGGACGGACAACCTTCTACCGCGGATGGATTACCGCTACTACCTCTGAGCACGCCGTCGGTTCCCCCGGATCGGCCGGGGCTTCACCGGGAGGCTCTGTGGCATCCGTGCCGGCTCCTGCCTGTCCTTCAGGAAGTTCCGGACGATTTCGCTCACCCGCACGCTCGTCCCCGGAACCCACTTCTCGTCGAGTACCTTCGTGACGAACTCCCTGTCGATCCTGCCGAGCTCCTCGGTGAGTCGATCGATGTGGATGACGTGCGTCAGGTCGAGAACCATCTTTTCCGGGGAACGCTGGAAGTTGAGGGGGCACACTTCGAGGGTGAAGTCGTCTCCGGTCGACGACACGAGCGGAAGCCCCTTCACCCGGCAGGCGATCGATCGGTAGTGGTACACCGCGCAGAGCGCGTCCGTAAGCAACGGACACTCCTCCGATGAGGCGTTCCCGGGAGGCAGGCGCTCCGCGAGCCGTCCGAGGAGTGCGGGTTCGAGCGTCTCGAGGCCCTGCTCGAGGATGAACGCTTCCAGCCTGGTCAGTTCCCGGTCGCTCAGGCAGCAGCTGTCACAGCCGGGATGGCAGATGATGTCGTCGCCGTAGAATGTCTTCAGTGCATCGACCCGCCGCTCGACCTCCCCGGTGAATTCCTCGTACCTGTTGATGATCCCGAAGAGGATGGTGCGTGTATCGCCGTCGGGTATGGTGTAGGATCGTTCTTCTCGTGTGAATTTCATCCGTCCCCCGGTCGATCGATGGCGTGCCGGAGCACGACCGTGAAGTCCCGTGCCGGCGGGAGCGCGGAAACTCACACCCGGCCGCTCCCGTGAGGATGATAGTACTCTCCCTGCATCCTGTCAACGTTTCGCTGCCCGGAAACGTTTGACAGTGCTCCGGACGGGGGATAGATTTCAGGCGGAATCCACCCGTTCACCGGTACGGGTGAGCGACGGGCGAACAGGGCCGTTTCATGCGGAGGGATCGTGAAGAAGGACTTCTTCGACCTCGAACGCTCCGGAACGGGCTGGTCGACCGAGTTCGTCTCGGGCCTGACCACCTTCATGACGATGTCCTACATCATCTTCGTGCAGCCGGCGGTCCTCTCGGCCTGCGGCATGGACTTCGGCGCGGTCATGGTGGCCACCTGCATCGCCAGCGCCGTTGCCACCTTCATCATGGGGATCTTCGCGAACTACCCGATCGCCCTCGCGCCCGCCATGGGACACAATTTCTACTTCGCCTTCACGGTCTGCGGCACGGCGGCAATGGGAGGCCTGGGCTACGGCTGGGAGACGGCACTGGCCGCTGTGTTCGTGTCCGGGGCCCTGTTCATCATTCTCTCCTTCTGGGGCATGCGGGAGCTGATCATCACGGTCGTTCCGCAGTCGCTCAAGAACGCAATCGCGGTCGGCATCGGCCTCCTGATCACGCTCGTGGGGCTCGAGTGGTCGGGGCTGGTGGTCGCGAAGAAGGGGACCATCGTGGGCCTGGGGGAGCTCGGCAGCCTGCCGGTCTTCGCCTCGGTCTTCGGCCTGTTCATCATGGCGGTGCTCCTCGTGGTGGGCGTCCGCGGTGCGATCATCTACGGCATGCTCGGCTCACTCATTCTCTGCCTCTCCACGGGGATGGTTTCCTACGAGGGGATTTTCAGCACGCCGCCCTCGATCACCCCGACGCTCCTGGAACTCGACCTGGCTGCTCTCTTCACGAGCACCGGCGTGTTCTCCGTCATCTTCATCTTCTTCTTCCTCGACCTCTTCGACACGGTCGGCACCCTGATCGGCGTCAGTGAACAGGCCGGCTTCATGCGCGAGGGAAAGCTCCCGCGTGCCCGGCGGGCGCTCCTGGCGGACGCCGTCGGCACGGTCACCGGGTCCCTTCTCGGAACCTCGACGGTGACGAGCTACATCGAGAGCGCCAGCGGCATTTCGGAGGGAGGACGCACCGGGTTGTCCAACATCGTCACCGGCTGCCTGTTTCTCCTGGCTCTCTTCCTCTTTCCGCTCGCGAGGATGATCGGGGGAGGTTACGAAACGCCGGAAGGCCTGACGCTCTACCCGGTGATCGCACCGGCGCTCATCCTGGTCGGCAGCTTCATGTTCAAGGGAGTCACGAGAATCGCCTGGGACGACACCGTGGAGTCGCTTCCCGCCTTCATCACCATCGTCATCATGCCATTGACGTTCAGCATCACCGACGGCATCGCCTTCGGGTTCATCGCCTATTCTGTACTCTCGACGGTGAGGAGGGGTTTGACGGGCGCGCACTGGCTCGTGCACGTGATATCGCTCCTCTTCATCATGCGCTACGTATTCCTGTTCGGGTGAGGTGAAGATGAAAGGGCGAACGGCAGTCCGCTTTCTCCTGGCTCTCGCGCTCCTTCTCCCAGCGGCCTGCTCGAAGGAGCGGACGCTCCTCGTCGTCGACACCGTCAGCGGGGCCAACTTCCAGTGGTTCTTCAAGCGGAAGATCGTCCCCCTCGCCGAAGACTATCTCGACATGGAAGTCGAGTACATCGTCTCCTCCGGGCCCGAGATGATCGAGCGCATGAAGGCCTGGCCCGAGGGCCGGCCCGAGGCGGAGGTTGTCCTCGTGAAGCCGCGGGACCTCGCCGTGATGATCGACGCGGGGATGGGCCTCACCGAGCTCACTCCCGCCCGGGTTCCCTGGTCGGCCTACATCCCCGGGCTCAGGGAGGAGAACGTGCTGGGGCGCGACCTCGAGCTCCGCGCCGTCCCGGTCTGGCGGAGCCGGACCGGCCTCATCTACAACTCGAAGTACGTCGGCACGCCACCGGGTTCCTGGAAGGAGCTTCGGAGGCGCGCGAGCGGCTGGCACGAGCGGATCGGCCTCGTCCGCCCCGACGCGAAATCGAGCGGGGGGAGGCGGTTCATCTACGGCTTCCTGGCCTCGTTCGGCCTCGACCTGTCGCTCCCCCTCGACTCCCTCGAGGCTGATCCTCTCTGGCAGGAGGCCTGGCGGGAGCTCGCCCGGTTCTCCCGGCACGTGAGAATGCCGATGGGCGAACCGCCGTTCCTGTTTCAGCAGTTCAAGAAGGAACAGGTCTGGATGTCCGTCTACTCCGTCGACTACGCCCTCTGGGCGCGGGACCAGGGCTTCCTGCCGCGCGAGCTCGAGGTCGCCTTTCTCGAGGAAGGCATGCCGTCGGGAACCGATGCCTACGCAACCGTGCCGGCCGGCCTGGAGGGAGTCAGGGAGTGGGCGGCTCTCGGATTCGTCAACTTCCTCCTCACCCTGGATATCCAGCGGCTTCTCCTCGAGGAGATGAACCAGTATCCCGCCATCATCCTCCCTCCCGACGTGCTCCGGCGTCACGGCCTCCCCGGCTGGGAGGAGATCAGGAAAGAGCGCATCGAGCTCACCGGGAAGGAGACCATCGAGTACATCCGGGAGCACGCCGCCGATTTCATGATCAAGGCGAAGGAGGAGGGGGCGGAGTGAGAACGGGAAGGGGAATCGGGCCGTACGCCTCGATGGCGGGCGTGTTTCTCCTCTTCACGGTTCTCTTCCTCTATCCCATGGTCCACACCGTCACCCTGAGCGTCTCCGAACAGGACGGCTTCGGCCCCGGCAACTACGTCTCTTTCCTCTCCGGGAAGGGAGGGTGGGGGATCATCGGGCTCACGGCCTTCCTCTCCGGATCGGCGGCTCTCCTCTCGGCCGCGCTCAGCGTGTTTCTCCTGTTCGCGATGCCAGCCCGGGGCCGCCTGCGGACGGCGGCGATGTCGACGGTGCTCCTCCCGGTCGTCGTGCCCGGACTCATTTTCGCGCTGGGCCTCCTTCTCCTCTGGGACGAAACCGGCTGGCTGAATCTCGCCCTCGCGCGGCTGGGTATCGCCGGGCACCCGCTCCGGATCAACTACACCCCGCACGGGCTCATTATCTTCTACACCTGGCTCTACTTCCCCTTCACCACCCTCGCCGTTCTGTCCCGCTGGGAGGCCGTCCCGAAAGACGCCGTCGAAGCGGCGCGGGTCTGCGGCGCGGGACGCACGCGGATCCTCGCCTCCGTCATCCTGCCGCTCCTGTGGCCCGGCATCGTGACGGGGGCGTCGATGTCGTTCATGCTGTCCTTCGGTGCCTTTTCCGTGCCGCTCATCTGCGGCGGGGACCACACGCCGCTCTCGGTGGAGATCTACCGGAGAGCCGTGGTCTTCGGCGACTGGGAGACCGGCACGGCCGCCGCCGTCCTCATGGCCGCAGTGCAGCTCCTGATCCTCGGCGTGTTCTCCCTGCGTTCGGGGGAGGTCTGGAAGACATGAAACGGATCTTCATCGTCGTCTTCGCCTTCTTCATGACGCTGCCGATCGTGACCATCGCGGTGTACTCGGTGGGGAAGGGGTGGTACGGGGGCAGGTTCCTTCCCGAGTCCTTCGGGCTCGACTGGTACGGATGGGCGGTTGCGGTCACCGACCTCTTCGATGTGATTACCAACACCGTCGTCATCGCCGGCCTGGCGCTCGCCGTCACCTTCGCCGCCGCACTGCCGGCCGCCTGGTTCCTCGGGAGTCACCGTCCGCGGGGAAGGAACCTCATGCTGGGAGTTCTCATGATTCCGAGGATGATGCCTCCCATCACCTACGCCCTCGGGCTTGCGAAGGTCTTCTCCTCGAGCGGTCTCGCCGGCACCCACGCGGGCGTGGCCCTCGCGCACGTGGTCCTGACGCTTCCCTACGCGCTCCTCGTCCTCGTCATGACGTTCGAGGGCATCGACGAGCGGATCATCGAAGCATCGCGGGTCTGCGGGGCTTCAGGCTTTCTCCTCTTCCGCTGTGTCCTCCTGCCGCTCGCGCGCCCCGGCCTGCTGGCGGCGCTTTTCATCGCATTCACCACCTCGTACAACGAGTTCACGCTCACCATCATGACCTACGGCCCGGAAACCGTCACGCTCCCGATCATGACCTATCTCACGATCGGTGACGGTTTCTGGGAAGTGTCGAGCGCCCTGAGCATGATCCTGCTCCTGCCGTCGGCGCTCGTCCTCGTCTTCGTGGTCAGGGGCATGGGGAGAGGGAAGCTTGCCGGAGGACTGAAGGGACTGTGAGAGCGCTCGAGATCAGCTCGCTCACGAAGCGGTTCGGCGGGAAGACCGCGGTCGACCGGGTCAGCCTGGAGGTCCCTGAGGGCGAGCTCCTGGCCGTGCTCGGCCCGAGCGGCTGCGGGAAGACGACGCTCCTCAGGCTCGTCACCGGACAGCTCGACCCCGACGCGGGGACGATACGGATCGGGGGGAAGGACATGGCCCGGGTGCCCACGCACAGGCGGGACATCGGATTCGTGTTCCAGTCCTTCGCTCTCTTTCCCCACATGACGGTTCTTGGAAACGTCGCCTTTCCGCTCCTGGTGCGCGGTGTGCCGCGGGGCGAGCGGGAGCGCCGGGCCCGAGAGTTCCTGGCGATGGCGAGGCTCGAGGACCTCGCCGGCTCCTACCCCGGAAAGCTCTCGGGCGGGGAGCAGCAACGCGTCGGCCTGGCCCGGGCGCTCGTCTACCGCCCGAAGCTCATCCTGCTCGACGAGCCGCTCTCCAACTTGGACGCGAAGCTGCGGGAGGAGATGCGGGTGGAAGTCCGCCGCATCATCGGGGAGCTCGGCATGACGGCGGTCTACGTCACGCACGACCAGGAAGAAGCCCTTTCCATCTCGGACAGGCTGGCGGTGATGGAGAGCGGCCGGATCCTCCAGGCCGCCGACCCGGTGGAGGTGTACCGGCGGCCGGCGACGGCCTTCGTCGCCCGCTTCGTCGGCGGGTCCAATCTCATTCCGGCGGTCGCGGCTTCCCCAGATGGCTTCGCGCTGAAAGGCGCGGATGTCAACGTCGCGGCCGCCGGCTCCTTCGAGGAAGGAGCCCGGGTGCTCCTCGTCGTCAAGCCGGACGAGCTCGCCGCGAGCCGCCGTGACCGTCACGGCGGAGAACCGGACCGCCCCGCACTCTCCGGGACGGTCACGGCCTCCTCGTACCGGGGTGGAAGGAGCGAGTGCCGGGTCGTGACCCCCGGGGGGCTCGAGCTCAGGGTGGTGCAGCCGGGCGAGATCTTCGAGGAGGGTACCGGGGTCACGGTCGCGTTTCCCGCCGGCGGAATCCACGCCATCCGCGACGAGGAGGGCGGGTGATCGCTCCGGGGACGGCCGGGAAAGCGGGAATCGAGAGACCGGAGAGGCGTCGCGAAAGGCGCTCTCTTCCACCGTAGGCTTGACTTTGCGCCCTTCAGAGAAGATATTGGTAGGGGGAGAGGCCGTCCCGGACGGACCGGGAGTGAAAGGAGGATGATCGCTACGTGGGAGAAAATCGCATCGAAAGGGCGCCCGGCGTCAGGGGGCTCTTCGCCTATTTCACGCTCGTCTTCTTCACCTGCGAGTCCTTCCTCTTCCTGCTCCTCGTCATCCTGAATCCGAACTTCTTCAACCGGCCCCTCGCCGTCGTCGCCGCCCTCGTGCTCCTGCCTCCGGCGGGAGGGTTCGTCCTTGCGCTGTTCGTCCGTCTCCCGGACCGGCTCCTGTCGCTCGCAGGGGGAGCCTCGCGGGCTGTTTCCCGTCCCCTCTCCCGCCTCGTGCTGCTCATTTCCCTGGGCCTGACGGCGTTCGTGCTGGTCCTCCCCCTCACATTCCCGAGGCCGGCAGCCTCGCTCTGGGGTGCCGTCCTGATACCGCTCCTGGTGATTTCGGGCTTCGGGCTCTGGAAGCTCCCCGCGCTCATCCCGGCCGCTCCCTCCGGCGACCCGGCCGGCGGGAAGAACCGGCGGTCCCTGCGGAAAGCATACCGGATCCCCGTTCTCTTCTTCGTCACCGCGTTCGTCCTGATCGCGATGGTGCCCTCCCTCCGGCACGACCGGACGAAGGTCGCACTCATCGGCATCGACGGCGCCAGCTGGAACCTGATGGGCAAGCTCATCTCCATGGGCATGCTGCCCGAGTTCGAAAAGCTCGTGCGGGAGGGCGTGAGCGGTCCGCTCGCGAGCATCCAGCCCTGTATATCCCCGGCCGTCTGGACGAGCATATCGACCGGGTTTCTTCCCGAGTCGCACGGCATCACCAATTTCAACGGCACCCTCGACAACGTGGAGAAGAAGGGTTTCTGGGAGATCCTCTCCGCGACCGGCTACCGGGTGGGAATCTACCGCTGGCTCATCACCTGGCCGCCGGTGGAGGTGAACGGTTTCCTGGTTCCGAACTGGCTGGCACGGGACGAGAGCACCTACCCGCCGCAGCTCGCTCACCTGAAGCGCAGGAAGGGACGCAGCGGATTGCGGAAAGTGCGCGATGTCCTGCTCGACGTCGCCTACGGCTTCTCGGCCGATGGGGTGATGATGGTGACCGCTCACAAGTTGCGTGCGGCCCTGACCGATCTTCCCCGGATCGACCAGGGCATCGCGCTCGAGCGGATAGAAGCTCTCAAGCGGCGGGACTACTTCATCGGCCTGAAGCGCCTGTTCGACGTCGATTACGGATCGTGCGTCTTCGACGGGGTCGACAACTTCTCGCACACCCTCTGGCAGTACATGGAGCCGGCCTACTTCGACGACGTGCACCCCGATCTCGTGAGAAAGTACGGTGACGTGATCGCCGAACACTACCGGGAGCTGGACGGCTACGTGGCGGACATCCGCGGGACCCTGCCCCCGGACTCCTACCTGCTGGTGATCTCGGACCACGGTTTCCAGCGTGCCGGGACCGTCGTCCGGAAACCGCCGAAACCGAACCGCACCATCATGGAGTATCTCGATGTGCCGCTCGATGCCGTCGACGAGTCGAGCTACCAGTTCGACCGGCTGTTCCTCGGAGTGAAGAGAACGGAAGGGGCCGCCGGCATCGCCGACAGGCTGGAGCGGGGGCTTCGCTCCGTTCACCTGGAGAGCGAGGGCGAGGGCACGCCGCTTCTCCGTGTGCGGCGGATCGAGAAGAGGGTCGAGCGCTACGAGGCGGTCTTCGTCGTCATGGCGCGGGAAGGTCTCTCGTTCCTCGATGACGAGCGGGTGGTGACGCCCGCGGGCACGGTCGACTTCGATGAGCTCTTCTCCATCATCCCCGGGGTCTCGGGCAATCACGATCCGGACGACGGCGTGTTCTTCTTCACCGGACCCGGCGTCGAGACCGGAATGTCCGTCAGCGACCTGTCCGTGCTCGACATCCATCCGCTGATCCTGGCCCTGTACCAGGTGCCGATCGCCGAGGACATCGACGGAACGTTCAGGAGAGACCTGTTCGAGGAGGGAGAGGCTCCGGTGACGCAGAGGATCGCTTCGTACGGAGATCGGGCGACCGGCGTCACGCACGATGTACCGCTCTCCCAGGAAGCACTCGAACGGATGAAGGCGCTCGGCTACATCGAGTGACCGCCGGCGGGATCCTGTCGTGCGGGAGGGCGATCAGAGGATGAAGTTGAGCGTCACGGCAATGTAGGTGTCCTGGTAGTTCAGCGTCGTCTCGGAGGTCTCCCCCGTCTGGGAGACGTCGACGCTGGCTTTGGAGAAACCGCTTCGAAGACCGAACTCGCCCCCCACGCTGAACATGTCGGCGAGAAAGTATTCCGCACCGAAAGCGACGTTGAATCCCCAGGGGCTCATAATCTCCTTCAGGAACTCCTCCGTTTCGGATTTCGTCATGGTCACCGAGGAGGGTCCGAGGAGGCCGCTCAGAAGCTGAAGGGCGGAGTCCCCGAGGTTCGGCCAGCGGGTGATCGCCTTGAAAACATCCGCCCTGACATAGGGCGCGATGACACCGTAGTAGCGGTCCCGCATGAAGTACTTGAATCCTGCGTAGGGCGTGAAGGCACTCATTGCGGTCCGCTCTTCGTTGTCGACCTCGAATCTCGAGAAGTCGAATCCGCCGAGAACGACACTGCGGGTTCCGACATTGAGGCCGAAGTATCCCCCCTGCGAGCTGGTCGGTCCGACGTTTCCGAGTGCCGAACTCGTCGCCATCCTGATGCCGAAATTGACCTGCCCGAGGGCAACCGCCGGGAAGAGAGTGAAGCACAGGATGGTTACCGCGATCGACTTCTTCATGCACGACTCCTTTCGGATACTCCGATGATAGAGAATCTATTACTCCGGATCGGGATCTGTCAATTCATATTTTCAGGGCTCCCGGGTGTCACCTCCCCGCGGTGAGATGGCGCTTCATGAGCCGGACACCGAGCGCGGTGAACAGGGCGAACATGCCGAACAGGACCAGCACGTGCACGGCGACCGCCGACAGGCCGTATCCGAACGCCATGAGCCGGTGCAGGCCGTCCATCGCCCACCCGGTGGGAAAGAAGAACGCGGCCTCCCGCACCGGTGACGGCACGATCTCGAGCGGCCACCAGCACCCGCCGAGGGCGGCCATCACGAGGGCCACGAGGACGGAGAGCCCCGATGCATACTCGGGAGAGTCGACGAGGGCCCCGATCAGGAGCGAGAGCCCGGCGACGCTGAGCACGTACGCCGTCATGAGGAGGATTAGGCCGGGCAGGCTGGTGCCGAAGGAGACGCCGAACAGGAAGGCCGAGAGGACGAAGAGGAAGACGACCTGGATCGCCCCGGCGGCCGCCCGGCTGACGATTTTTCCCGTGATGATCTCCAGCGCCGACACCGGTCCCACGGCGACGCGGTGGAGCAGGCCGCTCGTCTTCTCCTCGATCAGCAGGTGGATGCCGTAGATCAGGACGCACATGAGGACGAACATCACCACCATACCCGGGACGGTGTGGTCGAACCCGCCGGGGATCTGCTCCAGCCGTCCCGCGTACTCCACGTCGAGTGTCACGAGCTCCCGGCCGGGGACGGCGCGTTCGTAGGCCTCCCTGAACGATTTCGCCTCCGCGGTGCCGTCGCCCGTCTCCATGAGAGCCAGCGTGCCGATGATCCGGACGATCGCTCTGAAGATATTCGCCTCGGCCGCACGCGACGCCTTCGCGTTCGCGCCGCCGCCTTTTCTCAGCGTGACGGTGGTTCTCTCGCCGGCCGTCACCCGGTCGCTGAAATCCCCGGGAATCACCACCGCCCTCGGCCGGAGCCGTTCCTCCCGCACGGAGTCGGGACTGAGCACGGTGATGTCGAATTCCTCCGCCCCGAGGGCTTCGACGAGCTCCTGTCCGAGGAATCCCTCGTCCTCGTTCACCACGACGAGACCGACCTCCGGCCGTTCGCCGGAATCGCTGAACGCCATGCCGAAGAACAGGGAGAAGACGACGGGCATGAGGAAGAACCAGACGAGGGACATCCGGGAGCGGAAGAGGACGCGGAGCTCGGTGGTGACGAGGCGTGCCGTCCTCATGACCGGACCCCCTGCGTCATCCTTCGACCGAGAAGGAACGCGCTCACCGCCACCGTCGCCGCCGAGACAGCCGCCAGCACCAGGATGTCCGCGAGGGGGCTCCCGTCGGCGAGGTCACGGCTGATCGCTCCCTGCAGCAGGTTGATGCCCCAGTAGTTGACGGTGAAGCGGGCGGGCACGCGCATGGCATCCGGCAGCGCCTGGATGGGAACGAAGCTGCCGCCGACCATGCACATGATGATGACGATCATCGAGGTGAGCGCCTCTCCCCTTCGCTGTTCACCGGTGAAGCAGTAGACGACGCCCATGAGGCCGGTACAGGCCAGGCTGACCAGCGCTCCTCCGAGGAAGAAGAGGGCCGGGTTCGCGAGCTCGATGCCGAACAGGACGACGCCCGATACCGCCATCAGGAGGAACGACACGTACACGAGGACGACCGCGTAGATCAGCTTTCCGGCCAGGACCAACGAGGGCCTGACCGGCGTGACGAAGATCCTCCGGAGCTGGCCCCCCGTGTTCTCGACGGACAGGTCGCGGAAACCGATCTCCCCGATGAAGAGCAGGCTCATGAGCGCGATGCCCGGCAGGAACAGGGCGAAGTAGTTCACGCCGCCCCCGGTGTCCCCGTCCCCGTCGATCGCCACGGTTTCGAGCTCGATCACCGGCGGCAGGACGTACTTCTCGACCCTGTCGAACGACGTGTAGAAGAGGTCGCTTACCGCGTCCCACTCATCTCTGCCCGGAAACTCCTCCCCCTCCGCCTGCGACCTGATCTCGCCGATGGGACCGGCGAGGATGCGCGTGCCGAAGTCGAGCAGGAGGCAGAGGGTGGCGGTGATCTGCTCGGCGATTTCGGGCATGAACTGCTCGGCCGGGTTCTTCACGAGCCGAAGCCTGACCCCGCGCTCGTCCAGGAGGTCGTCCTGGAAACCGGCGG
>CAZMKB010000004.1:0-34238 GCA_964566685.1 uncultured Gemmatimonadota bacterium | reverse complement strand
CCCTCGGGAAAGTACATCCAGTTCTTGTCACTCGGACAGGTGCGCGCGATACCCCCCCCGACGATATAGCCACCCGCCTTCTTCAGGCAGTCCGCCGCCTCCCGGACCTCCGCCGGTGCGGAATCGGTGATACGGACCAGCTCGTCGGCTGGAATGGTCGACAGCAAGGCATTGAACGACGTCTCTTCGCCGTTCTCGAATCCGACGGTCCGGTTCTCGAGCGAAACCGCCGTCGCCCGGCTCGAAAGGTGCAGCCGATCGCCCAGAACCGGGACGAAGGCCTCGAACAGGCCCCCGGTGCCCCCGTGGAGGGGAAACAGGAACTGGTTGTTCGGCCCCCAGGAGCTGTCATCCTTCCGGTACACGATGTTCCGCATGACATGCCTGATGTCGACGACGCTCACCCTCTCCCCTATCCAGTTGCAGTCCATCATCGTCAGGGGATGAGACCAGACCTTGAGATTGTAGGGAGCGAGGAAATACTTCGCTATCCCCTCACCGAACATCTTCAGAATCCAGTCTTCGAAGGTACGGACCTTCCGGTTGTTCTCCCGGGCCTCGATGAGACCCATGATGCACTCCAGGACGACGTCTTCGGGGAGAAAGTGGAAGTTGTTCTGGAACGGATACCTGACGAACGAGCCCATCAACCGCACCCAGCTCTCCCGCTCGTGGGCACAGACATCCGCTCCGAGCAGCTCCTCGATGATCCTGTCGTAATAGGGATAGTGGGAAAAGATGATGTGGCCGCCGATGTCCCAGGTGAACCCCCGTTCGTCCCGGAAACTGGCCGACAGGCCGCCGACGTGGGGACTCATCTCGTACACGTCCCAGTCGTCGTGTCCCTTCTCCCGGAGCCTGTACCCCGCTCCGAGACCGGTCGGTCCCGCTCCCAGGACAACGATTCTATCCATGTGGGTTCCTTCCTCCTCCGGCATCAGGGGCAGCATCTCCTGATCCGGTGATTCGGCCGTCCGCTGAAATCCGCCCCGGTGTTCAGGATGATCACTCGATGTAGCCGAGCGCCTTGAGCAGCTGCCTCGTCTCCTCGTCCATCTCGGGGACCTCACCCGTCTCTCCGAGGATGTCGGGGAGCGACCCGGTCCAGTCTTCGAGTGTCTCCCTCAGCGTATCGACGGCGGCCGTCCTCTCCTCCACGAGATTCACCGCCTCCGCCGGGTCCTTCTCCAGGCTGTAGAGCTCGTCTCCCCCGTCCGAGGCCCAGATGTACTTCAGGGAGTCGGTCCTGATGGACTTGAGCCTCCGGTCGAAACGCAGGAAATCCGCCGCCTCGCCCCGGGCTTCCGCCCACCGCTGCACCTTCCCGAACTGATTCTTCGGGCTCATGTATTCGGTGAGAGTCCTGTCCCGGCTATCCCTTCCGGAAGCGATCTGGAGAAGGCTCTTGCCCTCGACCGGGTACCCGGTTTCGTCCCCGTCTACTCCGGCCACTTCGAGGATCGTCGGGTACACATCGACGGACTGAACCATCCCGGGGACCCGTCCCCCGCGTTCGATGAGCGGCGGATACCAGAGGATGAGCGGAACGTTGAGCAACGGTTCGTAGACGTTCAGCTGATGGTCGATGAACCCGTGTTCGCCGATGTTCTCACCGTGATCCGAGGTCAGGATGGTGAAGGTGCGATTCCTGACGTTCCTTTCATCGAGATAGTCGAAGAGCTCCCCGATACGGAAATCCAGGTAGGCGATCTCAGCGTCGTAGAGTGTTTTGAGCGCATGGAGTTCCTCGGATGAGAGGGCGAGGCCTCTCGACGAGGACTTCGTGAGGAGACGGAAAAGCGTGTGAATGTTCATATCCCTCATCTTCCGAACGACCCCGGAATCCTCGATGAACCGCCTGCGGAACTGAACGGGAGGATCATATACGAGATGGGGCTCGAAGTAGTTGATCAGCATGAAGAAAGGCCGGTCGGGGTCGTACTTCCGCTCGAACCAGCCCCGGATCATATCGTTCGTGATCCTGGCGCCGTCATCGTCCCGGTCCGCCATCCGGTACACCAGGTCGCCGATCTGGCTGAAGAGAGGAGGGAATCGATCCGCTCCCCTCCATCCCTCGTAGAAGTCATCGAATCCCTGTGAGATATTGGTCGCATCGCTGACGATGGCGTTGTTGGAGAATCCCACCGTCTGGTACCCCCGTTCTCCGAGCAGCTCGGCGGCCGTCGTGAGACTGCCGTCGAGATACATGTGCTCCCAGTGGGCTCCGTGGGTGCTGGGGTAGAGGCCCGTGAGCATGGACGCGTGGGTGGGAAGCGTCCAGGGAGCGGTCGCAATGGCCTCGTCGAACACGAGCCCTTCTGCGGCGAGCCGGTCGATGTTCGGGGAGGTTTCGCGGTGATGTCCGTAACACGACAGGTGATCGCTCCTGGTCGTGTCCATGATGATGAGGAGGACGTTCGGTCCGGCATGAGCGGTTCCGGCTCCGGGCAGATACAGCTTCCCCCCGAGAAAGATCAGGAGTGATGCGGTGAGGACTACGATCGCACCTGCCCCGCTCGAGAGGGCCGAGACGAGCCGCATGACCGGTTCGAGCCGGACGATTCGATACGTGACGTACAGGAAGGGGAAAAACAGAACCAGGATCGCCAGGTTGTAGTATCCCGCCGGAGGAGCGTAGAAGATGGTCTGGTAGTACGTGTAGTGATTGACGAGCCGCACCACCAGGAATGCGAGCTGGATCGAGACGACCGAGGCGAGCAAGAATGCGACCGGCTTCCTAATGCGGGAGCTCATCCACCTGAGGATGACGAAGGCCGCAGCGCCGCCCGCCAGCGCCACGAGGAAGAGCCCCATTCCCTGACCGACCTTTCCCCGGAGGTAGGGAGTCATCCTGAAGATCACGGCGGTATCGAAGGCCACGAGAATCGCGGTGAACAGCATCAGGACCGCGTGAACTCTCCGGATACGGTTCGACCCGGGGGAGGAGAAGAGCACGGAAACGACTGTACCGGTCACCCCGGCGAACAGCACGTAGGCCATGAGCCCCGATGTGACGAGCGAGAGCGGCAGAATCTCGAAGGTCGTGAAACAGAAAACACCTTCGATGATCCCCAGGATGAAAGCCCCGAGAATCCACAGGCAGATCGCCTGTTTCACTCCGATTTCTCCGTCATCGATTCTCATACCTGGCCTCACCTTTCCGAATCGATCGAACCGCTGTGCTTCAACGTATCTTGCAGAAGGGAACCGCCGGCGTGTCGATGGATCCGGATCCGTGAAGAGCCCGGACTCGGAGTGAATTCCTCTCACGGTTTCCGGGGCGGGATGGACACGAGACGCCAGGCCGGTGACCGGGCCGTCGCCCGCCCGCCGATCTGAAGTGACAGTTCCTCCTCCGTACAGTTATCAGTACAATTTGACGAATGACTTTCTTGATGTCAATAACTTCCGGATCTCACCGGAAATCCGGCCGGCCCGCCGGTTCCCCATTCTTCTCCCGCAACAGAGCCGATCCCGCCCCGGGAATACATCACTGTCAACGTACTCCCGGGAGGGAAAACACGCAAGAATTCTGCCTGACTCCGGGAATGGAGATCATGCCGTCTCAGTCTGCTCCGGCGGTTTTCAGCTCCGGCATCCCGTGCCGGACAGCCGTATCTGGCGAAGATCTCGACGGCCGGCATGAAGGTTTCCGAAAGGATCGGATCGATGCGTTCGAACAGATCCTTCTGCAGAAAATCCCGCTCGAACTTCGCCACACGGCGGTAGTCGCCGCGCTGAGAGCGGAGGTCCTCGAGAAACTCCCTCCCCCCCTCCATTCCTGTTCCACCGCGCTCGAACCCGACCGTCACCAGGGCCGACGCCACGATGACATCCGGACGCTCCGCTTCGAGCCATTCGGACCGGAAATGATGAGGCCTCATGATCGTGACCTCGTACGGGCGCCCCGAGAGCGGCGGCGTGAAGAGCGTGCGTGCAACACGACTGCCCGGCGGGGCGTTTCGATCGAGCCACGACAGGGCATCGTCGAGCGTCGTGTTTCCCCGCGGCATGTGCCGGACGATCGTCCAGGTGAAGGAGGCGGTGTACACGACGACCAGAACGGCCGCCGCCCTCACGGCCCACTTTCCGATGCGACCGGGCGCGCCCTCCCCGAGAGCCGATATGCCGTAACCTGCCGCCATGCAGAGAATCACCGCGACGGGCAGAGAGTACCTGAGGAAGACGACCTTCATGCTCGCTGTGAGCAGGAAATAGGGAAGTGCGAAGAAGAGAATCCAGAGGAAGCCGGGTTCTCTCCTCCCGATCGCACAGCCGAGGCCGGCAAGGCTCAGGAGATAGAGCGGGATTCCGAGCGAGAACGGGTATGCCGCCAGAATCTGATAGAGGAATCTGTGAAACACGATGCCTTCGCCGTTCAGGTCGAACGCATGGTGGCCCATCTCGGCGACGTGGAACAGTTCGAATCCGACGTCCTTCACGAACTGCCCGGAATCGAGAACCGCGAAGGGGGTGATGAGGAGAAACGTCCCGACGGCGATCAGAACGGCCCGTATCACGGGCCAGCCGAAGAAGCTCGAGAGGCGGAAACGCCCTTCCCTCCTGAACAGGGCCGGGAGCACCGTCAGAGCCAGAATGCCGTTGTATTTCACCGAGGCGGCCGCCCCGGCAGCGAGAGCCGCGAAGGTCGACGCCCTCCGCCGCGATGAATCCTCGCCGCGCACCGCCAGGAAGAAAGCGAGCAGCATGAAGAAGGTCATCGGTACTTCCTGCTTGATGTAGTGCGACTCAATGACATGGAGAGGCATGAGCGCCACGCCGAGTGCCGAGAAGAGCGCTGCGTTCTTCGAGAAGCGGAGCCTCTTCGCGAGGAAATAAACGAGAACGACCGTCAGGATGCCGAAGACGGCTATGGAAGTTCTCGCAAGCAGGTACAGTGTTGCGTCGTTGGCCTGGAATGCCTCTCGGAACGCAGACGGGCTCGGGATACGGCCTTCGAACAGGTTGCCGAGCGCGAACGGAACGAAGTGGAGAGCGTAGTAGGCGAGCACGAGCGCCGAGATGAAGTAGAACAGAAAAGACGGATAGTTGAAGAAGTGCGGATTGAGATCGCCGGTCGTCACCATGACCATGACCCGGTCCATGATGCGCGTCTCGTCGATGTGGTAGTGGAGCGGCAGGCCGAATTCGATGCCGTAGATCCTGAGCGCGGCTGCCGCGAACACGATGACACCGAGCATGAGACGTTCTCCGGCGTCTGCGTTCCACTCCCTCATGGATCCTCCCCCACCCCGGAAAACCGCATCGAAGCGATCCCCGCCCGCCGGATCCAGTCGACGTACAGACGTGCGGGCAGGCAGGAGAATGCTTCCGCGAGCCGTTTCGCGCCAGCATCGACGGCCCTCCTCTCTCCGAGGGCCAGCGAGGTCCGGAGATAGTCGACCTGTGCCAGCTGAGATGCGAAACACTCGAGAGCCTGCCGTTTTCTCTCCGCGTACGCGCTGCAGTCGACGATGAGATTGGGCGGCAGGGGTGTCCACACTTCACTGCCCAGGATGAGAACGCCGGGATCCAGTGTGCGGGCGAGCCGGACGAGAACCCTGTTCACCTCGACGTGGTCGACGTGGTTGTCGAAGAACCAGGGGAGGATGACGCTGTCGGGGTGATACGCGTTCACGATCGCCATCAGATCCGAGACGAGGCTGCGATACGGCCTCACCCGCGTCTCCGGCACCCTGAGATGCACCGAATCAGCGACGCCCATGTGAGAGAGAGCCCGCTCCGACTCCTTCCTCCTGATCTCCTCCGCCTTCGCCGGATCCTCGAGCGAGGGAATTCCCTCCCGCCCGTCGGTCACGTAGACCACGAGGACGTCACGGCCCTTTTCCCGGAGGCTCATCAGTGTTCCTCCGGCGCCGATGACCTCGTCATCATAGTGCGGCGAGATGACCAGCGTACGTCTCCCGGGGATGTCTGTAACGCGGTGACCGGCACAGGCGTCCCGAAACGGCAGGAGGGCATTCACGTAGCGCCTGTAGAACGGACTCCCCCGTCCCGGTGACCGCCTCCGTCCGGGGAATCCGGAGACACCAAGTGCACGGAGTCCCGCCCCGCCGGAGAGAAATCCCTCGGTGAATCCCCTTCCCCTCCCCGTCGCGACGCTCCGGTAGGCCGAGAGAGCCATCGCCCTCCTTCCCGCAGCATCAGACCCGGTGCAGGCAAGGGCTCTCTCCTTCTCCTCCCGGACCTCGTCGATACGGAACTCCCTGTCGATGAGAGAAACGAGCCTGCCGTCGAAGAAGGCGAGCCGCTCCGGAGCATCCGAGACCTTCTTCACGAGCGCCAGCTCGTCTCCTTCCGGGGGAAACGGCAGAAGGACGAGCGAAGACGAACGAACCGCACCGTCCGCCTCCACCTGCCCGGAGAGAACGCGATCGGTGGGGATGCCCAGCACGGTCAGGGCCTCCCGGTCCTCCGTGGCGAGCGGTGCTCGGCATACGATCAGGACCTCTCCACCCCGCTTCGCGTGGACAGCCAGGGTCCCGCCGCAGCCGGCGACGATCTCTTCGATGTCGCGACCGGCCGCCGTGACTCTGCTCCGGTGATCCGGTACGAGCGGAGTGGGCACCAGGATGAGATTGCGCGGACGCGGCATGTGCACGCCGCCGATCCTTCCGAGTCTGCGAGCCGCTCTCCTCATCAATCTCCACAGCATGATGCTCCGTACTCCGGTTTCACACGCTTCGTGCTTCCCACGTCTTCCCGGTCAGCTCTCCGTACAGGTCCGTGATCAGATCCATGTGGCGGCGCTCGGAGTACTCTTCTCCCGCAATTCTCCGGCCCTCTTCGCCCATCCGGTCCGCGGCGCCGTCGTCTTCGAGGAGCCCGAGCAGAGCTTCCGCCAGATCATCCTCTCTCCCGTACCGTACGAGTACCCCGGTCCGCCCCTCCCGGACCAGTTCCGGGATTCCTCCGACCCGGGAGGCGACGACGGGCCTGCCCAGAGCCATGGCCTCGAGAATGACGAGGGGACAGTTTTCCCTCACGACCGACGGCAGGACGAGCGCCCGTGCGGAACCCAGGGTGCGCCGGGTCTCCTCCTCGGATTTTCGTCCGTGGAAGACGACACGGTCGGCAATGCCGAGATCGTCCGCCGCCTCCGACAGCTTCTCCCGTTCGGGCCCGTCGCCGACAATGTCGAGTGCCGCAGAAGACACGTTCCGCCCGACGGTGGAAAAAGCCCGGATCAGGTGAACCACCCCCTTGCTCGGATAGAGAGCGCCGACGAACGCGATCGACCGGGATTCACCGGGCCGGCATGCACCCGGAACCGGACCGGGGACCGTGAAGTTGGGGATGAAGACGGGCTCGATGCCGAAGTGCCTGATGTTGTCGCAAAGCGCCCTGCTCGGCGCCGCCATCCGCCAGTCGGGGCGATCGAACAGCCTCCTCATCACGGCTTTCGAAAAAGCCCGGAGGATGATCGTCCGGGCCGGTACACAGCCTTCCCGCACGCAGACGGTCCCGAAGGACCAGGAGCAGTCCGCCCCGCTCTTTCTGATCCCCCGCTGGTTCGGACAGACGGGCCGTACGTCGTGGAGAGTCTGCACGACCGGCGCCTCGCCCGAGCAGGCCAGGTAGGCGGAATGTTCGTAGAGGTGATTGCCCTGCACGTGGATGAGGTCGGGAGCGAACGTCCGTACGTGAGATCGAAGTGCGGCATGGAGGCCGGGATGAAACACGTGCTGCTTCAGCCTTCCGCCGACGGGGCCGTCCCCGTGACACGGAAACACCCGGACGTCCTCACCGCGCATGTCGTGCTGCAGGGTGAAGAGGGCGACGGTGTGGCCGTTCTCCCTCAACCGGCGGGTCAGTTCCCCGCGGTACCGGTTCGCCCCGCCAAGAAGCCCGGCGAAATCGTGGATCATGAGTACCCGCATGCTCACCTCCGCCCGCGGACGTGAGAGACGATCTTCGAAAACGGCTCCCTGACGAACCTGTCGATCTCCTCCTCGCTGTAGACGTTCAGCCATCGGAGCAGGAGGAGATAGGGGACGAACGAGAGGAGAACCCGCAGCGGCAGGAACAGTCCGTCGAGGAGATAGAGGGTGAGGAGCATCCCCCCCAGGGCGACGGCGGGACGCGGCAGCATGCCGAGGTAGTCCACCTTGTGACCGAGAACCTTCCTGACGAAGTGGATCCTGACGAAGAGATCGATCACGGTCGAGTTGAGCGACACCCAGGCCGCGCCGATGTAGCTGTACTTCGGAATGAAGATGAAGTTGAGAATGATGTTCAGAAACATGGTCGCGGCGACGACCGGGGCGAACCGGGACAGGAGATTGGACTGGAGGATGATGACGCGCATCGGGGTGGTGAAGAAGAGCAGGCCGCAGGCCCAGCTGAGGATGAAGAGGACCTGGACCGAGTTCTCGTACTGCGGCCCGAAGAAGAAGAGCGTGATCTGCCGGTGGTAGATGATGAGGACGCTGAATATCGGAAGGGCCATGGTGAGAAAGAACTTCTGGAGCTGTTCGTACACTCTGACGAGCCGCTCCTTCGCCCGCACGTAGAGGGAGGAGATGGTGGGCTGAAGCGCGACATTGATGAGCACTCCCATCATGGCGATGTGCTCGAGAATCTTGTACGGAGCCGCGTAGACGCCGACGGCTTCGTCGCCGATCATGCGCGACAGCATGAAGAAGTCCACCCTGATGTGGACCATCATGATGATACCGAGAATCGCGAAGAAGACCGCGTCCCGGGATATCTTCCGGAGGAATTCGAAATCGAGCTCGGGACGGAAGACCGGAATCGTGCGGCGGACGATCAGGATGAGCACGAGCAGCTTGACGCCTGTCCAGAAGACGAACACGCCCAGGATGACCTCGATGCCGAATCCGAGCCAGATGAGGAGGATGCCGGTCGCCGACGGCAGGAATCCGAACACCACCTCGACCGCCGAGGTGATTTCCATCCGCTCGTGAGCTTTCAGAAGGGAGACGAACGGACCCGTCAGGGTCGAGAAGACGAGGAGCGGAACCGCGATGGTGAAGAGATGGAGTATCTGACCGGTGTAACCGACGAGCCGCACGAACACGAGCAGGAGTATGCTGATGAACACGGAGGAGACCAGCTTGAAGCCGAGAATGTTGCGGAGATATTTCTCTGACATCCCGTAGTCGCGCGCCACATCCCTGATCGCCAGGGTGTCCAGACCGAAGTCGGAGAGCAGCCCGAAGAAGGCGACGAAGATGAAGACGAGCGCCCAGTGTCCGAATCCCTCGGCGCCGAAGTACCGGGCCGCAAAGGCGATGAAGAAGATGTTGATGATCTTGATGAGAATCTGGGCGGCCTGGAGGGATAAGACATTCCTGAGTATTGTGATGCGTTTGTCCATGCTGGTGGCGGCCTGATCAGCTCAGGTAGCCGAGGCCCTGGAGGGTCTTTCGAATCTCCTCCTCTTCTTCGGCCGAATACGTTCCCCTGGCCCTGACCGCGGTTGCGCCGTCCCTCGTTTTCATCGTTGTGAGAGGATTTTTTTCCAGGAACTCCCCGTTGAAGCAGTCGACGAGGACGCGCCCGTCCATCTCCTCCGGAACCGGCAGACCGGAGAGGTAGATGACGGTCGGTGCGATGTCTTCGATCCGTGCGTTCTCAACGCTGAAACCCTTTTTGACACCCTCACCCCCCATGAGGAAAATCCCGTTTTCCCGGTGGAGAGCAGGGGTGTGCAGGACGGGATCACGGAAGATGTCGTCGACGAACAGGTCACCGCGTGGAAGAATGCTGAGATCGCGGGTGATGAACTGGATGTCCGGGGCACGGTCGAGGAACGGTCCCCGGTAGATCTCTTCGCGCCGGTAAGCCTTCTCGACGATCACTTTTCCGGCCGTGTCGCGGACGCCCTCCAGCTCGGAGATCAGGCGGTCACGCAGGCGCTCGTATTCCTCCCCGGGTTCTACGATACCCCGGGGTTCGCGCCCGCGCAGGATGATCACGATCTCCTCACCGCCGCTGAAGCTGGAGAAGGCCCTGGTGTTCGACCAGTCGATCATGGAGGTGTACAGGCGGTCCATCGACCGCCTGAGGAGCGCCGGGTGGAGATACGTCAGCGCCCTCCTTCCGAGGGCACGGAGCAGCCGGTCGAAGCCGGTGACCTGCTTCGGATCGTCGATCTGATCCCCCCCCACTCCCATGAGGCGGGAAAGCAGCGAGGATCCCGGCTTCAGCTTCAGATACCCTTTTTCGATGAGCCACCGGTTGATGTAGAACTTCCCTTCGATCGGCCCGCAGCCGTGATCGGACATGACGATGACCGTGGTGTCCTCCCCCGCTTTCTCGACGAGCCTGCCCAGGTACTCGTCCAGTATCTCGTAACACATCTCGATGACGTCCCCGTACTTGGCCGACTCGACCGGGTACTGTTCCCTGAACTCGGGAATCCGAAAGCGCCAGGCCCTGTGCTGAACCAGGTCCACCGACCGGAACACTGTCATGAAAAAATCCCACTCGTATTTCTCCATGAGGTAGAGATCCGCTTCGAGGACTTTCCTGGTGGTGGTGAGCATGTGTCGAAAGGCTCTCCGCTCGTCTCCCTGCCAGAAGATCTTCTCGGCTTCGCTGTCGAGAGGATAGTCGCCGAGAGCGCGAATGAGCTCGAGATGCAGGCCGGGAGGATGAGTGAAGAGGCTCTCGACACCCGGTGTGAGCAGCCCCCCGACCAGGACACCGTTTACCTGTTCCGGCGGGTAGGTGAGAGGAACATTCACGACGCCGACACGCTTCCCCTGATCGCTCAGAATCCGCCAGATGCTCGGCGCCTGGATGGAATCGTAGGAGATGAACGGCCTGTAGTAGCTTCCGTCGACGCGTTCGCGAAAATAGAAGACGCCGTGTCCGCCCGGATTCATGCCGGTAATGAAGGAGGACCAGGCGACCGAGCTGTTGGGTGGTATCGTGGACTGCAGTGTTCCCGCACTCCCGTTCTCGATGAGTTTCGCCAGTTGGGGAAGCCTTCCTTCCTCGAGCATCGGGCCGGCGATGTCGAACGTCGCTCCGTCGAAACCGACGACGAGCACCTTGTTCATGAGAGATCACTCCTGTGAAAAAGCATCCCCCTCGTTCATGAATCGAGGGGGCTCGCATGCGCAACTGTGCAAGAACTCACCGGATACGGATCACCCTGTCTTCTCCGGTCAACACGTCTTCCATCGCGGGAGCGAGAATGACGGCCCGTTCGAGCAGCACGATGGGCCTGAGCACACGCCACATGGCGTCCCCGAAGTACTGGAGATCACCGACGAAGCTCCTCGGAACATAGACGACATCCCCTCCCTGCAACAGCCTGTTGCCGCCCGCACGGCCGCCGACGAGGTAGCTCTCGCAGTTGATCCGCTCGAGGAGGGGATTTTCCGGATCGGCCGGATTCTCGCGCACCAGGATGACCGAGGCCTTGTGCGCATCATCGGTGAAGCCGCCCGCCCTCGCGACGGCTTCGATCACGTCGTCGGTGGTGTCGAGCAGGAAGACACCCGGCCGCATCACCTCGCCGAGAACGAATATCTTCTGGCTCCGCAGGGCGAACACCTCGACGCCGACCTGCGGATCGACGTAGTACCGGGACAGACCCTCGTATATGAGCAGCCTGAGATCCCTGATACTCATGCCACCGGCCTGGATATAGCCGATGAACGGATAGTAGAATTCTCCCGTTCTGTCGAGCCTGACACGCCTGCTCAGGTCCTCCTGATCCCAGACTCTGATCATGAGCTCGTCTCCCTCGCCGAGGACGAGGTCCGTGAGATAGGGGTCGGCTTCGGCGAGCGGCTCGTGCTGATCCCCCGGCTCCGCGACATCGGTACTTTTTGTTCCCCCGCCGCAGGCGAGGAATAGAGTGAGAACGACCATCGGTAAAAAATCGGACGGCCATTGCCGAAATGTCAGGTTATTCCGAGGAATATTTGTCGAACCGAAATTCTCATTTTTCGCCATTTCGACACCTCCAGAAGGGGCGATTTCTGGTGCAAAATCTCCCACTCATTCAGAACGACCCCGATCCACCCGGCTACAGAAACTCCTTCGATCGAAACCATAAGATGAAGAAAAATTTACTGCTTAATCAGCCTCTGTCAAGGTGCTTCCGACAGGGAACCGGAAAATTCACCGTCCCGTCCCGGGACCACACCGCTGTCTGTCGGAGAGGAGAAGACGAAGGGCAACCGGCTGGCGAGTGCAGTGCGTGTACGCAGAGGAACCTGACCGGGATGAATCATACATTGATACAGTGAAACATCCACTTCACGGTCTGATAGAGCAGTTTGACATCGAGCCAGAGCGACCAGTCCCTGATGTACTGGAGATCGAAGATGAGGTTCTCGTGGATCGGCTTGTCCCGGGATGCACGGAGCTGCCAGATGCCGGTCACTCCCGGTTTCATCTGCAGTCTGATCGCGTGAACCTTGTTGTATCCGACGACGATGTAGGGCATCTCGGGGCGTGGACCGACGAGGCTCATGTCTCCCTTGATCACATTGATGAGCTGGGGCAGCTCGTCGAGGGAGACCTTCCGCAGAAACCGTCCGAACCGTGTCAGTCGTTCGTCGTTGTGGGTTTTCGGAGAGAAGTCGTACCTCGGGCTCGACGTCTTCATCGTCCGGAACTTGAAGATCTTGAAAGGCTTTCCCTTCAGGTCGTGAACACGACGATCACCGGTTCTCCGGTTGAAAATGAAGGTCGTCTTGTTCCCGATACTCTCCGTCCCTCTCCGATCGGTCCGTCGCCGGTTCAGGCCGATCCGCTGCTGTGTGAAGAAGACGGGCCCGCCGGAGTCGATCTTGATGAGTACCGCGATGAGGAAGAAGAGCGGAGCCGAGAGCAGGAGAAGCAGGGAGGCGACGGTGACGTCCATCAGGCGCTTCAGTGAGCGTCTCCACGAAAGAGAAAACGCCCTGCGGTAGGACAGCCGGGAGATCGCGGAGAGGGCGTCCTCACGAGGCAGTCCGAATTCCTGTGCAACCAGATCCTGATGATACCGTGCCTGGATGTCGCGAAAACCTTCTCCGGGCCCTACCCAGTCACGCCACCCGTCCCGTTCCTTCTTCAGGAGTGTGTGCAGGGTGCTCACCCTGTCTTTTTCCCGGAGCCTCTTTTTCATACACTCATCCCGCCACGCGGCTTGTGGTCACTGAGGAAGCATAGGGACGGCGTAAAAGACCGATTGTGTTTTCACATGAATCATCCAGAGTATCATCGGGTTCCGGTGCATCAATGGGTTTAATTGTACCAGAAATCGGCGGGTTTGTCAAGTTAAAAGATCCCCCGCGTCCTTCCTCGCCTCCGTGGAGTTTGTTCCCAACTCCCCGTGTGCGAATCCGGCGTACGGTACCACGGTTCCATCTGCTTTTGCCAGGAGAGGCGATTTCACGTCGCCTCCCTACGATCACGTCCCAGACGGTCCGGGATGAAAGCACTGCACTCGCCAGCCGGCTGCGGATCGCGATCACCTCGAACAAGGGAAGTGGCAATTCTCATGCCACTTCACAGATTCTCACCCCAGAAAATGTGCCTCACAGTTTTTCGCACGTGATCATCCTGCCATGATCGCAGGATCGACCGGCCAGGATGCCGCATTGACAGCATTTCCGGGAGAATACTGCCAGTCTGACACACCACGCTTTCCCCCATCGCCCACGGCGATGGGGAGCCGATGCCGGCGAATGTCCGAAAGCCCCTCTCTCTCTTATAGTTCTCGCAAAGGAAAAATCAAGGCCTTTTTGTGGCACAGACCTTGCTCCTCTCGAACGTGATCCTGCGTCGAAGTACGAAAATCATGAAATACCAGACATGACGAGGTGATTACATGAGTAAAGTGATCGGAATCGACCTGGGTACGACCAATTCCTGTGTGGCTGTCATGGAAGGCGGCGATCCGGTCGTCATAGCCAATGCCGAGGGGAGTCGGACGACACCGTCGGTCGTGGCATTCAGCAAGGAAGGTGAACGCCTGACCGGCCAGGTAGCAAAACGGCAGGCCATCACCAATCCGGAGAACACCGTCTTCTCGATAAAACGATTCGTGGGAAGGAAGTACGGAGAGGTTTCCGAGGAGATACAGAAGGTCCCCTACGAGGTCGTGTCGGGGCCCAACGGAGATGCGCGGGTGAAGGCCGGCGGCAAGGAACACACGCCTCCCGAGATTTCCGCCATGATTCTCCAGAAAATGAAACAGACCGCCGAGGACTATCTCGGACAGAAGGTCACGCAGGCGGTCATTACCGTACCGGCGTACTTCAACGACAGCCAGCGCCAGGCGACGAAGGATGCGGGAAAGATAGCGGGACTCGAGGTGCTGCGGATCATCAACGAACCCACTGCCGCATCGCTCGCCTACGGACTCGACAAGAAGAAGGACGAGAAGATAGCCGTGTTCGATCTCGGTGGCGGTACCTTCGACATCTCCATACTCGAGCTCGGTGACGGAGTCTTCGAAGTCAAGGCCACCAACGGTGACACTCATCTCGGTGGAGATGATTTCGATCAGAGGATCATAGACTGGCTGGTGGCCGAGTTCAAGAAACAGGAGGGGATCGATCTGAAGAAGGACCCGATGGCCCTGCAGCGGCTCAAGGAAGCGGCCGAGAAAGCGAAGTGCGAGCTGTCGACCGTTCCGAAAACGGATATCAATCTTCCGTTCATCACGGCCGACGCGAGCGGACCCAAGCATCTGAACCTGACGCTTTCGAGGGCCAAGCTGGAAGAGCTGGTCGACGATCTCATCCAGAGAACGGTGGGACCGTGCCGGAAAGCGCTCGAAGACGCCGGCATGACCAAGGACGACATCGACGAAGTCATCCTGGTCGGCGGCGCGACGAGAATGCCGAAGGTGCAGGAGCTGGTCAAGGAGCTCTTCGGCAGGGAGCCGCACAGGGGCGTCAACCCCGACGAGGTCGTTGCGATAGGCGCCGCGATTCAGGGCGGGGTCCTGGCCGGCGAGGTCAAGGATGTGCTGCTGCTCGACGTGACGCCGCTCTCGCTCGGTATCGAAACCCTGGGAGGAGTGTTCACGAAGCTCATCGACCGGAACACGACCATCCCCACGAAGAAGAGCGAGGTCTTCAGCACGGCAGAGGACAATCAGACGACCGTCGAGATACACGTGCTGCAGGGCGAGCGCGAGATGGCCGCCGGCAACAAGACGATCGGACGGTTCCAGCTCACCGGAATCCCTCCGGCTCCCCGTGGTGTTCCGCAGATCGAAGTCACATTCGACATCGACGCGAACGGAATCCTCAACGTGTCGGCGAAGGACAAAGCCACCGGCAAGGAGCAGTCGATCAAGATCGAGGCTTCGAGCGGTCTGAGCGAGGCCGAGATCGATCGCATGGTGAAGGATGCCGATGCCCACGCGGCCGAGGACCAGCAGCGGAAGCAGGAGATCGACGCCCGGAACAAGGCGGACTCGATGGTCTACCAGACGGAGAAGCAGCTGAAGGAGCTCGGAGACAAGGTCGGAGCCGAGGATAAGGCGAAGATCGAAGCTGCGATCGAGCGCACCAGGAGCGCGCTCAAGGGTGCTGACATGAACGAGATAAACCGTGCCACGGAGGACCTCCAGAACACCTGGCACCAGGTCGCGAGCACGATGTACCAGCAGCAACAGCAGCAGGCGCAGTCCGCAGAAGGTGCAGGGGAAGCCGGGGAGGAAGGCGGACAGGCGAAGCAGGAAGAAGACGTCGTCGATGCAGAATACGAAGTGGTTGACGAAGAAAACAAAGAGTCGTGAGAACCGGGAGCGGACGAAGCTCTCGACCATGGTACGCAGGAGGATGGGCCCCATCAGCGGGCTCATCCTCTGTTTTCTCACCATGGCCCCCCTCGCGGACACTCCGCACGCCCGTGCGGCGACGGAGGAGGAGACCCCGACGCAACCATCCGTCACCGGGATTCCTCCCGGCAACACGTTCGTGGAAATCGCCAGACAGGTGACGCCGTTCGTCGTGAACATAAGCGCCCGCCGCGTGATCGAGCATCCGCCGATCGACGAGGCCCCGCTCTTCCGCGGGCCGTTCGAAGATTTTTTCAGGCGTTTCCGCGAGGAGGAGCAGTTCGAAACGGAAGGCCTCGGGAGCGGAGTGATCTTCAGGGAAGACGGCTACATCCTCACGAACAATCACGTCGTCGAGAAGGCCGAGGAGATCCAGGTCTCGATCTACGAGAATGAAATCCACTCCGCCGAAGTCATCGGGCGGGATCCGACCACCGACCTGGCGGTCATCAAGATCGACCGGAAAGGTCTCCACACCGCGAAGCTCGGGGATTCGGACCGATCGCAAGTCGGGGAGTGGGTTCTGGCCGTGGGAAATCCCATGCGGCTCCCCTTCACCGTCACGGCGGGAATCATCAGTGCAAAGGGCAGGAACATCGACATCATTCCCGGGAGCTACAGCATCGAGAGCTTCATCCAGACGGATGCGGCGATCAATCCCGGGAACTCCGGCGGACCGCTCATCAACCTGAACGGAGAAGTGATCGGCATCAATACTGCGATCTCCACCAACACCGGGTTCTACCAGGGGTACGGGTTCGCAATCCCGATCAGTCTCGCCAGGAGGGTGGCCGGTGACATCATCGAACACGGCAGAGTCATCCGGCCGATACTCGGTGTCTCCATCCGGAACGTGACACCGGAGCGCGCGGGGGAGCTGTCCCTCCCCGAGGCGCGCGGTGTCGTCGTGGAGGGGTTCGTCCCGGACGACAGCCCGGCCCGCGAAGCGGGAATCGAAGAGGGTGATGTCATCGTCGACATCAACGGGGTCGACGTGTCGAAAGTGAATGAGCTGCAGACGCTCATCGCCCGGTACGAGCCGGGAGACGGGGTCACGGTCGGCATCATTCGTGACGGAGAGAGGCTGACACGGACGGTGTATCTGATGGAGAGACCGTCCAAAGAGGAGACGGTCGCCCGTTCACCGGAGATCCCGGCGGAGTCCCCCTTCGGGATTCGATTCGAGAACGTGTCGGACGCAGTGATGGAGATCCACGGCATGAGCGAGCAGAGAGGAGTGGCGATCGCGGACGTCGATCCCGACGGTCCGGCCGCACGCGCGAGCCCCCATCCGCTCAGGGCCGGTGACGTCCTTCTCGAAATCGAACGCGGCACGGTTGTTGCCTCAGTAGAAGATCTGGAGGAGAGGCTGTCCCGGCTCCGGGGAGAGAGTGAAATTCTCCTCTACGTTTCGCGGTCAGAGGAGACCGGTGTCACCCGTCACTTCACCGTCATAGAACCCGAGTGGTAACCTCTCCCACCCCCCCGGACCTTTGGTGCTTGACGGATTTCCGGGGGGTTGGTATATTCACGACGAGGATGCCGCGCAACGCGGCACTCAGCGTGCGAGAGTGGCGGAACCGGCAGACGCGCTGGACCTAGGATCCTGTGGGAATATCCCGTGGGGGTTCGAGTCCCCCCTCTCGCACCAGTTTAGCGTTTCACGATCGGGCAGGGAATGAACGATATCAATGTGAAGGTCAAAGAGGAGCACGACGCACACCGGGTACTCCTGATAGAGATCCCCGGCTCCCGGGTCAGCCGCGAGAAGGAGCGGGTCATCAGCAGGCTCCAGAAAAAGGCGAAGGTCCCGGGTTTTCGTCCCGGCAGAATTCCCCGGCAGATTCTCGAACAGCAGTACCGGAGCGAAATTCAGACAGAAGTCTTCGAGGCCGTCGTGTCGAGTGCATACAGCGAAGCGCTCCGCGACGAGCAGCTTCAGCCGATCTCTCAACCCCGGTTCTCGAATGTCAAAACGGAGCTCGACTCCTCCGTCACATTCGAGGCCGCTTTCGACGTCGAGCCCCGGATCGAGCTGAACCGCTACACCGGCTTCAGGATCGAACATGGGGTGGAGGAGGTCACCGACAGAGAGGTCACGGAGGTCATCGAACGCCTCAGGCGGGACCGCGCGACGATACATCCGGTGGAAAGGGCGGCAGAGGACGGCGATCTCGTGACGATCGAGTACACACCGATCGGCGAGGCGGGAGAAGACTCCAAAAACGCCGATACGGAGAAGAAACAGTTCGACGTCACCATCGGAGAGGGTGACGTGCTCCCCGAGATCGAGGAGTCCATCCGCGGCCTCCGTCCCGGCGATGAACGGGAAATCACCGTCACGTATCCGGAGGATTATTTCGTGCAGAGCCTCCGCGGTGAGACACGGACAATCACGATAACCGTTCTCGAGGTGAGGGAGGTCGAGCTTCCGAACCTGGACGACGAGTTCGCCGGGAGTTTCGACGAGACGAAGGACCTCGAAGGCCTGAGGGGGGACATCGCCGACCGTCTGTCCCGGCAGAAGAAGCAGCAGGCCCGGAAGGAGATCGTCGAGAAAATCATCGATCTCGTCATCGAGGCGCATCCCTTCGAACCGCCGAAGATCATCATCGAGAACTCGCTGGCTCAGTTCCTCGCGCGCATGAAGGCGGAGCGGGAGCAGCAGGGAGAGCCGTTCGACGCCGAAAAAGTACGCGATCTCTACCGGCCGGGCGTCGTGAGGCTCTTCAAGAAGAATTTTCTGATCAGGGAGATCGCGAAAAAAGAGGGGCTCGCCGTAACCGATGAAGATGTCGAGTCCGAGCTCGCCGACTATGCGAAACAGAGCGGACGGCCGCTTTCCGAGATCAGGAGGCAGGTGGCGGGAGATCAGGAAAGCCGGGACCAGCTGCGCTCACGAATCACGTACGAAAAAGTGAGTGATTTTCTCCTTAAAAACTCAGAGGTGAGAGATTAATATGACACACGAGAAAGTGGAAGCGCCGAAAGTACAGCACCTCGTCCCCATCGTCGTCGAGAAGACCGGAGTGGGAGAGCGGGCCTACGACATCTTTTCACGCCTGTTGAAAGACAGGATCATATTCCTGGGCAGCCCCATCGACGACACCATCGCGAACCTCGTCATCGCTCAGATGCTGTTTCTCGAGGCGGAGGATTCGACCAAGGACATCTACCTCTACATCAACAGCCCGGGGGGAGTCGCCTCTGCCGGACTGGCCATCTACGACACCATCCAGTTTCTCAAGTGCGACGTGTCGACGATCTGCATGGGGCTGGCCGCCAGCGCTGCGGCCATCCTCCTGTCCGCCGGTACGCCCGGAAAGCGCTCAGCACTGCCGCACTCCCGGATCATGATCCATCAGCCCCACGGCGGCGTGCAGGGTCAGGCAGCGGACATCGAGATTCACGCCAAGGAGATCCTCGGACTCCGCCAGCAGCTCAACGAGATCCTCGCGAAGCACACGAACCAGAAGATCGACAGGATCTCGAAGGATACCGACCGGAATTTCTTCATGTCGGCGGAGGATGCGAAATCCTACGGCATCATCGACGAGGTGATCGAGAAACACTGAGCGGCCGGCAGGGTATGAGTACTGTGGGATCCTTTTCTTCAGTATGCCGAACGCGCGAAAGAGGGTGCCAGAATGAAAGAGAAATCCGGTAAAGACTCCTACCGGGATTTTCGTTGCTCGTTCTGTGGGAAACCTCAGGGCAAGGTCGAGAAGCTAATATCCGGGCCGTCTGTTTTCATCTGCTCGGACTGCATACATCTCTGCAATGAAATTCTCAAGGAAGAGGAGCTGCAGGAATCGAAGCTGGGGAGCAAATCGGTCCCAACCCCTCTCGAGATTCACCAGGTGCTGAACGACTACGTCATCAGTCAGGAGCGCGCGAAGCGGGTCCTCTCCGTGGCCGTCTACAATCACTACAAGCGGATCCTGTCTCCGAGCTTCTCCGATGACATAGAAATCGACAAGTCGAACATCCTCCTCATCGGCCCCACCGGCGTGGGGAAGACGCTCCTCGCACAGACCCTCGCCCGGTTCCTGAAGGTTCCCTTCGCCATTGCGGATGCCACGACCCTCACCGAAGCGGGCTACGTCGGAGAGGACGTCGAGAACATCCTGGTGAGGCTGCTGCAGGCGGCCGACTACAACGTGCACGAAGCGGAGCGCGGCATCGTCTACATCGACGAGCTCGACAAGATCTCCAGGAAATCGGAGAATCCGTCGATCACGCGTGACGTTTCGGGAGAAGGCGTCCAGCAGGCACTCCTGAAAATCCTGGAGGGCACGATCGCTTCGGTCCCGCCCCAGGGAGGCCGGAAACATCCGCAGCAGGAGTACATCAACATCAACACGAAGAAGGTGCTTTTCATCTGCGGTGGAGCTTTCAACGGCCTCGAGCGGATCGTCGAGCGGCGCGCCGGCATGCAGGGAATCGGATTCGGCGTCGAGATCAGGCGCAGGCAGAAACCGACGAGGGACGAGCTCCTCACGCTCACCGAACCCGACGACCTGATCAAGTACGGCCTCATCCCGGAGCTCGTGGGGCGCCTCCCCGTATTCACACCCCTCGGCGAGCTCGACCGGGACGCACTGGTGAACATCCTGACACGTCCGAAGAACGCCATCATCAAACAGTACATCAAGATATTCGACATGGAGAACGTGAAGGTCACGTTCCAGGACGATGCGATCGAAGAGATCGCGAACCAGGCTCTGAAACGGGGGACGGGAGCGAGGGGACTCCGCTCGGTGGTGGAAGACACCATGCTCGAACTCATGTACGATGTCCCGTCGAGAAAAGACATCAAGGAAATCGTCATGACACGAGAGGCGGTTCTCAAACAGACTCCGCCGATCCTCATGCTCGAAGAGAGGCGGAAGAAGAAAAAAGAGGCATAAATGACACTCACGACCGTAAAAGACGGCGAACACCTGGAGATACAGGAAGTTCTTCCCACCATCCCGCTGCGCGACGTCGTCATCTACCCGAACATGGTGGTCCCGCTCCTCGTCGGCAGGGAGGCCTCCATTTCGGCGCTCGAGCACGCCATGCTCGGTGACAAGTTCCTCTTCCTGGTCCCCCAGCTCGAGAGCGACATAGCGGAGCCCGAGCCGTCCGATCTCTACTCCGTCGGCACCGTCTCGCGCATCCTCCAGATGGTGAAGCTCCCGAACGGCACGATCAAGGTTCTCATCGAGGGCATCGAGCGTGCGAAAGCGATTTCATACCCGCAGGAGGAGGAGTTCCTGGAAGCTGAAATAGAGCTCTATCCGGTGGTCGAAGAGAAGGGCAAGAAAATCGAGGCGGTCGCCCGGCGCGCCGTGGGGTTGTTCGAAGAGTATGTCAAGCTCAACAAGCGGCTCCCCGACGAGTTGCTCACCACCCTGCAGAACGTCGTCGACAACAGCCGCCTGCTGTACCTGATCTCGAGTCACCTCATCCTCAAGCTCCCGGACAAGGTCGAGCTGCTTGAGAAGCAGACGCTCTACAAAGGCTTCGAGCAGATCAACCGCATCCTGGTATCCGAAATCGAAATCCTCAAGCTCGAGCGCAAGATCGAGGGTGAGGTCAAGACACAGGTCCTCAAGAACCAGAAGGAATTCTATCTGCAGGAGCAGCTGAAGGCCATCTACAAGGAGCTCGGCGACGCCGAGGATCAGGGTGACGAGATCATCGAGCTGCAGGAGAAAGCCGACTCGGCGGGACTGCCGAAGGAAGTGCGGGAGAAGGTCGACAGGGAGATCAGAAAGTTGTCGAAAATGGCCCCGCTCTCGCCCGAAGCGACCGTCACGAGGAACTACCTGGACTGGCTGCTCGGGATCCCCTGGAAGAAGCGGACGAAGGACAACCTGTCGGTGAAGGAGGTCGCGAGGATTCTCGACGAGGACCACTACGGCCTCGAGAAGGCGAAGGAGCGGATCATCGAATACATCTCGGTCCTCAAGCTCGTCGGCAGGATGAAGGGTCCCATTCTCTGCCTCGTGGGGCCTCCCGGAGTCGGAAAGACGTCGCTCGGCCGCTCCATCGCCCGGGCTCTCTCGAGAAAATTCGTCAGGATCTCGCTCGGGGGCATCAGGGACGAGGCTGAGATTCGCGGGCACCGGCGCACCTACATCGGCGCTCTTCCCGGCCGCCTGATCCAGGCGATGAAACGTGCGGGGACGGTGAATCCCGTCATGCTCCTCGACGAGGTCGACAAGATGACCGTCGATTTCAGGGGAGATCCCTCCGCCGCGCTGCTCGAGGCGCTCGACCCGGAACAGAACAACGCGTTCAGCGACCACTACCTCGAGGTCGACTACGACCTCTCGAGGGTGCTCTTCATCACCACGGCGAACGTCCTCTATACGATCCACCCCGCCCTCCTCGACCGGATGGAGGTCATCCGGCTTCCGGGATATCTGGAAGGCGAAAAGGTGGAGATCGCGAAGCGGTTTCTCATTCCCAAGCAGCTCGAGGCTCATGGCCTCAGCGGGGAGAAGGTGTCCTTCAGCAGGAACGCGATCGGGACGATCATCAGCGGCGGGAGGCCGGCGTCAGGAATCTCGAGCGCGAGATCAGCACCGTCTGCCGGAAGATCGCGAGGAAGGTCGCCACCGCGGGAGAGTCGAAGAGGACGGCGATAACCCCGAAGCAGGTGAGGAAGCTCCTCGGCACCGGCAAGTACTTCGAGACGGAGCTCGGTGAGGCCGACGAGGTCGGTGTGGCAACCGGCCTGGCGTGGACCGAGGCCGGCGGCGAGATCCTGTCGATCGAAGTCTCCGTCGTGCCCGGCAAGGGCAACCTGAGTCTCACGGGGAAGCTCGGCGATGTCATGAAGGAATCGGCCGAAGCCGCGCTCTCCTACATCAGGGCACGTTCTCCGGTTTTCGGCCTGAAGGACGACTTTCACAAGAAGTACGATCTCCACGTTCACATCCCGGAAGGAGCCACTCCCAAGGACGGGCCGTCCGCCGGTATCGCCATCGCCACGGCGCTGATATCGGCTCTCCTGAAACTGCCGGTCCGCAGGGACGTGGCGATGACGGGAGAGATAACACTTCGCGGGCGGGTCCTTCCCATTGGAGGGCTGAAGGAGAAGGCCGTTGCGGCCCTGCGTGCCGGAGCGACGGTGCTCCTCATTCCGAAGAGGAACGAGAAAAACCTTGAAGACCTCCCTCCGGAAGTGAAGAAGAAGCTGAACATCATCCTGGTGGGGACGATGGACGAAGTCGTGGCCGTGGCGATCCCCGACATGGTCGAGAAGGCGCCGAAAACGGAGAAAGTGTCGTCCCAGCGGGGTCACGCATATCCCCACTGATGCACCACCGTGAAGATTACGTCGATCGAACTCACCAGAAGAGCCCGTCGTATCGAAGACCTGCCGGACCAGAAGCTGCCCGAGATCGCGTTCGCCGGGCGGTCGAACGTCGGCAAGTCGTCAGCGATCAACTGCCTGCTCGGAAGGCAGGTTCTGTCGCCGGTGAGCAAGAGTCCGGGCAGAACCCGGGAGATCCTCTACTTCCTGCTGAACCGGCGCTTCTTCTTCGTGGATCTGCCCGGCTACGGCTACGCAAAGCGAAGCCGGCGGGAGACCGAACACTGGCGGCGCCTGATCGAAGCCTACTTCTCCCGTGACGCGAACCCCCGCGGGATCGTCCACATCCTCGACATCCGGCACGACGTGAGCCATCTCGACAGGCAGCTGATCGACTGGCTCGCCGGTCAGGGCGTCGCGACACTGTTCCTCCTGACCAAATCGGACAAGCTCTCGAAAGGGAGGGTTGCGTCGAGACAGCAGGCTCTCTGCCGGCAGCTCGGAACGGGCTCGGCGGAGAACGTCATCACCTTCTCCGCGAGGACCGGACTGGGGAAAAGCGAGACCTGGAGCGCCGTCGACTCCCTGGTCCGGGGGCATTGACAGTTCGGGCGGGCGGAGTTAATGATTATGGAGACTCAATCGAGCCTCACCGAGGAGGTCAGACAATGAAAGACCGGCAGACGACATTCACCGCTCTCGCGCTCATGATACTCTTCTTCCTCCTCCTTCCGGCACCGGGCCTTCTGGCGCAGGCCGAAGAGGGGACGGGAAAGCTGAAGACCGAGGACATCTCGATCACGCTCGAGGGAGAGGGGCTCTGGATCAGGATCACCCCGCTCGACGAATCGATTCTCCGTTACACGACGGTCGACACCAAGCGGACCTACACGAAGATTCTCGAGGCCCACCCGGAAATAACCGGCGACATGAACCAGAAGGAATTTCTCGTTCTCTTCCAGGGGCGGACCGAGCCCGAGACATACTTCGAGCCGACCGAGTTCGAGCTCCTTCAGCAGGGAAACCGCTACAAACCCGAAAGGATCATTCCCCACTCCCAGACCTTCGACAAGCGGGTCCTCAAATTCTACGGCACGCCCGAGATGGCCATCTACCTGTTCTCCGAGAAGATAGACCTGGAGTTCCCCATCACGTTCACCTACAAGTCGATCGAGAGCGGCAACTGGGAGAACGTCATCCGTACCTGGAAGGACGCGAAGTCGAAGTACTAGCCTCGTTATCAGCGGCTCTCGAGGTCCCTGGCTGCGTTGATCCTTCTCGAAGTACCTTACAGGTATTCATTCGTCGTCTCGCCTTGCCAGGTTTTGTCCATGTGTTACCACTGTGATTCGAGTTCTTCCGCTTTCTTAAGAGCAGCTTCACCCTCCTGTTCTCTTCCCTGCTCCATCAGGATCAGGCCGAGCATTCCGTGGTGCCCGGGGTGATCGGGCTCGAGGCGGATCGCTTCCCGATATGCCGCTTCGGCTTCCCTCCACCTGCTCTGCTCAACCAGGGATTCTCCAAGGAGTGCGTGGTACTCGGCCCTGGAAGAATCTATCTCGATTGCATTCCGGTAGGCCACCTCGGCTTCCCGCCAGTTTCCCTGCAATATGTGAACGTCTCCGTAACGAACGCGGTATTCCGGATTGTCCGGATTCCGGCGTATGGCTGTCTCGTATGCCTCCGCCGCTTCACGAAACCTACCCTGGGCCATGAGTTCTTCACCCTCGAAGAGCAGGTCGTCATCCGATTCATAGGAGGCCAGATCATCCGTTTTCCAGTCTCTCCCCTCCATCTCCCCCCCGGTGGGAACGTCCGCTCCCTCGACTTCCATTCCCCCACCCTGTTCCCTGAGTGAAGCGATCGCATCGGCGATGACCTGATCCACGTCGTCCTCCGGAGGAACATCCGGGACGCCGGTCTGCGGGTATCCCATCAGGGGCAGATCTTCTCCCGACCCCCGGCGGGAATCGCTGCCCTGCGCGTCGGCCAGAACAGGCACTTTCCCTCCCTGGGCCTGACCGGTTGACTCCCCTTCGCCGGAGAATGAGCCCTCACCAGATCCATCCGCGAACATCGTCGGCGGAGGTTCAACCGGTGCACCCTCAGCGATTGCCATCAGTTTCATACCGATCTGCTGTGCGTATTCCCGGGCAGACTCGTTCAGGGCTCTGATCACTTCCGGCTTGTTCCGGGACCCGTGTGATGGTGGTGCAAAAATCTGTATCGAGACCTCCGAATAGATGTCTGCACAGGGGAGGCACTTGTACAGTTTCCCGTACCCGCCGTAGGGATCCGACGCCATGCTGAGATCGATCGTCCCCCTGTGGGCGTACGAGCCGATGCATGACTTCTCTCCGAACGCCCCTTCCCGGATATCCCACCCCCGATCCCCGCAGGCTTTGGCATTGTCCCTTACCCTCTGGTACAGATCCGCCATCTTTTCAGGAGTCTTCGGACCGTTGTAGTCATAGGATAGATGCCACTTCGCGGAAAAGATGATATGAGGTTTCCCTCCCTTCTCTGCGTTCCACACGCTCGGGTCGTCCCAGTCGGAGATCGGAATGACGCCGCCGTCCATGACCGCTGAGTAGTCCCACGAAGTTCCGTACCCGCTTTCCTCGACCTGTTTGCTCTTTTCGGAGGCGTCGAAGAAGGGGAACGAAGGGATGACCTCCCGGGCGGCCCGGTTCCATTCATCCGTTACGGCATGGGGATCTCCGCAGCCGCTGGTTTTGACCGGCTGACATTCACCCTCCGTCGCCTCACGGACCTTGATTTTGTCGACGTCGATGTGGTAGATCGCGGCCTGGTCGATGAAGCCGAAGTTGATGTAGAATTCGTCCACACCGCGGGTTTCGACTCCCGGTTTGAGGGTGTAGCTGTCAATTATGCTGAGCAGTTCCTTGTGACGGCTGCTGTGAAGCGATTCCCAGTTGTGGAACGTGCTCTCCTTGTCGTTCTTCGTCAGGATCTCGACACTCGACAGAAAGTATGTGCCGTTCATCACCGGAGCCACGTGTTTTGCGGACCCGTCTTTGATCTAGACAACCACATCGCTTTTGTTGATGTAGTCAAATTTCCCGACCTCGGTTCCGAATTCCTTGATGATGGTCTTGTAGAACCTGTCCGCCCCTATCTTGAAAGCGTACTTTCCGGGTTCGTCGGGTTTCTTGTCTTTGTCCCAGAGTTCATCGAAGACGAGCCCCGCACAATCGTACTTTCTGGTTGGTTTCCTCTTCCGTTCCCAGCGAGAAGGCGGATACGTCCCCATTTTTCTGAATGACTGCCCGTCTTCCGCTTCGATCAGCATATCACGTTTTGTCGTACCCGGACCGTAGTCATCCCTGAGCACCTCGTTGACGAGAAGACATTTTTCCACGTACGTACCGTCCGGTTTCTTCCCCGAGAATATGAACCATCGGTCCTTCGTCACTCCGGAATCCGATGCGTGGGCGACAGATCCCCAGCAAATCAGGGTAAGGAGGCCAATCGCCGCCGGACGGACAGCCCGGCAGATCGCTTCCCTTTCAGAACTCTTCACGTCGGTTTCTCCTTTCGGGGACGGGTAATGTCAGTCTCACAGCCGGGCTATCTCGGAGTATCCGGGCGTGGAGGAGAATACCACGAGGCGCGTCCCGGTGTCAAGTTACCATGAAAAGCCTCCTTTGATGCGATCGATGTACATGTTCACGCCTACCGACCCCTCCCCTGTCAGTCGATCCCGCCATGGGTGGGGAGAACGACGTCGAAACAGTCCGCGGAGTAGAGCGTTTCCGGATAGAGCCCCAGCCTCAGCCTGAGAACGTAATTCCCCGACACGGAGTCGAGCGGTGTCACCGCTGCCAGGCCGAGCGACAGGGTTTCGTGCGGATCGAGCGCGAGGGGGAACGGGTTCGCCGGCCAGTTGATGTGTTCGAGCGAGACGAACCTCTCTCCCGTCCCGTTTTCCGAAATCGTGAGCCAGAGGTCACAGGAGACCGCCGAGTCGTTCCGGTTCCGGATGTCCAGGGTGGCGTTCAGGAAACCCGTGTCTCCCCTCACCGCCGTTACTCTGTCGGGAACTTCCAGCGTCAGGCTCTCGTCCATGTCATTTCCGAGAAAGGTCACGCTTCCCGGATCTCCGCCTGCGGTGACCAGGTCATCGTGACCGTCGAGGTCAACGTCCGAGATGACGAGCGACTGCGGACTGGTGCCGACCGGAAGCGGCAGGAGCGAGCCGAACAGCCCCGTTCCGTTTCCCTCGAGGATGACCACGTTCGAATACTCCCTGATACAGAGCGCGATGTCATCATGCCTGTCCTCGTTGAAATCACCTACCCTCACCCACTTGAACTGGGAGACGGTCACGAAATCCTGCACCCGCTCGAAGCCGCCGTTTCCGTCCCCGTGCAGGATGGAGAGAGAGCGGTGGGTCGCACACGCGATGTCGGTGTGGCCGTCCTCGTTGAAATCGCCGGGAGCGGGCATGTAGGCGTCGTAGAGGACATCGAAGGTTTCCCCGATGAGAAACGTCCCGTCTCCCCTGCCCTCGAGCAGCGCCACGTCATTGAACGTCGAGTTGGCGACTGCGATGTCGGCGATTCCGTCTTCGTTGAAGTCATCCACACACGAATAGTTCGGCCCTCCCCGCACGTCGTAGGGATCGGGGCCCAGGAAGGTCCCGTCGCCGGTGCCCAGCATGACATTCACGTATCCCGTGATCCAGCTCGAGGCGGCAAAATCGAGGTGGCCGTCGTCGTTGAAGTCGCCGACGGTGACCGGATCGGGATTGAGTCCGGCCCAGATTTCCTCCGGCACGCCGAGCCCGCCCTCACCGTCGCCCCGGAACAGGAACACCTGATCCGACAGCCAGCAGGGCACCAGGACGTCGACATGACCGTCTTCGTCGAAGTCACCGGTGGAAAAGCTTCGCACGCCGTTACCCCGGGGGATCAGGTAGTCATCGGAGAGCGTGAACGAACCCGCCGAGTCGGCGAGGAAGACCGTTATGTACTCGCTGAAATTCATCGAGTTGCTGACGACGAGATCCGGAATGTCGTCGTGGTCGAGGTCGACGAGCTCCGCCCAGGTCGGGTCCTCTCTCGTCTCCAGATCGGCTCTCGAAAACCCGGGCAGCTGGGCTGTGAGCACGGAAAGCGGAACCAGTGTCCACGTGACGGGCAATGCTATGCGGAGGAGGTGATTCATGATTCGTCTCAGGTGAGCTGATGGTTCTTGATCTTCCGGTAGAGAGTCCGCTCTCCGATACCGAGCAATTCGGATGCCATTCTCCTGTTTCCTCCGACCATGTCGAGAGTCGCCTCGATGAGGATCTTCTCGACCTCTTCGAGCGGCGTTCCCGGCACGATTTTGATGTAACCGTCGCCTTCCCGGTATCGCGGCTCTCCGCCGGGAAACTCCCGATCCTCCGATTCCGGAACGACCTCGCCGGCCTTCCTCACCGGCATGGCTTCCTTGATCTCGTCGACGTCGTGCTTGATCTCGAGGAGCGCGTTGAGAATGGCCTCGAATCTCCTGCCTTCGGGAATCTCGGGGAGGACCTGCATGGGCAGGAGCCGCCGGGGATCGCCCCGCTTGAAGATGTGCTCGGGAATGTCCGACGGCTTGATCTTGTGATCCGGCGAGAGAACGAGCATGCTCTCGATCAGATTTCTGAGCTCGCGCACATTGCCCGGCCAGTCATAGTTGACCAGGACTTCGAGCGCCTCGTCGGTCAGGCCGGCGAAGCTCCTCCTGTTCTCCTCGCAGAACTCACGCACGAACTTGTTCACCAGGAGCGGGATGTCCTCCCTGCGTTCCCGGAGCGGCGGGACGTCGATCATCAGGACCTTGATCCGGTAGTACAGGTCGCGCCTGAAACGCCCGGCGGAGACCTCTTCACGAATATCCCTGTTCGTGGCGACGACGACCCGAACGTCGACGGGTATCGGTGTGGATCCCCCCACACGCATGAGCTCGCGCTCCTCGAGGACCCTCAGCAGGTGGACCTGCGTCGAGAGAGACATCTCCCCGATCTCATCCAGAAAGAGTGTCCCGCCGTGAGCGATCTCGAACCGCCCCTTCCGGAGGGCGGTGGCACCGGTGAACGCTCCCTTCTCATGCCCGAAGAGTTCCGACTCGAGGAGGCTCTCCGGCAGGGCGGCGCAGTTCACCGCGATGAAGGGTTTGTGACTGCGGGGGCTCAGCCGGTGAAGCGCTTTCGCGACGAGCTCCTTTCCGGTCCCGCTCTCTCCGGTGATCAGGACCGTGGAGTTGACCGGGGCGAATCGCTCGACCTTTTCGAGGAGCTCGGTCATCACCCGGGAAGTTCCGATGAGACCGGTGAGCTGGATGAGGTCCTCCCGCTCGAGGAGCCGTTTCGAGACGAGAAATACCTCCCTCGGGTCGGGGGGCTTCGTGAGAACCTCGTCGACACCGAGCTGCTCGAGCCGCTCCTCCTCCTCCATGGATCCTGACTCCCAGAACCCGATGACAGCCCCGCGGAAGGAGCTGCGGCGGAATTTCTTGAGAATCTTCCTGACTGGTTCGTCCCGGAGACCGCCCGAGAGGATCACCAGGTCGCACTCCTCCCCGAGCAGGTGGTGACCGAGCTCTTCGATTCCGGACAGGAGCTGGGCGGGAATCCCCCGCTCCCCGAGGATATCCCTGATCCGGCGGGCGACTGCCGGATCGTGATGGCTGATGACGATGAGATGGCCGTTCTCTTCCACCATGTGCTGCCCTCCTCACCCACAAATGTTCTGAGCCCGTATTATTCATCGTACGACAGGCCGCGGCCTGCCATATTGGCAGCCTTCCTCTTATATTCTAATGAGATGGCCGGAAGGTGTCAAGGCGGGGCAGGCAGGAGGGCTAGCGGTGGCTGCCTTCGGTGTAGAAGGGCGGTTTCACCACTGTCGCCTGCTGCCGCTTCCCCCTGATTCCGATCTCGATGGTCTGCCCGACCGAGGCGCAGTCCACGGGGAGGTAGGCAGTCCCGATGCCTTTTCCGAGCGACGGCGAGCTCGTGCCGCTGGCCACGCGGGAGACTTCCTCTCCTTCGCAGTACACCGGGTATCCGGGGCGGGGGATTCCGCGCCCCGTCATCTCGAATCCCGCGAGCCGCCGGCAGATGCCCGACTCGAGCTGCCGGACCAGCGCCTCGCGGCCGACGAACTCCCCCTTGTCGAGCTTGGTGATCCACCTGAGACCGGCTTCGAGCGGGGTGGTCGTCTCGTCGATGTCGTTTCCGTACAGGCAGTAGCGCATCTCGAGCCGGAGCGTGTCACGGCAACCCAGGCCGCAGGGGAATATTTCCCTGTCCCTTCCCGCTTCCATGATCTCCCGCCAGATATCCGGTGCGCGCCGGGCCGGGACGTAGAGCTCGAAGCCGTCTTCGCCGGTGTAACCGGTCCGGGCGACGAGGCAGCCGGCGCCGGCCACCCGGCCGCGGGTGAACCAGTAGTAGCGGATTCCGTCGAGGTCGAGATCGGTGAGCTTCGCGAGAATCTCCTGTGACGCCGGGCCCTGGAGAGCGATCTGGGCGATTTCCCCGGTCACGTCCACGAGAGAGACGCCCCCGGACAGGTGCCGATCCATCCAGCGGAAGTCCTTCCGGTGGTTGGCGGCGTTCACCACCACCAGATACCGGTCGCTCTCGCGGTAGACCAGGATGTCATCGATGATGCCACCTTCGTCGTTCAGCATCGCTGAATACTGTGCCTGCCCGGGATCGAGCGCCGGCACGCTGTTCGTCGTGATGTAATCGAGGTACGAAGAGGCTCCGTCCCCGAGCACTTCGATCCTTCCCATATGGGAGACATCGAAGAGCCCCACCCGTTCTCTCACCGCCCGGTGCTCGTCGAGGATGCCGCTGTAGGAGACCGGAAGACTGTAGCCGGCGAAGGGAACCATCTTCCCGCCGAGCTCCCGGTGCACGTCATAGAGCGGTGTCTTTTTCTGTTCTCCGCCTTCTTCCATACCTCTTCCCTCCGATGTCGAATCGCTTCACTGGCTCCCGTGGCCACTTCCCCGCGCAGGCAGGACGCACGATCATCAGCTGGCAGGTTACTCGAGAAGCAACATCTTCCGGGTGATGCTGGTTTCGCCGTGAGCGATACGGCAGAAGTAGATGCCCGAGGACACGGCCGTCCCGCGATCATCCCTCCCGTCCCAGACCACCCGGTGGAGACCGGGAGAGAGGATCCGGTCGACGAGTGAACGCACACGGGTTCCCCGGATGTTGTAGATGACGAGCCGGGTCCTGGTTTCCCGGTCGGCGGCGGGGATTTCGAACGAGATCGTCGTGCTGGGATTGAACGGATTCGGGTAGTTCTGGCCGAGCGACACGATCCGCGGAACATGTCCGCCGCTCTCTCCGGCGTCCTCCACTCCCACGGGGGTCTCGAGCCAGGCCAGCATCTTTTCCATGAATTCGAGACGGGTCGTGTGGAGCGGATCGCCGGAGGGCCGGTTCACCGCTTCGAAGCCGAAACCGAGGAAGATGACCTTCGCGCCGTATTCCGGGAACTCGTTCCGCGTGGCGGCGGCCTGTCCCGGATCGGTCGAGTCGTACGAGGCCATGACCAGATCCTCGAACACCGGTTCCAGGATGTCCTTCGAGGTCTGATTGTTTGCCCCCTTCGGCCCCGCCGACACGATCACCTCGATCTCGCCGGTGACCGGATCGCCGTCTATCCCGTAGGCGAACGGGAGCGTTGCCGTTCCGCCCCAGCCGGCCACCCCGAGTATCTCACCGAGGAAAGGATCCTCCCTGGCCGCGAGATCCTCGGCGATGTTCTGTCCCGAGAGGAGCAGGCGGCCGCCCCGCTCCAGGTGTCCCTCGAGCGCCAGGAGATCCAGCGAGTCGAGTATGTCCTCCGTTTCCCTCCCGGAGAACCAGATGACGAGGTCGAACGGCTCGAGGGTGTCGGCCGCGCTCCCTTCGAGGGAGACCGTGCGGGAAATGAACGGGACGGAGAGAGAATCGAGGGAGGCGGCATAGTAGTCGAGGATCCCCGATCCTTCCTCCGAGTCGTCCACGAGGAGTACCGACGGATGCCCGATCATGATGTCCATCGAGCTGCTCCAGGAGAAGAACTCGTTCCCGGAGAGCGTCAGGCGGAGCGTCGTCCTGTGGACCTCCGACTCGGGCAGCGCGGTGACGAGAAACGGTTCGCCCCCGTTCCCGATCCAGGAACTTCCCTCGAGGGTTCCCAGGAAGACGCTGTCCGTGTCGACGGTCACCATGGGATCGTCGCTCTCGAGAACGGCCCAGAGGCTCTCGGCCGGAGTCTGGCTGTCGTTCTCGACCGTGAAGTCCACCGCCAGCGTCTCCCCGATGTCCCAGACTCCGTCGCCGTCACCGCCGGGGTCGTCGGTGTTCCAGGAGATCGAGTCGATGACCGCTGAACGGACGGTGAAGCGAACGGTCATGAGCGAGTCGGGGTCGCCGATGTCGACCACGGAGACCTCGGTCCGGTATCCGTAGTAGGAGTAGCTGTCGGGGCGGGAGTCCCAGTCGAAGCGCCGGTTGCCTGTGCTGCCCGGCCAGGGATCCCCGGCGTCACCCCTGTTGCCGGAATTGTCGAGGCCGTTCGTACCGTCGGCTTCCTCGAGGTCGACCAGTTTGTGCGTTTCGTCGTTGTTGTGGGGACGGTCGTTGTCGACGTGCCAGATCAGGATTCCGGGCCTGATCAGGCTTGCGTCGAAGCCGACCTTCTGCCTGTTCTCGACGAGAAAGTACTCCGTGCCCGTGTAGTCGCCGTCCTTCCAGACCCTGACCACGGTGGGAGAGTCCTCGACCCTCGGCAGAGACACCACATCCGTGTTCTGCCCGAGCTCGAACGGCTCGATCCAGCCGAGCCGCTCCTTGCTCCAGGGAGTGAAGTGGACCGGGAGCTCCGGGTGGGCCTGGTCGCCGCCCCAGGAACCCGAGCCCATGAGGCCCCACCCGCCGATGCCTTCCGAAGAGCCGTCTCCGTCGTACAGGTCGGGAAGCCCGAGGGAGTGACCGAACTCGTGACAGAACACCCCGATGGCGTTCATCTCGTTCGCGCTGCAGTCGAGCTCGGGCATGATGATGTAGTCGTTCACGTGGATGAACCCGCCGCCGGCCGCCGGGTCGTCGGTCTCGTAGCCTCCGGGAGGCCCCCCGGCGGACGACACTCTCCAGCGGTGGGACCAGATGCCCGTCCCGCCGCACTCGCCGCCGTTTCCGGTGTGAACGGCGAAAAACGCATCCACCACTCCGTCGTCGTCGCCGGAATTCGGCATGCCGTCGGGGCCGTCGTTGTCGTACAGGCCGTAGTCCACGTCGGGATCCGAGGCTGCCGCCAGGTCGTACACGAACCCGCCGGCGTTGGTGGGAAAATCCGTTCCGAAGCCGTTGTCGCCTCCCTCGTAGTACCCGCTCGAGCCGGGCATCCCGTACCATCCGAAAACGGTGCCCTCGAGCGTGAAGAGGCCGTAGGAGTTCTCCTCGTAGTACTCCTTCATCGTACCCGTCGGAAAGGGACCATCGAAGAGCATGGTCTGGAATTCCGCGCTGCTGTAAGTTCCGGTGGTGTTCGAGTACTCGCCGAGCAGCACCGGCACCGGGTACACCCCCTCGATCCTGACCGTCCGGTTTCCTTCGCCGTCCGTCACCAGGAACCTCCCGGGAACGGGTGCCGGCATGCCGACCCCCTGCGCTTCGAGCGCACTCCGGGGAACCGGGAGCGTGACGCCGGAACGGCGGGGAGGTACTATCGACAGCGCGGTTCCGGCCAGGGAGAAGAAGAGTGCGGCAGAGACGAAAAACATCAGGGTGCGGGATGGGGCGGGTATCATGGAATCCTCCTTTTGGAGCGGTCCCCTTCAGGAACAGGGCCGCGGCGGTCCCGGGCATGAACAGGGGCCCTCGATCTTTACTCCAATTTACCGTCTCCGGAAAGGCCTGTCAACGAGGCGCTGCGTTGAAAACAGAGGATCAATAACCGCGGCGCCGAGTTAGTTTCGGGCATCGGCACGGGACCGCATGCTTCGGTTCGCTGCGGAGAGGTGCGCGGGGGGGAACCGATCAGGGTTCCGGAGGATGCGCTCTTCGAGACAACACGAGAGAGGATCTAGTGCAGCGTCTCAAAAGTTCTATCCCTGATTTTGGCAATTTAACTTGCTCTG
>CAZMKB010000003.1:16245-37455 GCA_964566685.1 uncultured Gemmatimonadota bacterium | reverse complement strand
GCAGGAGGAGAGAATGCGATACGCTCTGTCGACCCTCTCCCGGGACTCCCCGTTTCGGAGGTTCTCCCGCACGGCGCTATCCTGTACTTCTCCTGTCCGGCTCTCCCGTTTCAAGAGATCTCTCTCCTTCTCCGTCATAGCCCATGCGGTCGAGGTAGTCGAAGGCTCCGGCGAGCTCGGACAGGGATGTCGATGCGTGGACCTCGATGACCCTGACGGCGTGGCCGGGGAGAAAGGACTTCAGGCGGGCGAAATCGACTTCACCGCTCCCCGGGGCGAGGTGATCCCTGAACCCCGCCACGTCGTGCAGGTGCACACCGGCCATTCTCTCTGCGTTCTCGCGGAGCAGGTCTTCCGCCGCGTCGAATCCGATCCGCTCCTGGATCATGGCGTGGCCGACATCGTGCCAGTAGCAAACAGGCCCGTCGCCGAACCGTTCGAAGATGCTCATGAGCTCCCGGTTGTCGGGGATCTCGGTGGGATAGTACCGATTCTCCAGGCAGATGTTCACGCCGGTTCTCTCCGCTTCGGGGACGAGCTCCTCGAGAGAGCGAAGGCAGTTCTCGAAATACTTTTTTCCCCGTTCTTCCCGCATTCGCCTCACCCTGCCCAGGATCTTCCGGCTCCCGCCGTCCGCCTTCACTTCTTCGATGAGGGACCGCATGATGCTGTGTTTCGTGTACTCGAGAGGTATGAGCCCCAGGTGAAAGACGACATTACGCGCTCTCAGCTCCCGGGCGATATTCAGCGTCTGTTTCGAGTACTTCACCGCGAGCGCACGTTCTTCATCGTCTTCGGACGAGAGGAGGAACGCATCGCCGCTCCCCTCGCTCGGCATCAGGACATCCGGCACCGGGAAGAAGTTGTGTATGCTGACGACGGAGAGCTCTCCCCGCTCGAGGAACGGCAGCAGCTCCTCGAACATAACCGGGGGAATCCTGAACTCGAGCTCGACCGCCTTCGTGGGCAGTCGTGTGATTTCATCGAACAGAGCCTGTCCGGTGAGAACCCTGGTCGACCTCCATGCCGTCGAAACCGCAATCATGCGCTCTCCCGGTGAAACTTTCGAGTTCGAGTCATAAATATAATAACAAACACGGTGGATGGATACCCTCGGCCGGGGGAAACGCGTGTTTTCGTCGGAGAAATCCCGGGAGACGGCGACATCCTCGGCCTCGCCGGTGCCCGGGACGTGCCGCTGCCGTGCTTCGACCGGTCAGATGACCCCAACGGTATCGACCGGCAGCCACCCCCCTCGTCCCGTCGCGAGGTGGATCAGGTACCAGCCTTCCCTCTCCTCTCCGACCCACACCTTCGTGCCTTCCGGGATCGAAAGGACCCTGCCGTGGTTCTCACCCGGGCCGCTTCTCGCGTCGATCCGATCCACAACGACGATTGCCTCGGTGTCGGACTGCTCGACGATCTGGACGGCGAGGAACGCCAGGGACAGGAGAACGACCGGCCCGGCGAGAACGATGAGAGTTCCGGAGGACTTTCTCCCGAATGAGCGGCGTTTTCTCGAGTGGAGGCGGATCGTGCCGGCGGCTGCGAGAATGAGGACGGCGAGGGATTCGGTGACGAGCAGCTCCTCGATCGAAAGGAAGAACACGATCCGCGAGAGTACACTGCCGATGAAACCGGGCCGGCGGGTCTCCGCGTCGATCCGGTTCCGGACGAACTCGAGGTTGTGACGAATGTCGGGGTCACGGGGGAGGAGGCGCTGCGCCTTCTCGTAATACTGCAGGGCCCTGCCCTCCAGGCCGCACTTCAGATAAGCGTTTCCGCAGTTGTAGCAGAGCCTTCCGTCTCTCACGCCCGTGCCGGCGAGCGTGCGGTACAGCTCCGCCGCCTCGCAGTAATCTCCTGCTGCATAGAGCTCGTTCGCCTCGCGGAAGCGCGACTCGACCCCGGAGTCCGTACCGGAGAGCGCGGAGTGGCCGCCGGCGACGAACACGACGAGGAGCACGGTGACGGAAATGAAAGCCTTCGGCGTCTTCACGGGAGCTCTTCTCCCAGTTTCCGGGCGAGCTCCCGGGTGCGCTCCATGAACTCCCGGTCGTCGCTCCTGTCCATGCTTTCTGGGCTGAACCCGGCGCTCTGGCACGCCTCGTGCCACGCTGCGAATATTCGCATGGTCTCCGCCTCCACCCGCTGCTTCCCGAGGAGCGCCGTCAGCTCGCGGATCGTCATGCCCTTCGTCTCCCGGTCGAGACGGTTCCCGATGAACTCGACGACTGCGCGCTCGCAGACCTGTGCCAGCCGCCGGCTGTTCCCACTGCCGAGGTGCGCTTCCGCCTCCCTGAGCGAGCGCTTCAGCTCGCGGCCGGAGAGGCGGTGCCTCCGGAGTGCCCGGTTGGAGAAGATCTTCTCGGTTCTCTTTCTCCTCATGAGCACCCCCCCGAACAGGATGAGCGACAGGATGTTCGCCGCGATCGACAGGGACACGAGCGTCCCGCGCCGGGAACCACTCCGGATGCTCCGGGGAACTTCCTTGATGTACCGGATGTCTTCACCGAGCAAAACCGCCTCGGAGGAAGACGGGGACCGGTATCCGGCCGTGGATGCGCCCTGCTCGACCGTGAAGGAAATGGGGCCGGTGCTCCTTTCGACGTAGGTGCGTTTCGCGGGGTCGAAGAACGAGAACGACACGTCGCTGACCGCGAACGAGCCGGTTTCCCGCGGCAGCAGTATGTACTCGTATGTCTTTCTCCCCCTCAGGTTGTCGCCGGCGAACCGGATGTCGGTCTTCTCGTCCGGGTCGTAGGACGAGACACTCTCGGGGACGTCGACGGCGGGCGGTCCCATCGTCATGAAGTTCCCCGTCCCTTCGATGGTGACACGCAGGGTGAGCGGCTCGTTCGAGGCCACCGTTTGCCTGTCGAGTTCGGCACGCAGGCGGAAATCCCCGACGGCACCCCGGTATCCCGGCGGCTTTCCCTTCTCCGGTATCGGGAGGACGGTGAGAGAAACGCTGTCGCTCGAAACGGTCACTGTCCGCTCGCGGCCGAATATGCTGAACGAGTCGAAGAGATCCCTCGACCGCACCCGGACCCGGCAACCGAGAGAGAGCGGCTTGATCGCTTTCTCTCCCGGTTCGAGTGGATAGAGGACATACCGCTTCAGCGGATAGGCGGTGTATGCCCTCCCCGAGACGATTTCCCTGCTTGCCGTTCCGCCGGAATACGACTCGTCCTCCTCCCACCAGAACCCGGCCGACTCCGGCAGCTCCACCATGCTGACGTCGAAGATCGTGACGCGCGAGTAGAGCGTGTACTCGAGGACCACGGCCTGCTCGGTGTACAAGGAGTCCCGGTTGACTGCCGCGTGAATGAAGATGTCTTCCCGGAGCTGATCGTCCGGGGAATGGGTCGTTTCATCGGACTGCTGCGGCTCCGGCGGCTCGAGCGTTCCGCCGCGCTCGGTAACGGTGATGGTGACCGGATCCGTTCGATACTCCTCTCCCCCCACCTCGAGCCGGGCGGAAGGTATGACACGCTTTCCGGAGCGAAGCGGTGTCATCGCGTAGCGGTAGGTGATGGTCTTCTCCGAGCTGAAGGTGCCGTTCACGATCGAAAGAGAGCTCGAGCTCGAGGAGCTCCTCCCCACGATGTCGAAATCCTCGAGTCCTTCGAACACCGGTTCGGGAATCGAGCTCGTGACTCCCGTGGTCACGGTGATCGAGACGTTGACGGTACCGCCGACCGAAATGGCCGTCCGGTCCGTCGTGACCTTCATCGTGACATCCCCCGCCCGGGCCGCGCCTGCCAGGGACAGGAGGAGAATCAGCGCTCTACCAGTCTTTCTCGACATCGACCTTCTTCTCCCCCATGGCTCTGAACCGTTCTTCGAGGCGGTCCTTTTCTTTTCCGAGCAGCGCTTCGAGCATGCGCCGGGCATCTTTCTCGCTCATCTGTTCTTCCGGACGTGACGGCCGGGGCGCTTCCTGCGGCTCCTCCGCATCGGGAGGCTCCGGTTGCTCCCCGCCTTCCTCCGGCTCTTCCCTGTCCTTCTCGGGTGATTTCTCTCTCCCGTCGCCGTCGTCCTGCCGTGAACCGGACTGCTGCTGTTCCTCCTCCTCCTCACTCCCATCCGAAGCGGTGGAATCAGGTTGCTGCTGCTGCTGTTGCTGCTCCTGCTCCTCCAGGAGGCGCTTCACGAACTCGTAGTTGTACTTCGCATCCATGTCTTCCGGTCCCAGTCTGACCGCATCACGGTACGAATCGAGCGCCCGGGCCAGGAGCTCGCGGTCACCGCTCTTCTCCGCCTGCCGGTACAGGGAGTTTCCCATGTTGTATGCGGCCCGCTGCTCGAGCTCTCCCGCCGCGTTTTTCTTCGAGAGCTCGTACGGAGGCAGCGATTCCCCGTACTCCCCGTGCCGGTAGAGCATGGTGCCGAGGTTGTAGAGAACTCCGGGGTCGTCGGGATGTTCGATGGCCTCTTCCCGGTACAGCTCGATCGCATCCTCGAACTCTCCTTCCTCGAAGAGCTTCACCGCGCGTTCGGCCCTGCTCAGGAAGGGATCGTTCCAGTCCCAGCCGATCCCGGAGATACAGACAGCGAGTACCCAGAGATACAGCGGCCACCGGTTTTGTGTCATGAGATCCCTCCCCGCTTCCTCCGCTCACCCAGGACCGCCTCGACCACCAGGAGGAACAGGGCGACGGAGAGGGGCCACTGGAAACGTTCCCGGTAGCTCCTGATCTCCTCTTCCGAGAGTATCTTCTCTTCCAGCCCTTCGATCTCCCGGGCGACCTCGTCGACGAGGGAACCGCCGGAAGCGGCGTGGAAGAACTCGCCCCCCGTCTCATCCGCCACGTGATCGAGCAGGCTCCTGTTCAGGCTCGTCACGACCGTCTCCCCGTCCCGGTTCTTCTTGTAGCCCCGGAGAGATCCGTCTTCGCCCCGGATGGAAATGGGCGCTCCTTCTTCCGTCGCGTAGCCGACCGGATAGATACGGACCCCCCGTTCACGGGCTCTCTCGATCGCCCGATCAATGCCTCCCTCGAGGTCCTCGCCGTCGGTGATGAGAATGACCGCGCGGTGTTCGGTCTCTCCGGTTTCGAAACTCTCGATCGCCTTTTCGATCGCACCCGAGAGGGCGGTACCGGGCCGGGGCATCGAGCCGGCCTGGATGATCTCGACGAGGAGAGCGCAGGCTCCGGCGTCCAGTGTCAGGGGACAGAGGACATAGCTGTCCCCCGAGAAAATGATCAGCCCGAGGCGGTTTCCCGCCAGCCGGTCGATGAGCCGGGAGAGGTCGAGCTTGGCACGTTCGAGACGGTTCGGCCGGAGGTCCTCCGCGAGCATGCTCGCCGAGACATCGACGATGAACATCACGTCCTTTCCTCTCGTCTCGACGATGACGGCTTTCTTTCCCCACATCGGTCCCGAGGCGGAGAGGACGAGGAAGGAGAGGCCCGACAGGAAGAGTGCACGTTTGATGAACCGGGATCTGCCGTCGCAGGTGGCGATGAGGGAGTTCACGTTCCGGGAATCGGCGAACCGGGCCAGCGCCCTCTTTCTCCACCGGGCGGAGAGGACCGCCCCCGCCACGACGAGGCCGACGATCCAGAACAGGTGAAACCATTCCGGCCGGGCGAAGATGAAGTGGGGTGTCGCACCCATGTCAGGGGATCCTCCTGAAGACGCTGGCCGAGAGGACGCTCCCGAGCGCCAGCAGTCCGAAGGCGGTGACGACGAATACTCGGTACAGTTCGGTATACACGATGTGGCGCTGCTTGTTCACGACGGTCTTCTCCATCTCATCTATCTCATCGTAGATCACCTGGAGAGCTTCGGTGTTCGTGGCACGAAAGTACCTGCCGCCGGTGATGCGGGCGATCTCCCGGAGGATCTCTTCGTCTATTTCCACGTCGATCTGTATGTAGCGTTTCCCGAAGAACGGATCATCCACGGGGTACGGAGCCGTTCCCTGCCGGCCGACACCGATCGTGTACACCTTGATGTCGAGACTCGAAGCGAGCCGGGCCGCGGTGAGAGGGTCTACCTCTCCGCGGTTGTTCACACCGTCGGTCAGAAGGACCATGACCCGGCTCTGGCCCTCGGCGTCCTTCAGCCTGTTCGCACCGGTGGCCAGGGCCACCCCGATCGCCGTCCCGTCTTCGATCATTCCGATCTGTGCGGCCTCCAGGAACCTGATGAGCGCTTCGTGGTCGACGGTCAACGGGCACTGGGTGATGGCGCCGCCGGCGAAGACGACGAGCCCGAGACGGTCCGCCGTACGCCCCCTGATGAAGTCGCTCATGACGTCCTTCGCCACGCCCAGGCGGTTTTTCGGAGTGAAGTCCTCCGATTTCATGCTTCCCGAAACGTCGAGAACCAGGACGATGTCGATTCCTTCCGATACGATCTGCTCCTCTCCCCTGCCGCCCTGCGGCCGGGCGAGCGCGACGATGAGCAGGGTCAGGGCGACGATCTTCAGGGAAACGGGGAGAAACGCGAACATCGATCTCGTCGTGCGCTCCACCGTGCGGAGGAGACCGAGTGACGAGTAGAGCACGGTGGGCTCCCGGCGGCGCCGGTCCCGCAGGTTACGGTACACGAGCCATGGAATCACGAGAAGGAAGAGGAGAGCCCGGGGATCAGCAAACTGCATCCGGCACCTCCTCCCGGCGTTCCTCCCGGCTCACGATCCCGACCGCTTCACGCGTGCGGTCGATGTAGGAGGCGGAAACCGACCCGGCCGGCGTCCACCGCGCGAACTTCACCAGATCGCCTTCTTCCAGGAGTTCCCGGAGCACTCGCCGTTCCCGGTCCGGCACTCCCGCCCGTTCGAGATCCGAGAGCATCTCCTCCGTGGTGCGCTCGAGCGTCTCGATTCCGAATCGCATGCCGAGGAATTTCCTCAGCACTCCGGTGACCCGGATGTAGTGCTCCTTCACCCGCTGTCGCGGGAGCAGTTCCATACGCTCGATCTCATCGAGCCGCTCCCGCGCCCACCGGTCCGGGGGCGGCAGTGCGATGTCGGGGACCTCGAGCTGCCCCGGCGCGCGAATTCTTCTCCGCCGCCAGACCAGGTACCCCGTGAGCCCCGCGATGAGGACCACCAGGCCGGCGACCCACGGCCAGCGTGCCCCCGGGACAGGAGCCAGGCCCTTGATGTCCCTGATGTCGGAGGATCCGGGCTCGAGGAGGGAGTGCACACGGACGGTGGGACCTTCTATCTCCAGCGTGTCCGGACGACCGTCCAGGAGACAGAATACACGGAAGGGACCGGCGGTGAGATCGCCGGTTTCGAACGTCGTCAGGGACATTCCCGCCCGGTGAACGATCCTCCCCTCCGATCCGGTCGTCACGAGGCTGTCCCGTCCGGTGACCTCGAAGGAGTCGAGGTCGGCGGCGAGGCCCTCCACGGACAGGTCGACGCTGTCCGGGTGGCTGACCTCGATGACGAGCGAGATCCGGTCCCCGATGAAGAGGGAGTCCGGCGAGACGGTCACGTTCGTGGTGATACCGCGTTCGGTTGCGGCGTGCACGGATGAGACCGGGAGACAGCAGGCGACCATGGCCAGGAAGAGCGTCCGGATCGAGCCCGTCCTATTCAGCAGGTCCACCTTCCCCCTCATCCTTCTCCTCCGCCCGCAGTTCGGCGTAGTCGACCCGGATGTTGTCCACGCTCCTCCCGCGCACCAGGACGACCAGATCCCGGTGGGAGCTCATCGCATACACCTCGTCCTCACTGTCTGATCCGAACGAGACAGTGCCGATCTCCCCTTCCCGACCCAGCACTTTCACGCGGAGAACCGGTTCGTGGAGGCCGTACGTCGACAGATCCCCGGGGCTGTCCTCGACGAACTCCTCGACGCGTAGGGTCACCAGGGTGCTGAGGAGCTGATTGATTTTCGACTCTTTCGCCGGTTCGCGTTCCGGGCCGGGCGACTTCACGACGAACCAGTTCCCGGCGGTGTCCTGCTCGCAGACGACGGTCTCTTCTCCTTCACTGATCTCGATCCCCGTGATCTCGCTGCGCTCGACGTCGAGCAGTTTCTTGAACCGGAAGTCGTGCGGATCCTGTGTGATCGCCTCGTAGAACATCAGCGTCAGCTGGAGAACGGGATCCCGGGCGGCGACCTTTGCATAGACCTTCCGTTCTTCCTCTTCTCCGATCAGGATGGTGTGGCGGGTCATGTCGGCTCCGGTGTAGACGTGTACCGTCGCCCTGGGGTCGGCGAGGCCGTATTTCCGGAGATCGCCGGCTGCCTCGGCCGCGAAGCCGCTGGCCTTCCCGTTCGCGACGGAGCTCAGAACCCGGCTGACGGAACCCCTCTCTGCTCTGTCCTCGACGGGTTGTGTGAGGTACCACTCCTCGTCGCGCTTTTCACAGGTGACCGTGACGTCCTCTCTCTCGATCGTGAATTTCCTGATCTCTTCGCGGTCGACCTCCAGGATGCTCTTGTCACGGAGATCGAAGAGGTCCTTCTCGACCTGCGAGATGGTGACCTGCGGCAGGAGAAACACTTCGTTGCTCCCGCTCTTCCTGGCGTAGGCATACGTCTGGGTCGGATTCTTTTTCCCCAGCTCGAGAGTGTCGGATGAAAACCCCTCGCCGCCGAGGGCGACCGCGGCGGTCGGCGCGTCCAGGCCGAACTGCGAGAGATCATGTGCATCTTCCACGAGGTCCCGCTCGATCGAGGTTTCGGTGATGTTCCCGATCAGCATCTCGATCGCTTCGTCGTCGCCCCCGGTCCTGATCGGCTCGGTTATCTCCCAGCCGGAATCGGTTTTCCTGCAGACGACACGCTCGCCGTCTGTCCGGACCGCGAGTGTCGTCACCGAGTCGGGATCGTACGGCATGACCCTTCCCGCCAGTTCCTCGGCTGCCTGCTCCTCCCTCTCCCTGACGATCTCGAAGCGGTACATGTAGAGAAAGAGACCGACCATGACCGCGACGAGGATGAGCGTGGTTCTGAATTTCATACGTCCTCCGTGATCTGTCCGTTATCTCTTCCTGCCCCACACGACGAGACCTATTCCGATGATGACGAGCGGCATCAGGACGACGGAGAAGTAGAACACCTTCTTCGTCTGGCCGGCGGTGAGGGTGAGCCTCCGGTCCTCACGCTCCCGTGGCCTGATCGAGATGAGCTCTTCGTCTTCCAGCAGCCAGCTGATGGTGTTGAGGAACAGGTCGGAGTTGCCCGAAGCGTGGAAATACGAGTTCGACGCGAAGTCGGAATCACCGTAGACCACGAGGCGGGCTGTTTCCTTTCCCTGTGTCTCGCCTTCCGGGGCCGGCTCGTCCCCGGCGTCGATCGTCTTCGTCGCGACGGCGGCGATTGACACGGGTCCCCGCTTGTCTTCATCTTCGTCGAGCTCGAACTTTCCGCCCTCGGGATCTGTCTCGGCCCAGCTCGATTTCGTGGTCTTCGCCAGGCTGGTGACCCTCACACCGGACGGTACTTCTTCCTTCTTCTCCACCGACCTGGCTTCCGGGAAGAACGTCATGACCTTGAACCCTTTCGTGATCGGGTGGTTCTCGTAGCTCGAGATGAGCGGGATCGTCGGCCCCGCTCCGAAGATGCGGCCGACGCCGCTCGCGTCGATGATGATGTCGTCACCGACTGCTATTCCCCAGCCGTCCAGGAATCCTCTCAGCGCCTCGGAACCGGGATCGAGCATGACGAGGACGCTTCCTCCTTCCCGGAGGTAGCCTTCGATGAGTTCGAGCTCCTGGTCGAAGGGCCTGGTTTGCGGGGATGCGATCACGATCGCCGAGCAGTCAGACGGAATCGAGTCCTCCCGGGCGAGGTTGAGCGTCTTCACCTCGTAGTTCTGCTCCTCGACGATCTTGTTCACCGTCGAGTAGCCGGTGCGCTCGATGTTCTCGAGGTCGCGTTCACCGTGACCGGTGAGGAAGTAGACGACCTTCTTCTCTTCGCGGGTCACCTTGAGGAGTGTGTTGGTGATTCCCTGCTCGTTGTTGTCCTCGACCTTCTCGTCGCGATCCCCCGCCACGAGGACGATGGTGCCGTACTTGTCGATGTTGTAGAGCTTCGCCGTGTCCGGCTTCTTGTCGGGATCGATGAACTCGTAGGTGAAGTGATCGGAATGGTAGTCGTAGTTGCGGAGCAGGTCGTCGACACGAAGGTCTCGTCCCTGGAAGAAGGCCAGCGCCTTCACGTCCCTGTCGAGACCTTCGAGAACCTTGATCGTCTGGTCCGCGAGGCTGAACCGGTCGATCTCCGTCGCGTCGTATTTCGCCCGGTGCTTGCTCGCGATGTAGTTGACGAAGGAGATGATCGCCAGCACCGCTATGATGGCGACCAGCGAATTCGCCGTATACTTGATGTATCTTCCCCTTGACACGTTACTCCCTCCATCTCAGAGATTCCATCGAACTGTATGTCAGGAACAGGGCGAACCCGATGAGGCTCAGGTAGAATATCACGTCCTGACTGTTGATGAGGCCTTTCGCAAAATCATCGAGGTGATCGATGACGGAAACGTAGGTGAAGACGGCCCCGAGCGTAGGACCGGTATACGCCGCCATCCAGTCGATCACCCAGAGCAGGAGAAGCACCCCGAACGTCGCAATGGCGGAGATGATCTGGTTCTCGGTCAGGGAAGAGATGACGAGTCCGATGGCCACGAAGCTGAAGCCGAAGAGGAGCATGCCCAGGTACCCGGTGATGACCGGGCCGACCTCCGGATCCCCGTACAGGAAGAGGATGACGACGAACGGTATCGTCAGGAAGATCATGACGGCGTAGAGGCTGCAGCCTGCCAGAAACTTCCCGAGAATCGTCTGTGTCTGTGTGATCGGAGAGGTCATGAGCAGCTCGATCGTGCCCGATTTCTTCTCCTCCGAGAACAGCCGCATGGTGATCGCAGGCAGGAAGAACAGGATGATGATGCTCATGTTCAGAAACAGCGGCCTGATGACCATCTCGTTGACATTCACGGGCGGCGGCGCCATGCGGTAGTACTGTGCCTGCATCATCGACCGCATCGAGAATTCGAGAAACTGAACGAGAAGGCCGTAGAAGAAATAGCCTGCGATCGCGGCGAAGAACGCGAGGATGATGTAAGCGATCGGGGAAATGAAATAGGATCTCATCTCCTTGCGGTAGATTGCCAGGATATTCTTCATTTTGCGGACACCTCCTCTTCCTTCGTGGTGAGCTGGAGGAAGATATCTTCGAGGCTCATGCTCTCGGTCGCCAGTTCCAGGAGCCCCCAGCCCTTTCCGACGATCGCCCGTGCCAGGTCGGGCCTCACGTCCTTCCCCGGCGCCGTCTCGACCGAGATCATCAGCATTCCCCGGGTATCCTCACCCCGCCGCGTCACGTTGACCACCCCCTCCATCGAGCCGAGGAGTTCCTGCACGTCGTCCCACCCGGCGTCGACGGTCACACTCAGGACGTCGGAGCCTTTGAGCTGGGTCGTGAGATCGTCGGGAGAGCCCTCGGCGACCACCGAGCCCCTGTCGATGATCACCACCCGGTCGCAGGTCATGCTGACTTCGGGGAGAATGTGCGTGCTCAGGATCACCGTGTGGTCGCCGGCGAGCCCCTTGATGAGCCCCCGGACATCGATGATCTGCTTCGGGTCGAGGCCGATGGTCGGCTCGTCGAGAATGAGGATCTCGGGATCGTGGATCAGGGCCTGTGCCAGGCCGACCCGCTGCCTGAATCCCTTCGACAGGTTTCCTATCCTCTTCCTCTGAACGCTCCCGAGCCCGCACTTCTCGATCGAATCGTCGATCCGCTGCTTCTTCCGGTCCTTCGCCACTCCCTTGATCGTCGCGACGAAGTCGAGAAACCCGGTCACCTCCATGTCCGGATAGAGAGGCGGATGCTCCGGCAGGTAGCCGATTCTCCTGCGCACCTCCATCGAGTCGTCGAACACATCGTAGCCCTTCACTTTCACCGTGCCGCTCGACGCCGGCATGTAGCAGGTGATGATCCGCATGGTCGTCGTCTTCCCTGCGGCGTTCGGGCCGAGAAAGCCCAGGATTTCACCTTCTCTGACATCGAAGGTGACCTTGTCGATGGCTTTCGTTCTGCCATAGTACTTCGTCAGATCTTTGACCTCGATCAAACGACACCTCCTTGCTTCAGTGGAAACGTGCTTCCCTCATCCGGAAGAATCGTATGATGTCCTGGATGTAGGGCCGGTCCGTCCGGACCGTGATGCGATCGATACCGCTCCTCGTGAAGAGCCGGTCGAGCCCCTCGAGCCGCTCCCGCGCGAACATCCGGAACCGGTCCCTGTTCTCCCGCGCGGTCAGGTCGACGAGAGTGCGTTCGCCTGTCTCGAAATCCTCGAATTCGACGAGGCCGATGTCGGGGAGCTCGAGCTCCCGGGGATCGTGTACCGTGACGGCGATCACATCGTGCTTCCTCCCCAGAGTCCGCAGCGACATCTCGAAGCCGGTGTCGAGGAAGTCGGAAACGAGAAAGACGATCGACTTCCTGGTGAGCGCTCTCAGGATGAAGTCGCAGGTCTTCCTGATGTCCGTACCCTGGAGAGACGGCTCGAAGGTCAGGATCTCCCGGATCGTCCGGAGGACATGCCTGCGTCCTTTCCGCGGCGGGATGAACCGTTCTACCTCTTCGGTGAATATGGCGAGCCCGATACGGTCGTTGTTGTTCATGGCTGAAAACGCAAGGAGCGCGCAGAGCTCGACTTCGAGATCCCGTTTTCGGACGCCGGAGCCGCCGAAGAGGCCTGACCTGCTCCCGTCCACCGCGAAGACGACGGCGAGCTCACGTTCCTCCCTGAACACCTTGACGTACGGCTCCCCCATCCTCGCCGTCACGTTCCAGTCGATGGTCCGCACATCGTCGCCCGGCGTGTACTCCCGGACATCCTGGAACTCCATGCCCTGCCCCCTGAACACGCTGTGATACTGGCCGGAGAGAAACGACTCGACGAGCAGCTTCGTCCGGATCTCGATTTCCCTTATCTTCCTGAAGAGTTCCGTGTGCTGCACTCAGGGCACCTCTACCGCGTTGAAGATTCTCTGGACGATCTCGTCGGTAGTGATCTCCTCGGCCTCGGCTTCGTACGTGACGATGATCCGGTGCCGGAGGATGTCACGCCCCGTGCTCTTGACGTCCTCGGGCGTGACATAGCCTCTCCTGTTCAGGAACGCATGAGCCCGGGACGCCTGGGTGAGATAGATGCTCGCCCGTGGAGATGCGCCGAATCTGATGAACGGTACGATGTCGTCGATACCCGCGGAGGCCGGGTCTCTGGTGGCGAACACGATGTCGATGATGTAGTCCTTGATTTTCTCGTCCATGTAGACGCTGTTCAGGCTCTCCCGCGCTCTGAGGATCGATTCCGGTTCCACGACACGGTCCACCTGTTCCGGCTCGCGGCCAGCCATCCGCTCGAGGATCTCCCGCTCCTCGTGCTTCCCGGGATAGTCCACCAGGACCTTCATCATGAATCGGTCGACCTGGGCTTCGGGGAGCGGATAGGTGCCCTCCTGCTCGATGGGATTCTGCGTGGCGAGGACGAGGAAGGGAACCGGGAGCGCGAACGTCGTTCCGCCGATGGTCACCTGCTTTTCCTGCATGGCTTCGAGCAGGGCGCTCTGCACCTTGGCCGGGGCGCGGTTGATCTCATCCGCGAGGAGGAGGTTGGTGAATATCGGGCCCTTCTTCGGCGTGAATTCGGAGGTCCGCCGGTCGTAGATCATGGTCCCGATGATGTCGGCGGGCAGGAGGTCCGGCGTGAACTGGATCCTCCGGAAGTCGGTGTGGATGATCTGCGCGAGCGTGCTGACGGAGAGCGTTTTCGCCAGGCCGGGAACTCCCTCGAGCAGGATGTGACCGCCGCAGAGGAGGCCCATGACGAGGCGTTCGACGAGATTCCGCTGGCCGACGATCACCCGTTCTATCTGGGTCAGGATGCTCTCGACGAACTCGCTCTCCCGGTAGATCTTCTCCTGAATCTCCCTGACACGGACATCCATGGGCTCGGCTCCACCTCCTCCGTAAGAAGTTCGTTAATGACATTCTACCACGGCAGGTACCGGATTGTTCCCCCGAACAGAATCAGCGTAAAATGATAACCAGGAGACAATTATCTGTCAATAACCGCATCACCAGGCGCGGTTCCGTCCGGAATCGAGACGGTCGTCCGGATCGGTTCCGAAGCTACGACGAGGATACCGCCGTCGAGGTCGGTGCGAAGAACTCCGACACCCCTCTCCCGCAGCCTCTCCACGATCTCGGGAGAGGGATGATTGAACCGTCCCTCCCGGCCGCAGGATATCACGGCGGTGCGGGGACGGACCATGTCCAGGAACCGGCCCGACGTCGAGGAGCGGGAGCCGTGATGCCCTGTTTTCAGAACGTCGCTCTCGAGTGCCCGATCCCAGCGGCGAATCATCATCCGCTCGGAGCAGGTCTCTGCATCGCCCGTGAAGAGAATGCCGGCGGATCCCGTCTCGAGCCGGAACACCAGGGAGTAATCGTTTTCCCCGGGGAGGCAGTCGAATGTATCCGGGGGATGGAAGAAGACGAGGGAGAGTTCCCCGACCAGAACGGTGTCGCCCTCTCCGGCGACATAGTGCGGAATGGCCCGGTCCCGGACCGTTTCGAGCACCTCCGCATACCGTTGGGAGGGCCACGGCGCCCGGGTGCCCGCGACCGCCCCGACCCGGAATGCGTCGAGGATCCGGCGGGCGTCGCCGATGTGATCGTCGTGGGGATGGGTGAGGATGAGGAGGTCGACCCGGTGCACGTCCTTCGACGCCAGGTATCTCTCGAGCTGGCCCGGCCACCGGTCTCCCGCAGTCACCCCGGTGTCCACCACGATGCACTCTCCCCCGCTGCCGTGGATCACCGCGCAGTCGCCGTTTCCGACATCGAGAAAGGCGATGCCGGGGTCTCCCCCGCGGTCCCGGATGGGGGGGAGAGTCTCCCGGACGGAGATCATGCCGAGGAGGAGCATGAGTGTGAGGGCCGTCTTCGTCATCCTGCGGCTTCTGATCGACAGGAGCAGGCTCGAGGAAATAATCGACAGTGCCGAAAGATACCGGGATTCGAGCGGGAGCGGCGGAACCCGGGAGAACAGCTCCGCCGCTTCGAAGAGGAGGGAGACGGAGAGCTCGACGACGGGAGCCACGAATCCCGCAAGCACCGAAGCGGCGTGGAGGACGATGAGAAACAGGAATCCGATGCCGAGGATGAGGCCGAGGAGGGGAATGATGACCATGTTCGAGATCATCGAGACCGGATAGAGCGTACCGAAAAAATGGATCATGACGGGAACCTGGCCGAGGAAGACGACGGCCGACGCCCGGATTATCCGGAGACAGTACACGAGCGGCCGAAGAGCGGAGTGCCGGCTGCTGCGGTCTTCCTCCCCTCCGTGATCCGGGATCAGGAGGAGCGAGAAGACGGCGCTGAAGGAGAGGAGAAAGCCGGGTTTGCCGAGCTCTTCCGGGCGGAAGAGGAGGATGAAGAAAGCGGCCGCGACCAGCGCGTTCGTCGGGGATCGAAAACGCTGGACGAGATACGCTCCCAGGTAGACGCACACCATGATGCATGCCCGCAGAGAGGACGGGCCGGCGCCGACGATTGCCGCGTACACGGAGAGAAAACACATGCAGAAGAGCGCGGCGGCTCGTCGTGAGAGGCCGATCGCCCCGGCGACCGCCAGGATGAGAAGTGTGAGGAATCCGATGTGGAGCCCCGAGATGGCGAGGACGTGGTATCCCCCGGCCAGGCGCAGGCGTTCCCGCATCTCGAGGGGAAGACGGCTGCGGCGTCCCAGGAGAATTGCTTCCAGAAATGCGGCGCTTCGCGGCGAAAGCGTGTCCGCCAGACCCTCCGACAGAAAGAGCCGGAGGCGGGCCGGATCGAACACCGAAGGCGCCGGGCCGGCGGCTTCCAGGACCACCATGTCGCGCACATGCCCCGTGAACCTGAGCCTGTCCGGCACACCGGATCTCCGCCTCTCTCCGGTGAGGGCCCCGTTCTCGTAGAGCCGCGTGCCGCAGAAGCGGACCCGGAATGCGCACACTTCCCCCGGCCGGGGTCCGTACGGTCCGCCGAGCCTGAGGGAAGCGGGAGCGCCCCGCCAGCCCGGGAGATCTCTCCCCCCCGAGTCGAACGCCCGCAGGATGCTTCCTTCGATCATGGCTCCGGATCCGGCAGGCTCGAACAGCCGTATTTCGCTGCACTGTAAGACAATTACGACACTCTCTTCACACCGTACCAGAAGTGCCGGGCGGACGGGTCTGCGGCCGATCGTCGTGATACAGCAGGCACAGGCCATGAGGAAGAGGAGCGTTCCGTCCGGCATCCTCCGGCGGACTGCCGGCAGGCAGATAGGACAGAGGAGCACCACGGCCGCCGTGAGGATCGTGCAGGCTGCGGATCCGGGTGTGATGTGCTCCGGGAACGAGAGACCGGCCAGGATTCCCGCTGCACAGGTCAGGAACGCCCGCAGGAGAGGCACGGTACGAGTCCACCCGGCCTGCCTCCCCTCCTCTCTCACCGCCACCGCTTTGACGACCAAACCCTCCTCCCGGGGGGGAGTCGACAGGAGCGAACGCCTCTTTCCCCGGTCCGGCACCCGCATCGGGTGGAGGCCCGAAGTGCCCCTCCGTCATGCGCCGGTATCGGAAATCCCGGCGGCCGGCTTCGTGGCCCCGGCACACGACGTCATTCGGCCGATCAGGGGGAGATGGGGAAAAACGGTTCCGGGGGGCGGTTCGGGCGGCCCTCGCTGCCCCCGGGAGACGGGGGAGCCGGGACCGCGCCGGACACGGAGCAGTGCGGAAAGACCGCGCGGATCAGCTGAGGAACGTCTCGAGCAGCCTGCTCTTCGAGACCTCTCCGAGCTTCTCGATGGCTCGCTCCTTGATCTGTCTGATCCGTTCACGCGTGACACCCAGGATCGATCCGATCTCCTCGAGCGTCATCGGCTCGCGGTCTCCGAGCCCGTAATAGAGACGCAGGATCGTGGCTTCACGATCGCTCAGCATCGAAATGACGTAGTCGATGAGCTCCGTTCTGATCTTTTCGAACGTGATCTCATCGGGAGCGCGCTGATTCTCATCCGGAATGTAATCCCGGATGTTCGAATCTTCGGAATCGAATCCCCTCGACTGATCGAGGGAAATCGGCACCTTGGTGAGCTTGAGGAGCTGGCTCATCTCGTCCTTGTCCATGTCGATGTGGTGCGCGATTTCCTCATCGGTCGGCTCGCGCCCGAGCTCCTGCGTGAGGGCGCTCGTCGCCTTGCCGATTTTCTGAAGTGCTCCGGACTTGTTCAGGGGAACCCGGAACGCCCTCGACTGCTCCGATATCGCCTGGAGAATGGCCTGCCGGATCCACCAGACGGCATAGGAGATGAAGCGGACGTTTCGCTTCTCGTCGAACTTGAGCGCGGCCCTCATGAGCCCGACGTTCCCTTCCGCGATCAGGTCGGGGAGACAGAGGCCGAGATTCTGGTATTTCAGCGCAACCGATACGACGAAACGGAGATTCGACCGCGTGAGGATCTCCAGTGCTTCTCGATTACCCTCTTTGATCCTCTTGCAGAGATCCGCTTCTTCCTCCCGCTTCAGGAGCGGATACCGATCGATTTCCTGGAAATAGAGCCGGAGCGTCTCGTCTTCGACCTGAATCCGCTTGCGATTCTTTTTCGGAGGCGTTTTCACCTTATCCGTCAATGTATTCCACCTCACTCTTTCTTTTGCTCATTATCCCTGATTCGAGGTACGGCAGTTGCGACGACCTTCCCGTCCAGAATTTCATGCAGTGCCGTAATCGGCTCTTTCTTGGAAATCGCGTCGTTGAGGCGCGGACTTCCGTCCCGCAGCTGTCTCGATCGTTTTGCCGCTACGATGATCAGCTCGTATTTGTTCCTCAGGTTGGGGAGATCCTTCTCGTCCACATTCAACGGGTTGGCCATCGGTCGTGTTCCTCCTCGAAGCACACAACATCATAGAGCATGGAAATGAAAGAGAAAAATTTCCGCGGACACCCATCTGCTCTACACCATCCGGGGATGGTTTGTTCCTCTTACTCACTACCCGGATCGAAAATCACGTTCGTGCAGGAGGTTGATTCCGTACCGAACGAGCTCATCACGGGACAGATCGCCGAACCCTTTCTCCTGCAGACGGTTTCGGATACGATCAAGGTGCTCGAGCTCGGGCCGGTAGACGGTGACCACGAGCTGAACCGGCTCGAGACTTCGTTCTCTCTTCCCTCCGATGCTGTGCGTGAAGAATGAAGGAAGCTCCCGGGAATCTCCATCCGGACTCCTCTCCGTTTCACCGGGATCTTTCGGTTCTTCCGTCACCGCTTGTTCAACACCTCCTCGGTCAGTGATTCGTAATCCTCCGTCGCCGATGTGTTCGGCGCATATTCGAAGATACTTTTTCCGAAATTCGGCGCTTCTCTGAATTTGGTATTGACTCTGATGACCGTTTCGAACATGAGCTTCGGAAAGTTCATTTTCAAGAGTTCGAGGATTCTTTTCGAGATTCTCGTCCTCGTGTCGAATTGCGTGGGGAGAATGCCCAGGAGCTCGAGCTCGGGATTCGCAAAGTTCCGCACTTCCTTCACCAGACGAAGCGTCTGTTTCGCCCCTTCGAAGGCGAGGAAATCCATGCTCACCGGCAGGATGAACGAATCGACGAACGAGAGTGCATTGATGTTGACCAGGTTTACCGACGGCGAACAGTCGCACAGGATGTAATCCAGGTTCAGTAGGCCCGCCATGGCATTCTTCAGAATGAACTCCCTTCCGACCTTGTTCGCGATGACCCGTTCGGCTTCGGCCAGCTTGATGCCCCCGGACGGGAGAATGAAGAGATTGGGGCGTGCCTGCGTCAGCGTCCCCTGTCCGTGGAGGAAAAGCTCGGAAAGACTGCCGTTCGGATTCAACCGGAAGGACGTCCCGATACTTCCCTGGGAATCGCAGTCGATGAGGAGAACCTTCTTTCCTCTGAGCGCAAGCCCGTGACCGAGATTGACCGTCGTGGTGGTCTTCCCCGCGCCTCCTTTCGACGTGATTACGGCGATTTTTTTCATGATACTACCCCTTCTTCACTGACCCCGCAAGTTCATCGTAGCGTGCTCTGCTCGATCCCTTCAGCGCACACTTCCACAGGAACCCGTCCCGGGACTCGACGTCAAAACCCCGATCGCGATTCCGGACGCGCTCTGTTTCCTGTTCGAAGTACTCTTTCAGCATGGTAAAAAGAGATTCGTGATCGGCTTTTCCGGTGTAGAGTTCCAGGAGGGTTCGGTAGATGTCGGGATCCCTGGCGTCGAGATTCCTGGCTTCGATTGCCAGCCTGAGGGCGGCGTCCGTTTCTCCTTTGCGGTGATACATGCGCGAAAGCCCGATGAGCACGGCCGGGTTGCCGGGGAGATCATGGCTCAGGTCCTCGTAGACATCGGTCATGTCACCGAAGTGACCTCCTTCGAAATAGGCCTTCTCCAGCCTGCCGGACAGTGCATCGATCGATCCGGGACGGTGTTTCAGCAGCCTCGACCAGATGTCGATGGCTTTCGAGTACTTCTTCTCGTCGAAGTAGAGATCGCCCATGGTCAGCCGGGCGAGCTCAGAGCTGTCGTCGAGCGACAGTGCCCGTTTCAATTTTTTCTTCGCCGCGTCCCGGTCTTCGTTCATCTCCTCCCTGGCCACCAGGCTCAGATACTCCGCCATGAAGGATTTTTCGTCCTCGTCGAAGAACCGGGCGAGCTTGCCGGCGACGTCCACTGCCTTGTCCCACATCTTCCGGCCCTCGTATGACGAGATGAGGAGCTCGTAGGCCCCCCGGTCCTTCTTCTCGATGGCCAGCATCTGCCTGCAGGTTTCGATGGCCGGCTCGTAGCGACCGAGGCGAATCTGATCACGTGCGAGGCTCTTCAGAACCGCATACTTCTTCTTCCGATCGAGGCCCGGTCTGAGGGAAAGTTCTTTGTGGAGCTTGATCGACCTGTCGACCTCACCTCGACTCCTGAGCACGTCTCCGAGCAGGAGGTACGGATCGAATGATGACGGGCGAGCCCTGATCGATTCCCGCAGTTTGATGACCGCCGTGTCGTAGTCGTCCTTCGCAATCGCCTCGAGAGCCTGGATGTAGAGCGGATTCGTTTCCACTGCATCGCGCTGTCTCCGACCGAATACACGCGTCCCGGCTATGAGCACGACGACCAGGGCCGCTGCAAGCAGGATCCAGGTTGTCATTTCCATCAGTACTTCTCCTCCTGGTCGGATTCGAGTCCCTCGAGAGGCGATGTACGAAGCGTGACGAGTTCCTCCTCACAGCGTTCCTTCTCCGACTTCAGCCGTCTCATCTGTGCGCGTATCTTGAGGTCGTGGAAGACGGAGAGTGAGAGCATCAGGGCCATTCCCAGGAACACTGACAGGAGCACGACGATCGTCAGCTGGACATCCTGGTATGTCCTGAAGAGGAGCTTGATGTCAACCGTCTGCGTGGGATTGAGAAATGCAAAACCCAGGAGGACGATCACCACGATCGCCGGGAGTAGTGTCCGAGCCAACCACATGGTTCAACCTCCGGTCTCTTCATGCTCGATGATATGTCCCAGCAGTGTGGGGCCGGTCGAGCCGGTGATCGAGACCTGTACGATCTCCCCCGCACTGCACGAATTCCCTGTGAACACGACGCTGCGGCCGCACGTCGTTTTTCCGAAGTATGAATCGCTGCTCCGCCGCGCCCGCTTCTCCACGAGAATATCGATGATCCTGCCGGTGAGCGCGGCATTCCGAACCGCCGTGTGCTCCCGCTGGAGCGCTATCAGCTCTTCGAGCCTCTTCTGTGCCTCTCCGGGGTCGAGCCGGTCCGGCAGATTCACCGCGGCGGTGCCGGGACGTGCCGAATACCGGTAGGTGAATGCATCGTCGAACACCACTTCCCGCATGAGCGACAGGGTCTGCCCGAACTCTCTCCTCCCCTCGCCCGGAAAGCCCGCTATCAGGTCGGTGCTGACGGCGATACCCGGGACCCTGGCTCTCAGCGCCTCCACCTTCCGCAGGTACTCGCTCACGGTGTATCCCCTTCCCATGCGCCTCAGCACGGTGTCCGAACCCGACTGAACCGGGAGGTGGATGTGATTGCAGATGACATCCCGCTGCTCGGCCATGACGTCGATGGTCCGTTCCGTGAGGTGCTTCGGGTGAGAAGTGACGAACCGCAGGCGTGCGAGGCCGGGTACCCCGGAGACGTCCCTGAGAACGTCC
>CAZMKB010000003.1:0-16235 GCA_964566685.1 uncultured Gemmatimonadota bacterium | reverse complement strand
GGTATGCCGTGATGTTCTGACCCAGAAGCGTCACCTCCCGTGCGCCGCGGCTCACCGCTTCGCGGACCTCCTTCAGGATCAGTCCGGGTGAGCGGCTGCGCTCCTTCCCGCGCACCCTCGGAACGATGCAGTAGGTGCAGTGCTCGCTGCATCCACGCATGACGGGAATCATGACCGACGCCGCACCGGCCGTGTCGGCCGAGAGGTCGTCGTAGGCCTCGGCGGTACCGTTGTCGAGCACTGCGACCCTCGTGCCCCGGTCGAAGAGCAGCTCGATCGTCCCGGGCAGCTTCCGGTACGAACCCGGTCCCATGACCATGTCGATGTACGGCGCACGCTCGAGAAGGTCTCCTCCCAGGCGCTGCGCCATACATCCGATGACGCCGATGATCTTCCCGTTTCCGCGCTGCTTCAGTTTGTTGAGCTCGGAGATCCGTCCGAGCACTCTCGTCTCGGCGTGCTCTCGCACCGAGCAGGTGTTCACCAGGATGACATTCGCATCTTCCGGTTTCCGGACGATACTGGCTCCCGAGTTGTGGAGGATCTCCTTCACCAGGTCGCTGTCGTAGCTGTTCATCTGGCAGCCGTATGATTCTATGTAGCACGAGATCATGGTCACGGGCCCGCGGCGGCTCCTTCCGGGACGGGGTACCCGAGCAACCCGTCCCTGAACACCGACACTGTTCTGAAACGGCCGTTCCCGGGCGGTTCGGGTGCCCGGTCGGAGTACAGTTTGAGATAGTTCGAGCTCCGGTAGACATGGGGCACCGGTTCGTTCTCGAACGTCCGTTCATGGACCGCCGTCAGGAGTCTGTCGAGCATGCGACCCCTGAATTCGCTCCTCTTCCGGCTTCCCGCTTCCTTCATGATCCGGCAGCGCTCGGTGACCTCAGGATCCGTGGCACGCCCGGCCATCGCGGAAGCCCTCGTTCCGGGCCTGTCGGAGTACCTGAACACGTGGAGGTATCCCACCGGCAGGCGTTCGATCAGGTCGCAGCTCTCCCTGAATTCACGATTTCCCTCCGTCGGAAATCCCACGATGACGTCGCTCCCGATGTTCAGGGTCGGCATGAGTCCGGTCGCTTCTTCGACGACACGCTCGAAGTCCTTCGAGCGATACGTTCTGGCCATGGAACCGAGCACCCGGTCGCTGCCGCTCTGGAGCGGTATGTGAAGGTGGCGGGCGATGCGCTCTTCCCCCCTCAGGTACCGGAGAAAATCGACGCTGATCTCGTCCGGATTGAGCGAGCCGAGACGGATGCTGGTAATTTCGGTCTCCGCGAGCAGGTGTTCGATCAGGTCCCGGAGAGTGATACCGTCCGTCCGGTCCCTGCCGTAGTGCCCGATGTGGATGCCCGTCAGAACGATTTCACGGTGACCCTGACCGTTCAGGCGGCGGGCTTCTCTCACCAGCGCGCCGGGATCACGGGATCTGCTCCGGCCCCTGACACGAGGTACGATGCAGTAGGAGCAGGCTCCGTCGCATCCGTCCTGGATCTTCAGATACGCACGGCTCCTGCCCGGGAATCGATCGATTCCGTCACGCCAGTGGTCGAAGCCGGCTTCCCCGGACGGTCCGTCGCTGTCACCGCCTCCGCCCGCACCGGCCCGGAGAAGGCCGTTCTCTGTCAGTACTGCGTGCAGCCGGAATCTTTCACTGTTGTCGAGAACCGCGTAAACACCCGGCAGCGCGGAGAGCTCCTTCCTGCTGGTGTGCACCGAGCAGCCGGTGACGATGATCCCGGCTTCCGGATTCCGGCGGTGGAGATTTCTGACCGCGGCCCTTGCCTTTGCGTCGCTGCGGGACGTCACCGTGCAGGTGTTCACCACGAGGACGCCTGCCGCGCACGGATCGTTCACCAGCTCATGCCCCTGCCTGAAGAGAGGGGTGAGCATCGCCGCAGCATCATACCGGTTCGACTTGCAGCCGAAGTTTGAGAGAAAGATGTTCATCGAATGCGATATGCCCCAGGGAGAACTCGAATCCCCATCGCCGGCTCCGGAGGCCGGTGCTTTATCCCGTTAAGCTACTGGGGCAGCTGTGTGCAAAAGGATTGTGTCTGGATCAATGATGACAGGAAATCCGGATCGACCTCACCTGCCATGGTTGCGGAGCATCCGATCGGCGTGGTCCGCCCGCCCTCTGACAGACTCTCCTGACCGGTGTTCTGACCGTGGAATCGGATCAGAACGAACTTTCAGATTTCTTGATGATGATGTCCTTCAGTTCCTTCGAAGGCTTGAATGTCGGTACCTGCCGTTCCGGAACGTCTACCGTCTCGCCCGTTCTGGGATTTCTCGCCTTCCTCGCTCTCCTCGTTTTCACCTTGAAGCTGCCGAATCCCCGAATCTCGATGTTGTTGCTCTGCGAGAGCGCCTCGGTCACCACTTCGAAGAACCTGTTGATAACCATAGCGGTATCCTTCTTGGTGAGACCCGTTGTGGCCGAAATCCTCTCGACTATGTCCGCCTTCGTCATGCAATTCCTCCTTCACTCAAAGAATCAGGGGGTCCAGAGCCGGGTGTGATACGAGATCCTCCCGTCACTTGCAGGTTGCGCAGGATGTCGATGTGCATCCGCTGCAGCTGGAAGCTCCCGGCGAACTGCCATTCCCGCCGGAGCGGAAGCCGAAGACTGACAACTCCTTCTGAACGTGCGAACTCCTGCAGGAGGGACAAAAGACCTCATTCTCTCCGGAAAGGCAGAGCCTCTCGAAGAAAACGCCGCAGTCACGGCACGTGTATTCGAATATCGGCACGACAATCCTCCCCCAGCGACCCTGCCCGTCAGGACGATGATGATTCACCGGTGTGCCGGAATTCCGATCGGGACCGCTGATCCCATTTAACACCCTAAAAAAATTATAACTTATAGCCTTTTTGTCAAGGACTATTTTTTTCCTGCTTCTGCCGTTTCCACCTCTCCTCGCGTGAAAGTGAGTTCGATTCCCAGATGATGTTCCCGCCGAGAATCGTGACGAGGTTTTTTCCGGTGAGCTCCATGCCGGCATAGGGCGTGTTCATCGACTTCGAATGGAGCGTCGTCGAATCCACAACCCATTGGTGATCGGGATCGAAGACCACAACATCTGCGGGCGAGCCCCTCCGGAGTGTCCCGCCTTCGAGCCCGAAGACCGTCGCCGGCCTGCAGGAGCAGTGGTCGATGAGCTGGTGGAGGGTGATCAGCCCCTCCTTGACGAGAAAGGTGACGCAGACACCGAGGAGCGTTTCGAATCCGATCAGTCCGAACGGCGCATAGTTGAATTCCCGTTCCTTTTCGTCGTAGTGGTGCGGGGCGTGATCGGTGGCGACACAGTCGATCGTTCCGTCGACCAGGGCCATCCGCACCGCTTCGACATCCTCATGCGTCCGGAGCGGAGGATTCACCTTTGCATTCGTGGTGTAACCGAGAACCGCCTCCTCCGTCAGCGAGAGATGGTGCGGCGTCACCTCGGCGGTCACCGGAACTCCCTTTTCCTTGGCCCTCCGGATGATCTCGGCAGCCCCCTTCGTGGAAACGTGTGCGATGTGGACTCTCCCTCCGGTGAACTCGCTGAGCAGGACATCCCGCATCACCATGATGTCCTCGGCAACGGCAGGCACCCCTTTGAGACCCAGTTGGGTGGCAATGATCCCCTCGTTCATGACGCCGTCCTGGCTCAGGTGCGGATCCTCGCAGTGATCGATGACCGGAATGTCGAAAATTTTCGTATATTCGAGGACCCGTCGCATGATCTGGGAGTTGTGTACCGGCATGCCGTCGTCGCTCAGAGCGACGGCCCCGGCTTCCACCATCTCGCCGATGAGGGCCATCATCTCCCCCTTGAGATTGCGGGTCACGGCACCGACCGGGTAGACCCTGGCCTTTCCGGCGAGAGCCGCCTGCTTCAGGATGAAGCCGACCGCCGCGGGATTGTCCGTCGGCGGCTCGGTGTTGGGCATCGCCAGGAGGGACGTGATACCGCCGATGGCTGCGGCCGTGCTTCCGCTCTCGATCGTCTCTTCGTCCTCCCTGCCGGGTTCCCGGAGATGCGCATGAACATCCACGAACCCCGGCGCGACGACGAGTCCCGAGGCGTCGAAAATCCGGGCATCCGCCGGAGCGTGGATGCCGCGGTCCAGGGCTTCTATCTTCCCGTCTCCGATCAGGAGGTCCCGTTCGTCGTCTACTCCCTGACTCGGATCGATGACATGGCCGTTTTTCAGAAGGATACGTTCACTCATCCTGACTCCTCTCAATCTGCCGCGATTCCCCTCTTCGCGTCTTCCGCCTGTGTGCTTTCTCCGCCCGCGAGCAGGTAGAGAACGGACATCCTCACGGCGATACCGTTCGTCACCTGGTCGAGGATGACGGCATGGTCCCCGTCGGCGACGTCGGAGTCGATCTCGACTCCACGGTTCATCGGTCCCGGATGGAGGATGAGAATGTCCTGCGGCGCTCGCTCGAGCCTCCTCTGCGAGATCCCGTAGAGCTTGTTGTACTCTCGGAGCGAGGGGAAGAGATTCGCCTGCTGCCGCTCGAGCTGGATCCGGAGGACGTTCAGAACATCGGCGTTGTCGATCGCCTCCTCGATGTGATCATAGACGGTCACCCCGAGCTCTTCGATGCCGGGCGGGATCAGGGTCGGAGGACCGCAGACGGAGACCCGGGCTCCGAGCTTCGTCAGACCCCAGATGTTCGAGCGGGCTACCCTGCTGTGCATGATGTCGCCGACGATCACCACACGCAACCCTTCGATGCGGTGGAGCTTGTCCCGTATCGTGAGCATGTCGAGGAGCCCCTGTGTCGGGTGTTCGTGAAACCCGTCCCCGGCGTTGATGACGTTGGAGACGATGCGCTCCGCCAGGAATTTCGCGGCTCCCGAGGCGTTGTGTCGAATGACCACCATGTCGATCTTCATCGCTTCGAGGTTGCGCGCGGTGTCGACCAGCGTTTCGCCTTTCACGACGCTGCTCATGCTCTGCGCGATGTTTGTGGTGTCCGCAGACAGCCGCTTCTCCGCGAATTCGAACGATATCCTGGTTCTCGTGCTCGGTTCGAAGAACAGGTTGACGATGGTGTTCCCTCGCAGAACCGGGACCTTCTTGATCTGTCTCTCCGAGATCTCCTTGAAGGGCTCCGCGGTGTCGAGTATCATGAGCAGCTCTTCCCTGCTCAGGTCCTCGAGCCCGAGAAGGTCTTTCCTGTCAAGCTTCATCGCCACCCCCCCCTTTCTCAGCCGGTATGACTTCCACCTGGTCCACGCCGTCTATTTCCGTGACGTGCACGATCACATCCTCGTTGCGCGCGGTCGGAATGTTCTTCCCGACGAAATCCGGCCGTATGGGGAGCTCGCGGTGACCGCGGTCGATGAGGGCGGCGAGGAGGATCCTCGCCGGGCGGCCGAAATCGATGATCTCGTCGAGTGCGGCGCGGATCGTCCTGCCGGTGAAAAGCACGTCGTCGACGAGCACAACCACCTTCCCGGTGACGTCGAAGGGGAGGATCGTCTTCCCGATCACCGGCGGACTCGTCTTGTTCTGGAGATCGTCCCGGTAGAGCGTGATGTCGAGGATGCCGAACGGGACCTCGACTCCCTCGAAGGTCTCGATGTTCTGTGCTATTCTCTCCGCGAGGTGGACCCCCTTCGTGCGGATTCCGAGGATCAGGAGATCGGCGGTGCCCCTGTTCTCCTCGACGATCTCGTGAGCTATCCTGACCAGCGCCCTCCTCATCATTTCGCTCGTGAGTACGATCTTCGTGCCCTGCTCACTCATCACATCCTCCTCCACTCGCTCGAGCCGTTAGAGAACGACCCCGGAGATGAGGGGTCTCCCTCCTCACTCCGGGGTCGGATCGAAATTTCATCTTTCCTCCTTTGCCGGCCTCACGGGACCGGATTAAAAGGAGTCCTGTCTCGTGCGGTACTATTCTTCACCGGTGAGCTGCTTGTACCGCTCGTACGCTTCTTCGGCCTCCGCCTCGTTCTCCGTCTGGACATAGGCCACCGCCAGGCTGCTCCAGAATTCCGGATTGTCGGGATTGTGCTCTGTCAGCTTCTGGAGAACCGGGATCGCCTTGTCATACTCGCTGGTCTGCATGTACATCATGCTGAGATTCACCATCGCGTCGACATCGTCCGGGACGAACTCGAGGACCTGCTCGAAAGCATCCATCGCCTTCTCGTACTGCTTCGTCTGACCGTAGGCGACACCGGCATTGTAGAGCAGATTCGGATTGTCGACATCTTCCGTGAGAAGAGTGTCGTACAGGGCACACGCCTTCTCGTAATCACCGGCCGTCACGTGCAGTGTCGCGATCGCGGTCCTGGTGTCGAAGTCGTCCGGTTGAATCTCCAGCAGCTTCCTGTAGATCGCGAGCGCGCTGTCGGGCTGATCGTTGAAGGTGTAGGCCAGCGCCAGGTTCCTCAGTGCATTCGTGTCCTCGGGATCGGCCATGTGGGCTTTCTGAAAATTGTCCACCGCACAGGCATAGTCCTCCTGCTGGTGACAGAGCACACCCAGCTGCATGTAGGCATCCTTCCGATCGGGCCAGAAAGCGGCAGCATTTTCGAGGTGGGTCCGGGCGGTGTCCAGCTTCCCTTCCTCCATTGCCGCCATCCCGTCCCGCATCAGCGGATTGTAGAAGCGCTTCCTGAGCTTCTCGATTTCCTTCATCTGGTCACGGTCGTAGGCCAGTGCTTTCTGCAGTGCGAGGTTGGCCCGCGCATACTCTCCCTTTTCACCCAGAACCTTTCCCATCAGAAGCTGAAGCTCGGCATGGGTCGAGTCGAGTGCGAGCCCCTCTTTGATGACTTCGTATGCCTCGTCCCACTTCTGGTGCTGCACGTATATCTTGGCACTTGTCAGCGCGACGCCGGGACTCTTGATGTCGCCGGCATACCCCGGAACGGTGCTGACGAGAAGCGGGAGGACGATCATCCACAGGACGAAAGAACGCAATTGATCCTCCTTATCGAAAATTCATTTTCCAGGTGGTAAAATACACTCTGTTCTCTTTCAGGTCAACAATGACGGCGGCCCGCTCGAGCGCTCAGTGCCGGAAGTGACGCATTCCCGTGAACACCATGGCCATGCCGTGTTCGTCGGCCGCCTGGATGACCTCCTCGTCCCGGATCGATCCGCCGGGCTCGATGACCGCCTCGACTCCCGCCTCCGCGGCGGTGTCTATGCCGTCCCGGAACGGAAAGAAGGCATCCGAAGCGAGGACGGAACCGGCGGTGTCGAGCCCCGAGATCCGCGCCTTCTCGATGGATATCCTGACCGAATCGACCCGGCTCATCTGGCCCGCCCCCACTCCCACCATTCCCTCCTCCATCGCGAGCACGATGGCGTTCGATTTGACGTGTTTCGCTATCACCCAGGCGAACTCGAGTGCCCGGTAGTGTTTCTCCGTGGGAGTCTTCGCCGTCACCACCTTCAGGCGCTCACGGTCGAGTGTGGCGAGATCCCGTTCCTGGACGATCGCCCCGTCCTCGACCGACTTGATGTCCCACGACCGGGTCAGCGGAGTTTTTGACGCCTTTTCGCCGATCGCGAGCAGCCTCAGATTCTTCTTCTTCTCCAGGATGTCGCGCGCCGGTTTCGAAAAGCCCGGAGCCATGATGACCTCGAAGAAGTGCTTCGCCATCAGGGCGGCGGTGTCGTCGTCGACTTCCCGGTTCACAGCTACTATACCCCCGAACGCAGAGACAGGATCCGTCCTGAGCGCGTATTCGTATGCCTCCTTCAGGTTCTCACCGCGTCCGACACCGCAGGGATTGTTGTGCTTGATGATCACGCACGTCAGGCCCCCGAGATCGCAGAGGAGCCTCCATGCGCTGTCGGCGTCCAGAATGTTGTTCGTCGACAGCTCTTTTCCCCAGAGCTGATCGAAGCGTCCCGTCCATCCGGTGCGGCCGATCGGATCCCGGTAGAACGCCGCATCCTGGTGAGGGTTCTCTCCGTAGCGGAGATCCATGACTTTCACCAGCGGTACGGTGAGCTCCGCCGGATACTCTCCCGTTTCCGTGGAGGAGGCGTGGTCGAGGTGGCGCGCGATGATCGAGTCATAGATCGACACGTGCCGGAAGGCTTCGCTCGAGAGAGCGAGCCGGCGTGATTCAGGGAGCGAACAGTCGTTTTTTTCGAGCTCTTCGAGCAGGGCCGGATAGTGCGAGGGATCGACGACGACGGCGACGTGCTTGAAACTCTTCGCCGCCGCACGGACCATGGTCGGTCCGCCGATGTCTATTTTTTCGACGGCTCTTTCCAGATCGTCGGGGTCGGACAGGATCTGTTTCTGGAAGGGGTACAGATTCACCACGATGAGATCGAACAGGGGAATGTCGTGTTTCGCGGCCTCGTCGAGGTCGGTCTGAACCTCCCTTCGTGCGAGGATGCCGCCGAGGATCCGGGGATGGAGAGTTTTTATCCTGCCGCCCATCATTTCGGGAAACGACGTTATCTCCTCGACCGCTCTGCAGTCGATTCCGTTTTCGATGAGCAGCTTCCGGGTTCCGCCGCTGGCAACGAGCTCGATTCCCTGCCCGGCGAGCCCCCTGGCGAATTCGATGATGCCTGTTTTGTCGGAGACCGACAGGAGCGCCCTTCGGATTCTCTCCGTCTGGATCATGTCTTCACCCCTTTGAGATGTTGAACCTCCCGCCCGAAATCGTATGAATAACCCGGGCTAGATGTCGGAAAAAAAGGTGGGCAGCCACGTGAGCGTACGATCGTCCGAGATGATCACCCGGCGTCCCTCCACCCTCACCCTTCCCGTCGCGATGAGCTCGACGGCGAGGGGCAGGAGCCTGTGCTCGTAGGAGAGGATTCTCTTCGCGAGGGTCTTCGGATCGTCGCCGGAAAAGACGGGGACCGGGAACTGCAGCAGTATCGGTCCGTGGTCGTATTTCTCGTCGACGAAATGCACGGTCGCACCGGAGACCCGTGTACCCGATTCGATGACCGCCTCGTGTACCCGCCTTCCGTACATTCCTTTTCCCCCGAACGAGGGAAGCAGAGCAGGGTGAATGTTGATCATCCTGTTCTCGAACGCTCCGACGACATTCGAGGGGATCAGTTTCAGGTATCCGGCGAGGACGACGAGGTCGATCTCCTTCTCCCGGAACAGGTCGATGTGGGCGGTACCGAACTCCTCCTGCGATGCGAAGTCGCCCGGCGGGATCACCCGCGTCTCGATGCCTGCTTTGATCGCCCTCTCGAGACCGTATGCCTGCCGGTTGTCGCTCACTACCAGCGAAATCCGAGCCGGTCTGTCGGGTTCCGGTCCGGAGGGATAACGGTCGATCAGAGACTGCAGGTTCGTACCCGAACCAGAGACCATGACACAGACATTGATGGGCTTCTCGGGTCTGCTCATCTCCAACTCCGTCCGTCTGATGAGCGAGGGAACCGCGGATGTACCGGGCTCGAACCGGATTGCTGCAGGACGAGGAAAGCGGAATATGGTGGGCGGTACTGGAGTCGAACCAGTGACCTCTTGCATGTCAAGCAAGTACTCTAACCACCTGAGCTAACCGCCCAGTCTCGTTCGGAACGTGACTCGGCATAGAATCTACACGTGCACTCGGGCCCTGTCAAGGAATCAGCGCCGCAGTCACTCCCCGGTTTCGAGAGAGTCGGGTTCCGGCTCGAGTGGGGTGGTGACGGGCGTGACGCCCATCTCCTCTTCCCACGCGAGGGCTTCGTCCTCGCTCGGCGAGAGCATCAGGGACGGGACGTAGCCCGTGACCGGAGGATCGTCGATGCTGACCTCGTACCACTGAGGACTGCTGACCTTCACCATTTCGATGTGGGTCCCGAGGGGCAGCTTCGCGAGGACGCGCGAGGAGGTGTCACGCTTCTCGAACACGTACGTGGCATTGACGGAAACCCACATGCCGCCTTCCGGAGAGAGGGCGTCCGGTGCTCCTTTTTCGAACTCCTTCTTCCTCTTCCTCGCCTCCCTCCTCCTCTCCGCTTCCGCCCGGATCGCCTCCTTCGACTTGCTCCACTTCGCGACGTCTTCCTTCTGCACCCTCTCCCACCGTACGACATCCTTGAAGGGATAGTGCATCGAGTCGATGACGTCGGGAAGGAAGCCGGTCATCTTCTTCCGCTCGAATTCGATGTCGAACGGTTCGATGGAACGAGTCGTGTGGGAGTCCTTCGTCTTGAAGCGGTAGGTGGTGTCCGCGAAGGTCAGCTCGAGCGGTGTGTCATCCTTGATCTTGTAGTAGGAAATGCGGGAGAACCCCCGGTACTCCTCCTCGAACTCGAACTCCTCCGTCGGGAGGAACATCGCCTGCAGAATCAGCCTGTCGTCCTCGAGCCGCTGGCTTCGATAGTGCACCTCGACCATGACGTCGCCGTCTTCACCCTTCCCGAGGAAGATGTTTCCGGGAGAAAACGGCTCGATCAGCGCTCCTTCGGTCGTGGAGAGCTGTTTCCCACCGCATGACAGTCCGGAGAATGCAAGGGCCAGGACGGCTGCCAGGCTGGAAAGCTTCGCTCCGGATATGAAATTTTTTCTCATCGACGTCTCCCGGGAAGGCGTTCTCCCCGTCCGCTCCTCTGAAAAATAGCCTTCCAACCTCTTCGACGCAAATCGATTATGTCGGGTCATCGAGGATGCCGGTCCCCGGCCGCCCCGGCCGGAATCTGGCACGGATCATGCCTTTCTGTGCATGTGAAAGGCCTTTTTTCCTACACCCGAGGATCAGGAAATGTTCTTGACGCTCATAGGAATCATCACGCTGCTCGGAGTTCTTCTCGCCGCATCCCTGTGCATCATCGCCGGACATGCCGACAGCATGCTGGAGGACATCGAATACGAGATGCGGGAAAAGTCGCTCGAAGAGATATTCGAGAACGAGAAGGCGGGCTGAGCAGCGGGCCACGCGGTTTCCCGTCCGGAAACAGGGCGGCAGTGGTGTCGTCGGTGCGGCCGGACTGCGGGCAGCCGGTGGATCGTCTCTGAGTTCCCTGGGATGTGCGTGATGTTGGGACGTGAGCTCTTCATACAGTCGAGGTCCCAGGTGCACACGGCATCATCGGGGAACTCACTTTCTCCCGGCCGGATCGTTCTCCCCTCCCCCCACTGATTTTTCTGAAACTGCTCGCCGGGATCAGCGTCCCTCGAATTATTCTTTCCGGACCCGAAGCAGTCCGAAAGCAGGCCGCCGGAAACGCTCCTGGGACGGAACATGAGGGTACGGAACTTGCTTTTTTCATGGGTGAGCGGTGACGGTGCTCCCGCCGCCGTTTTTTCGATATTTCGTGGAATTCATTGATAAGGTTCTGGTTACGAGCTTTCGACGACAACGAGGAATTGATCCCCTGAGAGAGAGGTGTCCTATGTGGAGGTCAGTCGCTGTCCTCATTTCGCTTCTGGTGATCTTCCGCGCGGCGGATGCCGCCGCCATCCGTCCGCATCCCCGCGTCTCCTATGAGCCCACGGTCTCCCTCACCCCGCATCTCGGCGGCGTGTGGTTCGACGACGATTTTCTGTCCTTCACCGGTTACGACGAGGTGAGCGACGGAATCATCGGAATCGACCTGGGAGTCCGGGTCGTCGAAGGGCTCGGAATCGGTTTCGAGATCGCCGGTGTCCCGGTCTCTCAGCCCGACGTGTTCGGCAGGAACCGGGGCGGAGATGTTCTCTTCCTCAACTTCACCATGTTCTACGACATCGAGACGAGGAGCCCCCTCTCGCCCTTCATCACGGCGGGCATGGGGAGAATGGAGTTTCTCAACTCGATATCGCCTGATTTCGGCTACACGTCGTGGCTGTTCGGCGGTGGCGTGAAGGCGAGGCTCCATCCTCACGCCGGCCTGCGGTTCGATGTCAGGCACACGAGAACGTTCCTGGAAGGCTCGAACCTGAACAACTGGCAACTGAGAGGCGGGGTTTCACTCTCCTTCTGATCGATGGCCGCACCCCGTCATCGACTCCTGGTCCAGCGCCCGAAAACTGGAAGATCAGCTCCTGTCCAGCTGTTCCCGCGCTGCCGGAGACATCCACTTATGGCTGCTTCCGTCAGGACCTGACCAGGTTCATGGCGCTCGACCCGCGGGAGCCGGGCAATCAACACCGTCTTCCTGCCCGGAAACGAAAGACCAGTAAAGCCTCACGACGGGATTTCGACCCTGCGTAAGCGGATTTCAGGTACAGGGCACCGCTAACTCCCCGTCTAGTGCGGCCGTATCATCAATGCCACCTGTGAATATAACATCTGCCGGATCGAATTTCCAGCGGCTCCCCTCACACGCTGATCCGGATGTGGTTCGAGTAGATCCACGGCTTCCGTCTTCTGCGCACTTCCACGCGGTAGGCGCCGGGTTCCTGGGGGTGGAATGTGAGCCGGCGCTTCCTCGTCGCCGCGACGACGCGGCCGTTTCTGAGAAGTTTCAGATGGCCCCTCCGGGGCACGCGGACCTCGAGAACGGGACCCTCCGCGAGATTCGTCTCGTCTCCCATTCCGGTGACGCCGTTCTTACCCCGGGCGGTGAAGGTGAAGCCTCTGGCGTCTCCGTACTTCCGGTTCGAAATGAAAGCGCGGGCATTCCTGAGAGCGTCGAAGATCGTCCGGCGGTCGGCTTCCGGATCGCCTGACAGCGGCTCTTCCGTGAGGAGGTGCGTCCTGATTCGCCTGAACAGCTTTTCGTAGGGAAAGATCGAGACATAGAATCCGAGGATCCTGTACTGGTGACAGTGGGCGTCGGCGCTGCCGATCGCCACGGTCCGCCTCCGGGCTGCCATTTCGTCCCAGTACGCGAGCATGCGGTCGGTCGGTCCATGGATGCTCAGGTCCGGAAAAATCAGGGTGAGAAGCCGCTTTCCGGGCTCGAGGCCTTCCATCCATTCCGACATGTAGTTCCAGATCTCGATGCCGGTGACGTCGTCCCGGGGCCAGTCGGTCCACTCGTAGGAGGGATGCTCCGGGAACGTGTCCCTCCTCTCGTCCGGGTGTGCGAGTATACCGATTCCGCCGCGTTCGGCGACCTCCTTCACGTAGGCCTTTGCGCCCATCCCGCCGTCGAGGCACTCGTCGACGTCGAACACCAGCAGGTGGTTCTTGTCTCCGGGATCGTTCAGCTCGTAACCGGACAGGATGAGTACGCCGTCGTACCAGCCCTCCTTGCCGAGGCGCCTCACCTTGTCGTTCCCATGGTCGGTGATGAGGACGACATCGACTCCCGCGATCCTGCCCTCCCGGGCGATTCCGTCCACGTCGTAGTATCCGTCGCTGTGAAGCGTGTGGACGTGGATTGCCGAAACGTACTCGTTCACCATTTAGAATTCCTCTCTGAGGCCGACGTGAAGGCGGGCTGCTCCGAGCCCCTCACCGGGAGACAGGGCCAGGTCGAGCGCGAGAACACCAGCGGCCGTCCGGGAGGTGATGCCGGCGCCGAAACCGGTCAGGTGGGACGAGCCGAGCGTCGATTCCCCGGCGGGGACGGCGATCAGCGCCTGATCGACGAAGAGGCGGAACTCACCGTCTCCCCAGCGGAAGAACCTCAGCTCGTTCTGTGTCCAGAACGCCCGGAACACGTCGTACTCCCCGTCACGGTGGCCCCTGACGGTCCTCGTGCCGCCGAAGGGCACGGTGAGGTAGAGGGGGTGGGTGCCGTCGTCCCTGAAAGCCGTCCTCGTGCCCGCGGCTGTCTTCAGCCGGATCGCTCCCCGCTCGAGCCAGGTCAGTTCGAACCCCGCCGACAGGACGGTCTCACGGAACCGGTCGTCCTGTTCTCTCCGTGAACCGTACGACACGAGAGCGGAGAAGGACTCGAGAGCGGGTGCCCGGTTCGCCCTGTCGCCATGTTCCGGGCTCGTCCAGGACAGCGAGGCCGTCACACCGTTCTTGGTGCTCGATGCCGCGGGATCTGCGTGCGCACCGTGGGGATACGTGCGCTCGTGGACGAACCCGATCCCGATCCGTCCGGGTCCCGCGAGCACGCTCGACACGCCGCCGCCGATCTCCACCTGCATGAACCGATTCTCGCGCAGACGCTGCCGGTAGGAAAATTCGCCGGAGAGAGGCAGACTGCCGATCCAGGGCTCCCGATACCCCACGGCCAGAGATTTTTCGTCGACCGAGGTCTGCGCCCAGTCGATCTCGAACCTCCTCGCCGTTCCGAGGATGTTGTTCATGCGGAAGTGCACATTGCCCCACAGGTTCCTGCCGGTGTCGTCTCCCTGACCGAATCCGACCGCACCGGCAAGGCGGTTCGGCTTCGATTCCCTGACGGGCACGACGAGCGACACGCGATACGGATTCTCGTCCTCGACGATCCTGATACTCTCTATCTCGTCATAGATGCCCCATCCCGCAAGCCGCCGCCTGCCGCTCTCGAGGAGTGTGAGCGAGAAGGGATCGCCCGGTTCGATGCCGAGCTGCCGGTCGAGGACTTCCGTGCGGGTGATTTCGTTCCCGGTGAAGGATACTTCGCTGATCTTCGCCCGGCGGCCCTCCTCGACCGAAAAGAGGACGGCGAGCCCGTTTTCTTCACCGTCCCGCCGCGTGTACACCCGGACGCCGGCCCAGGGATATCCGGCATCGGCGTAGAGCCTCAGGAGCCTGGAGCAGGACTCCCGGACGGCCGGCTCGGAGTATGTCATGCCGCTCGATATGAGGAGGGCCGTCGACAGCTCTTCGCCGGAGAGGGCGCGCACGCCGCGCACGTCGATCCTCTCGACGGGAGCTCCTTCGAGCGAGCCGGGCTCCTCACCCGCCGGGGCCGGTCCCGCGAGGGTCAGGAGAAGAGCGATGACGACGAGGGCGGTCATCGAGCTGCTCGGGTTGTGTGCGGGTCTTCTCAAAACAGGTACCTCAGTTCCGTGCTTCCTCCCAGACGGGTCCGCCGGTTTCCGGCGAGCTTCCTGACGGAAAGGCGGGAGAGAAACATGAGCGCATTCCCGACGCGGTACTCCCCCTCGATCTGGAGGTTCGTGTTGAAGCCGAACTCCCTGCCCCGCAGGAGCCAGAGTGCGGCGTAGTAATCATCGACCCGGCCGTCCGCCTGTGCCAGCTCGAGCTCCACCTGCATCCTGCCGTGAGACCTGAAGAAGTGAGTCACCGACGGCACGAGCTCGATCACGCGGACACCCTCGCCATCATCGAGCGTTCTTCTTTCCCCCGCAGCTCCGAGCGTCATACGGAGGCTTCTGTTCATCTGATAACCGATATCCCCGGCCAGTTTCAGCATTCCGGCCCGGTCATGCCGGTTCGCTGCGACTCTTCCCTCCCGGCCGGACTCCACTCCGAAACCGAGCTCGAGCCCCGAGGGAGACACTGACCGGACGTTCATCGCCAGGCGTGACCGGTTGCTGACGCTCGTGAGGTTTTCGAACCTGTTGTCCATCACGTCGTCCAGGGAGTATTCGAGTCTCAGGACGAGCCCTTTCTGCTGCCAGCGGGCCTCCAGTTCTTCCCGTATGCTGTTCTCGCTGTAGATACTGTGATCGGGAGAGAACCTGTTCTTCGAGATGAAGGTGTACAGACCCCGGTCGTACAGGGCATTGTTCTCCTCGACGAAACGGAACGTCGAGGTGAGAGTGAGGTCGGACAGGGAGGACGCTTCGGGTGCGAGAAAGCCGAGATCGAGCGACTGGACGCCGCTCAGCGAGACCTTCATCGTCCTCTCACCCACGTCCGACCCGATCACGATCTCCTTTCGGTGCGTCCCTTCCTCGGTTCCGACCCAGGTGCCGTCTTCGAGATACTCGCCCTCGAACTCCGAGCGTTCGGGAACGAATGCCACTCTGCCGTCGACCCGTGACGAGTTCGTGAGCTCGTAGCTGACCTGCGTTCTGTGGCGTCCCGACAGGGGGGCGTCGAAGTACTCGATTCTTCCCACGGTCGTCGCGAACGATCCGCCCGATCCCTGGAGATAGGTCGTTCTCCGCTGAGCCAGGTGCGCACCGATGCTCCTGGCGCCCTTCCCCCGGTATTTCACGTTCACGTCGCCCTCGACCGCTTTCAGCCATTTCGCCCACACCCCGCCGTCCCTCCTGTCGCCTTTTTCCCGGCCGGCCGAGAACGTCAGGTCGAGCGACCGGCCGATTGTTCCGTTCACCTCTGCCGTCATCGTGTTCCGCCGGGAGCCTTCCGAATCCTGGAGCCACAGCGCCGGGTCTATCCTGGTTTCCGACTCGCTGACGAGAGACGCCGTCCAGCGTCCGAAGGCCTGGCTCGCGCCGGTCTCCGTCCTGTCGATCTCCCCATGTCCTATGGTCCCCGATGCGATGAGCG
>CAZMKB010000002.1:18356-39465 GCA_964566685.1 uncultured Gemmatimonadota bacterium | reverse complement strand
CCCCCGCCTCCCCCTGACGTCGAAAACGGAGAGGTTCACCGGCACCTGACCGCCGCCGTACTCCGGAACGTGGAAGGAGATCGTGGTGACGGGATTGAACGGGTTCGGGTAGTTCTGGAAGAGGCCGGATGTGCCGGGCATCCGGTGCTCCTTTCCGCCATTGTCCTCATCCATTCCGGTGGGCTGCAGATACTCGAGGACGGTCAGGCCGGTGTAATGATTGACGGCGAACACGTAATCCCCTTCCTTCACAACTTCCGTGGTCCAGCCCGGCAGGTTGTAGCGGCCTGCCATCCATGGATTCCGGGGATTGACGGCCGAAACCACCTCGACCCCGCCATTGTTCGCCGCCAGATACACGAGGTGCTCATCGACATCGAGACCCTCGTAGTATTCGAACGTCCGGTAGCTTCCGAGGAGAAGGGGATCGGACGGCTCTATGACCGACAGCATCAGCAGATCTGTCTCCCAGCTGTATTCGTCGTGATCCAGGAGGTAGACGATCTGATCGGCGGAAACGAAATCAAGAAGGTCACACACATATGAGCCGACCTCGATCGGATTCTGGGGATCCGCAACGGAGAGGATCCTCATGCGATCCAGCGATTCACCGGTATAGACATATCCGTCTCCGGCGGTGATTTTGTCGGCCGACCATGCCGGAGAGCGGTACGATCCGACCTCGATCGGATGAGCCGGGTCTGATATCGAGACGATGCGCACCCCTTCCGACCCGTCAGCTATGTAGGCCCGGTCTCCCTCCACTGATACACCGCGGGCTCTTCCCGGCGTGTTCAGATACCCGATCTGAACGGGCGTTTCGGGTACGGCCAGCGAGAGGATCCTCAAGCCCGCACTGTCGTTCGCGACGAACGCGAGGCTGTCGACGATGACGATTTCGTGAATCCTGTCTGGGAGCTCCAACCGGTTGACATCCCGGGGCATGGTCGGATCAAGGAGAGAGAGGATCCATATCCGCCGGTTGCTGTCGACATAGTAGGCATGTGCACCGTAAACGGCGACGTGAGCTCCGCCGGCCGGGGTGAGATATCGATTGAGCTCGACCGGATTATCCGGATCGTTCACCGAGACCGACATCAGGCCCACGTCGGAATCCGTCAGGTAAGCGGTGGAGTCACGTACCAGGACATGTCCTCCCCCGTTGTCGAGCGGAAGAGTACCGACTTCGAACGGCTCAGCCGGGTTCTCGACCGAGATGATTCTCAGACCACCATCGGGATAGACACTCGTCAGATACGCAAAGTCGCCGCTGATCGCTACGTCCAATTCACGGCCCGCCGGATTAAGGGCGGTGATTTTCGTCGGATTCACCGGATTGGCAACAGAGACGATGATCAGTCCCCAGGTGGAGGTGGCCAGATAGGCGAAAGAATCGGAGACGGCGAACCCTTTCACCCAGTCGTTCGGCTGATAGAAGCCGAGCCTGGTTGGGTGTTCGGGATCAGTGATCGATACGATCTCGAATCCGAAGATACCGCCGAGGTAAACACGGGAATTGCCTACGGAGACTCGTATTCAGGCGAGGTGCCGCATTGCTCGATGAATGGTCGACCACTGCCGGGGGCCGGTGTGCCAACAACGAATCGGATGGAGACGTTGCGGTTGACCGGGCCGAACGGTTTGCTGTATAATCAGCGTGGTGGAGGATGGGAGTTTCGGGTGATCCGGCGTGGCTCGACACGAATACCGTGGCGAGGGAGAGGAAGGTCCGGTGAACGAATGGTCGCACAGGGTCGTCGATTTTCACGTCCACACCGCCGTCGAGGAGCAGGGGATGTGGACACCGGAGGTCTGGGACCTGATCAGAGCGCACTACCCGGACAACTACCGGGACATCAGGCGGTTCGGAGAGGACCCGCCGGGCTTCAGGGATCACCTCCGGTCGCAGGGCGTCGAAAGCTGCGTCCTCCTGGCCGAGGATTCGAACCGGACCGGCCTGGTTCCGAACGACTACATTCTCGAGTTCGCCCGGGCCTGTCCCGAGTTCTTCATCCCCTTCATGGCTCTCAACCCGAACAAGACGGAGTCTGTCGGGAAGGATCCCGGACGGTTCGCGGACAGTGTGCGGTTCTGCTGCGAACAGATGGAGTGGCTTGCAGAAAAGGGCTTCCGGGGGATCAAGGATTACGGTTCGTACAACTACATCCCTTTCGGATCAGGGGCCATGCTGCCCTTCTACCGGACGGCCGTGGGGCTGGGATTGCCGGTTCTGTTTCACACCGGCGTGTCCATGTTCGATTCCGAGCGAAGCAGAGCGCTGGGGAATCCGGCAGGTCTCGGCGTCCTCGCGGAAGCAGTTCCCGAACTCACCATCGTCGTGGGGCACTGCGGCAGCGGGGCATACTTTCCGGTCGCCTACGAGCTGGCGAAGCGCTATCCGAATGTGTACATCGAATTCTCGGGGGTGCCTCCTGCCCGGGTGGAGCACCACTTCTTCGAACAGGGGCTCGACCTCAACCTGATCCCCGAAAAGCTCGTCTTCGGGTCGGACTACCCGGCGCTTCCCAACGGTTCGCACGGAATAGGGAAGAATATCAGGACGTACCGTGAACTCTCCCGCAACGGGAAGCTCTCGAGGGAGAGCTGCCGCGGGCTCCTCGGAGAGAATGCATGCCGGCTGCTCGACATTCCGTGATGTCCGCATTTCCCTTCCGCCGGTGACATCCGGCGCGCATGCCCCGCGGCAGTCGCGTGCAGAAGACCGCGAGTGAACAGGACAATGTTTTCGTCGGCATGGAACCTCCCCGGATGGCACGTATGAGAACTCCGTGGAAGACACCACACAGGCTCTCTCTCTACTTTCTCGCCTGCGTATTGACGGCGTTCCCGGCCGTGTCAGCTCCGGCGACGCTCGCCGGCTTTTCGGCCGATTCGCTCAATGTCAGGATGGTGGGAAGCATCGACACGCCGGGGAAGGCGACGGCGGTTGCACTTCTCGACTCTCTGGCCTTCGTCGCCGATGCGGCGGGAGGACTTCGTATCATCTCGGTGGTCGATCCGGTACACCCCGTGGAGATCGGCTCGCATCCGACCCCGGGCAGCGCCTGGGATGTCGAGATCGTCGATTCCACCCTCGTTTTCGTCGCGGACTATTCCGGGGGTGTGGTATCATTCGACGTGTCCGATCCCCGGGAGCCTGTCAGCCTCGACACGCTCGACACGCCGGGGTCTGCCGAAGAGGCCGTCCACCTGGGAGATCACCTGTTCGTAGCAGACAACCTCGGCGGTCTTCGCGTTATCGACATTTTCGACCCCGGCGGTCTCACCGAGCTGGCTCACGTTCCCACGACGGGATTCGCCCACGGTGTCGATATCGACACCTCGCGCGGACTTCCCGACAGTGCATTCGTGCACGTCGCGACGGGATCGAGCGGCCTCGTGGTGTTTTCGGTCTTCTACCCGGAGAGTCCGGTCGAAGTCGGAAGATACGACACGCATGGCTACGCCCGGGACGTCTCCGTATCGGCGGACATCGCCGCCGTGGCCGACGGCAGCGAGGGGCTCAGGCTGATTGACATCCTCGACCGGTCGGAGCCCTCTGAGATCGGTTCTCACCTGGCGGAGGAAGCCGTCGGAGTCGTCGTTCAGGACACACTGGCGTACTCGGCGAACGGGACACACGGCATCGAGATCGTGTCCGTCGCCGATCCCGGAAGGCCGGTACTCCGGGGATTCTACGACACGCCCGACGAAGCCCTGGGTGTCGCTGTCGAAGGATCTCTCGTGTACGCGGCGAACGGCTTCGAGGGTCTCCTGATCCTCGAGTACCGGACAGGAACGGGAATCGACGCCGGAGACGACCCGGACACGGCGGTGTCGAAATCCTGGAGCCTTTCCCAGAACTTCCCCAATCCCTTCAATCCGCGGACCACCATCCCTCTCGCCGTCGGGGGACCGGAAGGCGTGGCCCGTGAGGTGAGTCTCGAGATCAGGGACGTCCGAGGGCGTCCGGTTCTGACGCTCATCGACCGGCGGCTTCTTCCCGGAGTGTACCGGTTCACCTGGGACGGCACCGACAGGAGGGGAGTGCAGGTTCCCTCGGGAGTGTACTTTGCGGCCTGCCGCGTGGGCGGGGAGGCTGCCGTGCGGAAGATGCTCCTCGCCCGCTGAGCAGTAGTGGTCGTTCCGGGCTCACTCCTGCCTGATGCCGTCCCAGGGGACGGCGTGCTTCTCGACGTGAAAAGCTTCGATTCCCTGGTAGAGGTGGACCATTCCGTCTTCGCATCCGATCAGGACATCCCAGAGGCCGTCACCGGTCCAGTCGCAGAGAGAGTTCCAGTCGACGATGTCTGGAACGGCCCTGCTGCCGACGTCGATGTCCTCCTCGAGGCCGGGTTCACCCACTTGGAGCAGGGTGCCCGTGTCGAAGACAGGGACATCGTCGGTGTTCACGTTGCAGAACATCCGGAGTGTGCCGTACGCTTCGCCGATGAGCAGATCCTTGAGGCCGTCCGGGTTCGCGTGGACCACGCGGGGGTAAGCTCCCATTCAGCTGTTTGCGACGCACACAATGTCTCCCATGAACGTCTCTCCTGTTCGAACAGGTAGTGACGATCGGACCGCCGCCGTGTTCATGGGCTGGGCCGGACAGGAGCAGTGCGTCTCGAGGAGTGTCGACAGCGGAGTTACCGTGTGGACAATCGGCCGGTGGATCGATCGTGATCCCCGGAAAGAGGATGACGCCGGGGATCTCTTTCTGATTATACCCGAAAGGGAACAGGGAGTCAACCAGGACGGTGAACGGTGAGGCCCGCGGACCCTGACCTGAGCCTCTTCATCTTGCAAAATATCGGCGGGGAAAGTAACTTCGGTTGAGGGGAGCCACGCCCGTGAAGAAGCGGGATTTCGTGGTATGGATATTGCTCTTCCATGAACTCGCCGGTGCAGGTTTTCCCGATGGAGGATGGATACATGACCGATACCCGAGAAGAGAAAGGTTTCGCGGAGTACAAAGTCACCACCCTGCAGAAAGAGTCCGGCGATTCGAAGCTCGCCGGCTATCAGGACCTCGTTATCGGAGAACGGGGAATCGGGCTGCTCATACTCTATGAATTGATCATGACGTTCGTCTCGCCGATTCCCGGAGCGCTCGGCATGGTGCTCAGGTCGAAGCTCTATCCGCTCATTCTCGGGAACGTCGGGAAGAACGTCATCTTCGGGAAAAACATCGTGTTCAGGCATCCCCGCAAGATCCGTATCGGGGACAACAGTTTCATCGACGACAACTGCATGCTGGACGCGAAGGGCACCACCAACACCGGAATCACCCTCGGACAGGGGGTGTTCATCGGCAGAAACACCATCCTGAACTGCAAGGACGGAGACATCGAGCTCCGCGATCACGTGAACCTCGGGTACAACTGCGTGATCTTCTCTTCAGGCCGGGTCGTCCTGGAGGACTATGCCCTCCTCGCCGCGTACTGTTACGTCGTGGGCGGGGGCGAGTACGACCTCGAATACACGGGGAAGCCGATCGCGCTGCAGCCGGTTCCCTCGGAGAAAGGGATCATCCTCGAGGCGAACTGCTGGCTCGGAGCATCCGTGCTCGTCCTCGACGGATCGAAGATCGGCCACGACAGCGCCATCGGGGCCTCGTCGCTGGTGAACGGCGAAATACCGCCCTTCTCGGTGGCGGTCGGAGTCCCGGCGAAGGTCAGAAAAACGAGGGCCCCCGAAAAGGCATCGAAGGAACACTGACGATGCCGGCCCGGCTGGGCGGCGAAAAACGAACGATCGAAATGAACGAGACCGGAACATCAATCAACGTCCTGTGGGTCGTCGATCATCTCGGTTTCGATGAGCGGATCCACGGAGCGGGCATGTTCTATCTGAACGTCATCCCGGCCTTCGACGACCGGGCATTCAACGTCGGTCTCTGCGTCCTTCGGAAAAGGGACAGCCTCCACCGGTACGTCGTCGAGCGAGGGATCGAGCCGGTCCACTACCTGGGACGGAGCAAGTACGATCCCCTGACGATCTTCGATCTCAGGAGGGTGCTCCTGCGGGGGCAGACCGACATCATGCATCTCCACGGATACGGCGCCAACAACTTCGGCCGGCTCGCCCGGACGTTTCTCAGGATACCGACGATCGTCCACCAGCACGATCCCGCCACCTATTACCCGTTCTATCAGAAGGTGGCGGACAGGATCTTTCTCCGCTTCACCGACGCCACGCTGGCGGTCTCCGAGTCGATCAGGCACGCAACGGCGGTGAAGAGGGGAACCCCTCTCGATCAGATCCGTGTCGTCCCCACCTGCACGCCGCTCGACCGGTTCGAGCCGCCGGACCGGGAGGAGAAAGAAGCCTGGAGAGAAGAGCTCGGGATCGGGAGGAACCGGAAGGTGATCGGCACCATCACCAGGCTCTACGAGCAGAAGGGCAATGAGTACCTGATACGGGCCATGCCGCGGGTGATCCGGGAATTCCCGGACGCCGTCCTCTTCGTCGTGGGCGACGGTCCACTGCGGAGCGAGCTCGAGCACCTGGCCCGTGAGCTCGAAGTCGGCGGGCACGTGGTATTCACGGGCCACTGTCAGGATGTGAGGCGCATGCTGGGCGCGTTCGACGTCAAGGTGCTTCCTTCTCTCTGGGAGGGGACACCGATCACCATGCTCGAAGCGATGGCCATGGCGAAGCCGATCGTGGCGACCACCATCGACGGAATCGGCGAAGTGCTCACTCACGACGCCACCGCTCTCCTGGTGCCGCCCCGCGACCCGGATGAGCTGGCGGAGAAGATGCTGCTTCTCCTTCGCGACGGGGAGACAGCTCGGAGGCTGGGTGAGGCCGCCCGTGAGCTCAGCAGGGAGTACGACGTGAAAGCCTGTGCCGGAAAGCTCGAGGATCTCTACCGGAGGCTGTACGAATGGAAGTTGTCGGGGAATGCCGGGCGTTTTCCCGGATGGACGGCGGAGTCTCCGGCCCCCCCGGCCCGGAGCGTGAAAGACGGATGACACCATGAGTGAGACGGGATTTTCGGACTGCTCTCCCATATTCATCTGCGGATCCGTCCGGTCGGGAACGACCCTGCTGCAGCTCCTGCTCAACGCCCATCCGAACATCGCCATCTTCGGAGAGCTGCACTACTTCGACCAGATCCTCCAGATCAGAAATCGGATACCCTCACTCGAGGATGATCGTGCGATCGAAGATTTCCTGTCCCTCCTCGAGAATGCCGACAACTACAAGTACATTCCCGGAGCAGCGGAGTTCTTCCGCTCGGTCGAGAAGCGGTTCAGGGACGGGGAGAACCGGACTTACGAGCGCTTTTTCCGGTGTGTCCTCGAAGAGTATGCCCGGGAGCAGGGGGCGGGGAGGTTCGGCGAGAAAACCCCCACGAACATCCGTTACCTGGACCGCCTGCTGGACATCTTCCCGAAAGCGAAGATCGTTCACATCATACGTGATCCGCGCAGTGTCGTGGCGTCGAGCATCTCCATGCCGTGGACAGCGGACGACGCCCTCGTCAATGCGATGAAGTGGAAGTGCGACATCCTCTACAGCCAAAGCTTCAGCCGGCCGGAAGAGTCGTACCTGGAAGTCCGCTATGAAGACATCGTGTTCGACACCGAGCAGCAGCTCAGGAGGATATGCTCGTTCGTCGGCGAAGACTACGACGAAGCGATGATGGCATTCCACCGGACATCCCGGACGTACGTCAAAGACGAGCCCTGGAAGGAGCGCACCGGACGGCCGATCGACGACGCCGCGGTCGACAGGTGGCGCCGTGACCTCTCGTGGCCGCAGATCTTTCTGGTGGAGAAGATCACCGGAGATCTCCTGACCGGTTTCGGGTACGAGCGGGCGGGCGTGCCGGCGCGGGCGAAGCTGGTTTCCCCGTTCGTGGCTGCGGGGGAGCTCCTGAAGTACGCACGCTACAAGCACCGGGACACGAAGGTGAGGCGCTCCGAGTATTCCCATGTCATATTCGGCGAGAAAGAGCAGCTGTACAAGATGTTTTTCAAGGCCGTCTTTCGATGAGAAGGCCGGGGGGATTGCCGGGCGATCTCGTGCACATCCGCCTTCCCTCGAGCCCCCGTCCTCCTGAAAAACCGGACGATTTCCGCCGATAGAATATATGGACCACACCTCACAGGACAGAGGTCTCGTCGGTGACACCGTCTGGAGGACGCTTCAGGTCGTCGCCGAGGTCGTCTCACAGTTCTTCATCTTCTTCTTCGTGGCGAAGTGGCTCGAGCCGCGGGATTTCGGACTCTATTCGCTCGTCACCGCCATCGTGTACTTCTTCCGCATCTTCTCCGATTTCGGTTTTTCGAAGTCGAGCTCCACGTACCTGGCCGAACACTTCGCGAAAGGGGAAAAGGGGCGACCGAAGTCGATCATCCTGGGGAGTCTGGTTCTCAGCGCCCTCTTTCTTTCCGCTGTCTGTCTCCTCTATCTCGGCTCGGCGGGACTGATCGGGAAGATCGGGCAGGACAGCCAGCTCGCCTCCCTCGTCAGGTTCAGCGCTCCGCTCCTCCTGTTCATGACGCTCTGGTTACTCCTTGACGGCCTGTACCGGGGTGCCCGGAGCATCCGGGCTCTCGCCGTCATCGACATCTCCTGCAAAATCCTGCAGGTGGGGTCGCTCGTTCTGTTCGTGGGATATTTCGATTACGGTGTGAAAGGTGCCATCGGCGGCCTCACCATCGGGTACCTGTGGTTCGCCGTCGCCGGCCTGCTGTTCTTCGTGAAGAGAATCTACCGTCCACTCGAAGAGAAAACGGTCCTCCGGCCCGCCATGAAGAGTGTTCTCTCCTACGGTTTCACGAACGGCCTCATGGCACTGGCGATCTACTGCTACACCCGGGTCGATCTCCTGATCCTCGGCTATTTTCACGAAGCGAGCGAGGTGGGGAAGTACAACTTCGCGAACGGCATCATCAACCTGCCGTTCTTCTTTCTCGCCGCCTACACCGCGGTCGTGGCGCCGGTAATCACGAAGGAGCACACACTCGAAAACTCCGCCGCCCTCCAGCGGGTCTTCACCCGTTCCGTGTCCATCGCGGCCTGGCTCATGATCGTTCTTTCAGCGGGGATCTTCTTTCTCTCGGGGCCGGCCATTCACGCGATGTTCCCGAAGTACGAGCACTCCATCCTGCTTCTGAAGATCCTGGCGTTCTCGCTGCTTCTGAGAGGCCTCGGACAGATAGCGGGCCACGCGTTCCTGGTGCCCACAGGGAATGCGTCGGTCAACACGAGGATCCTCGTCGTCGGTGCCGCGCTGAACACGGTCCTCGACCTCATTCTCATTCCGCCGTTCGGAGCGCTCGGTTCGGTCATCGTGACCATGATCGTTCACACCCTCACGAACCTGGCCTGTGTCATCCTGACCGTGAGGAAGCTGAATCTGAGATTCGATTTCAGGGGCATCGCCCTCCCCCTCAGGACCGGCAGCCGGGGGGAGTGATCCTACCCGAGCTTTCTGCGGGATGGGGATCGACGCCGCGAGGTGGTGAGAGAGGTGTTTCCCCTGCGCTGGCTTTCGATGGCGAGCTGCGTTCTGCTCCTCATGCTGTGCGGGGCGATCCTCCCGCACCGGCCGTTTCCGGCTTCGTCGGGGATGCAGAGCCTGAAACACCAGGGTGTCCGGTTGCGGGTCAGCGGGCATCCTCGATGGACGGACCGCTTCATCACTCTCTTCGGCGGGCGTCTCCTGTCACGTATCGTCATGGCATTCCTGTCGGCATACAGACCCCTGGAGCGTCAGTTCGGCACAATAGGTTCCGCACGGTATATAGTCACCGCGCGGCCACCGGTCAACAGGCGTGCGAACGGAATCCCGCTATTCGAGCAGCACGAGCTTTCTCGTGGCCGAGGATGTCCCCGAGGTCAGCCGGTAGAGATATGTTCCGGAGGAGACTCTCCGGCCGCCTTCGTCCCTGCCGTCCCAGGTACGGCGGTGACGGCCTGCCCCGAGAAGCCCGTCCACGAGTGTCGTGACTAGCCTCCCGCGAAGGTCGAACACGCTGAGGCGGACGTGCTTCCGTTCGCCGGAAGCGGCCCGGACGTGGAATGTGATGGTCGTGACCGGGTTGAAGGGGTTCGGGTGGTTCTGGTCGAGCACGAAACCGGCGGGCATGTTCCGCGGCCGGTCGTCGTCTATGCCGACCGCCGCATCGTTGCGGATGATGTACAGTCCGTCCGACCCGTCTGCGAGAAAGACGAGGTTGCCCTTCACCGCGACTCTTCTCCCGGTTCCCCCGGTGTCGAAGGATCCAACCTGGTGCGGATCGGTCGGATCCGACACATCGAGAATCCGCAGCCCTTGGGATCCCGCGGCTTCGCAGGCGAAGTTCTCGTGAGCCGTCACGCTGTAGCTCAGACCGTCGGCAGGGAAGGAACCGATCTCGAGGGGATCGGTCGGCGTGCTGAAGTCGAGAATCCGCACCCCTTCCGAGTAGCAGGCCACGAATCCCAGACCAGCGCGCACGGCGACGTCGACGGCCGGAATATCCGGATCGAACGATCCGGCGATCGACGGGCTTGCAGGATCGGCTACGTCGATGACCTGCAGGCAGGAGTCCCACGAGGCGACGAATGCATAATTCCCGTAGATGGCAACGGCGCTCGCATTGGCTCCCAGGTCGAGAGAGCCGATTTCAGCGGGTGAAGCCGGCTCGGAGATGTCGATGATCCGTAATCCGGCCAGGGCATCGGCGACATATGCCAGCGTGTCCCGGACGGCGACATCCCACGCCCGGCTCTCGCTCTCGATCGTTCCGACCTCCACCGGATCAGCCGGATCGGTCACGTCGAGGATGATGACGCCGCCGCTCTGGTCCGCCACATAGATACGAGGGTCGCTGTACGTTATACCGGACGCCGAACCGAAAGTGTCGAACACGCCCGCCTCGAGCGGGTTCCCGGGATCGGTGAGGTCGAGCGAGAACATGCCAGCCTGGCCGTCCGCCACGAACACGTGCGTTTCGTTCACCGTCACGTCCCAGGCATAGTCGCCCGTTGCCCAGGAGCCTGCCTCGATCGGGTCGGCGGGGTCCGAGAAGTCAACGACGCGAAGACCGGCGTGCCTGTTCGACGCGAGCAGATACTCTCCCACCGCGATGTTGTGGACGAACCCGTCGGTCGCGACCGTGCCGAGCGGGGCGGGAGAGGAGGGATCTGAGATGTCGTAGAGGTACAGACCTGAGTACCCCGAGCCCACCGCGAGTGTGTTGCCGGTCACGGCGACGGCGCGCTCGATTCCGATTTCGTCCAGAGAGTCAACCTCGACCGGAGAAGAGGGATCGGACACGTCGACGATCCGTACGCCCTCGGTCCAATCGGCCACGAACGCATAGTCTCCGGAAAGAGCGACGTCGTACGCCGTTCCCCCCGTGTCCAGGGATCCGGTCTGGACCGGGTTCGCCGGATCAGAGACGTCGACGATCAGGAGTCCCCCGGATCCATCCGCGACAAAGGCGTAGTCGCCGTCCACCGCGACACCGATAGCTTCTCCGGGTGTGTCGAGCCTTCCCCGTTCCGAGGGATCGGCCGGGTCCGAGATGTCGACGACGACGAGCCCGGCACCGCTGTATGCGATATACGCAGTCGATGCACTCACGGTCACGTCCCAGGCGATACTGCCTTCGACGAACGCCCCGAGCTCGTACGCTTCGCCGGGTGAGGAGATGTCGATGATCCGCAATCCGGCTTCGTTGTCCGCCACATAGGCATGGTTCCCGTTCACTTCGATACCTTCGACGACGGAGGGTGTCAGAACGCGGCCGATTTCCAACGGCGCCGCCGGATCCGTGAGATCGACGATCTGGACACAACCTCCGTTTCCGATGACGGCAGCGGTTCCTGCGGCGCCGGCGGCGTAACAGGGCCCCTTCGCCCAGCGGCCGATGAGGGTGGTGTTCTCCTGCGCCTGTCCCGGAACGGCGATCAGCATGAAGCCGGGTAACAGGAAGACTGCCGCAGCGATCCCGGATGATTTCATGACAAAGTCCTCCTTCGAGAAACAGTCCCGCAGATTCCGCCCGAATGATACCACGGTGGAGCAGGGAGGGCAAGGCGGTTGCACGGATCCACGAGCCGCACTACAATTAACCCGAATCATTCATCCGATATCGATTTTGGCGGCCGCTTTCCGACTGCTTCTTCGTTCTCGGATTGAACGGATTCGAAACGCATTCCAGGAGACAGTCTGTAATGGATCGGCTCGAACACTGCGACCTCTGCGAAAGCAGGGCGATCCGTCCGCTGGTCCGGGAGCCTTACGTGTCCGTGTGCAGGGACTGCGGATTTCTCTTCCACAATCCCCGTCCCTCCGCGGAGGAGATCTCCCGCTACTACTCTTCGGCGGGAAAGTACGACGAGTGGCTGGGGGAGATCAAAGGCCGGGATCTCCTCTGGAAGCGGCGCCTCCGTAAGGTGCTGAAGTACAGAGCGGGCGGGGGGCTGCTCGATGTGGGAGCGGGGATCGGACAGTTCCTGGCTCACGCGAAACCATGGTTCGAGATACGCGGGACCGAGATCTCCGGCGAGGCCGTGCGCATGGCCGGGGAGCGCTACGGAATACGACTCAGGTGCGGACCGCTCGAAGAAGCCGGATTCCTTGCCGGTTCCTTCGACGTTATCACCCTCTATCACGTACTCGAGCACGTGCCTTCCCCCTCCCGGACACTACAGAGATGCCGGGAGCTTCTGGCGGATGGGGGCCTTCTCTTTATCGCCGTGCCGAACGACCGTCACTCCTTTCCGAGGCACGGTGGAATGATGAGGTACGCCGTGAAACGGCTTCTGGGGGCGGCGGGCGTCGAACGGTTCAGGTACCTGTCCCGCTTCGAGAAAATCGTCCTGGATCCGTCGGTACAGACCGAGATCCACCTCTCGCATTTCACGCCGCGGACTCTCCGGTTCCTCGTCGGGCGCTCGGGCTTCGAAGTGCTCGAGTGCTGCCTCGATCCCTATTATTCGGTGACGGGATTCGATCTCTTCCGCGAAGAGCTTCGCTTCGCTCTTTTCCGATCGATCAACCTTCTCTTTTCGCACAACTTCTACGAGACCGTTCTGATCGTCGCGAGAAAGGCGCAGGGGAACCCATCCTGACGGTGACCGTATTCATCTTGACTTTCAGGTTCCGGTAATGATATCATCATCAGTGTCCGTGGGGAAAAGTCCTGAGACATTGTGATTCGCCCGCGGCTCGCAACTCTTCCCAAAAGATCCCCTTCCGGCGGGATGTCCGGGTTCTCACATTATGACGGAAGATGATCGAACGATGCCTGAACGGAGACGGAAAAAGCGACGATCCGCCGAGACGGATCTCCTCGGCTCACCGCAGATCCTCGAAAAGGTGTTCGCGAGCCTGCGGGAAGCGGTGTTCATCCTCGAGTCTGACACGGTGAAGATCCGCGCCGTGAATACTGCTGTGCTGGAGATGTTCGGCTGGTCCCGGGATGAGCTGCTGGGGAGAGGGACCGACATGCTCCACGTCGACCATGAGTCGCTCCGGGAGTTTCGCCGTCAGCTCGACCGGACGGTCAGGAAGCGGGGTTATCTGGGCTGTCTCGAGTTCAGGATGAAGCGCCGCGATGGCACGGTGTTTCCCACCGAGCACAGCGTCACGCCTCTCGAAAACGGCCGGGGGGAACGCATCGGGTGGGTCAGCGTCGTCCGCGACAGAACCGAGCGCAAGCGGGCGGAGGAGGCGCTCAGGCGATCGGAAGAGAAGTTCTCCCGTGTGTTTCGTGCCATCCCCGATCTGGTCGCCATCAGCTCGATCGAGGACGGGAGGCTCCTCTATGTGAACGAGAGCTTTTCTCAATTCACAGGCCTTCCACCCGAGGAAGTCGTCGGCATGAGATCGACGGAGTTCGGTTTCTGGTCGAGTGTCGAGGAGAGGAATCGGGTGATGAACGAGCTCAGAGAAAGAGGTAAGGTCCTCGATCGGGAGATGGAGGCGACGACTGTTACGGGCAAGAGGATGACGGGGCTCATGTCGTTCGAGCTCCTGGAGCTCGACGGTGAAGTATGCGTGCTGACGATCGGAAAGAACATCACCGAGCGAAAGAACATGGAGAAGGAGCTGCGCCGGGAACGGGACAGAATACAGAAATACCTCGACATCGCAAGCGTGATTCTCATCGTCATCCGCAGCGATCAGAAGGTTTCCCTGATCAACAGGAAGGGTTGCGAGGTTCTGGGGTACGAAGAGGAGGAAGTCCGCGGGAGGAGCTGGTTCGACGCCTTCGTTCCGGAGAGGGACCGGGAAGAGGTCCGGGCCGTTTTCGAGGAGATCGTTGCGGGTCGGGTCGGGGTGGGAGAGCACTACGAGAATCCGATCCTCACCAAGGACGGCGAAGAACGGATCATCGAGTGGCATAATACGGTATTATATGACAGAGAGGGCGGGGTGGAGGGAACGCTCAGCTCGGGCGAGGACGTCACGGAACGGAGGCTGGCCGAGCTGAGACTCCGGGAGACGGCCGAGCAGCTGCGGGCTCTCTCGGCTCACCTCCAGTCGGTTCGTGAGGAAGAGCGAAAGGCCGTTGCCCGGGAGATTCACGATGAGCTGGGGCAGGTGCTCACCGCCCTCAAGATGGATCTCGTCATGATGGGCAAGAGCCTGCGGCTCGGAAGCGATCGTGAGCTGGTCGGTTCGATGACGCGGGAGATCGATGAGATGAAACAACTCGTCGACACGACGATCGGCAAGATCAGGAAGATCATCACCGATCTCCGGCCGGAGGTACTGGACAAGTTAGGGTTCCTCGAAGCGCTCCGGTGGCTCGTGAACGAGTTCGAGACCCGGTCGGGGATTCCCTGTTCGCTGGAAATACGGCGGATCGTCGAAGAGCTGACCGGCGACTGTTCGGTGGCCGTGTTCCGGATCGTTCAGGAAGCACTGACGAACGTCGCCCGGCACGCGAATGCCACCCGGGCGACGGTCCGGCTCGAACAGCGGGAAAGGGACCTCGTCATCGATGTCATCGACAACGGGGTCGGGATCGTCCGGGAGAAGCTCGAGGATCCCTTCGTCCTGGGGCTCCTGGGGATGAAGGAGCGTGCGAGAGTGTTCGGAGGCAGGGTCGACATCAGGAGTACCCGGGGAAATGGCACCACGGTGACAATACGGGTGCCGTGCTCCGCCGGGTGCGATGCCGGTGAGTGAAGAACAAATCTATTAGGGGGAATGGAAAGCTGGTCGATGTCATTATTGCAGACGATCATCTTCTCATTCGAGAGGGATTGAAGAAGCTTCTCGCGGGAGAGGCCGACCTGAAGCTCGTCGCGGAGGCCCGGGATGCGGAGGAGGTGCTCGATGTCGTCGAGAGAACGGAGGGCGATGTCCTCGTCCTGGACATCACCATGCCGGGAGCCAGCGGCCTGGAGCTCATCCAGAGAGTCAGGGAGAAGAAGCCGGACCTCGGCATTCTGATCCTGAGCATGCACCCTGAGCGACTATTCGCCATGAGAGCACTGCGGATGGGAGCGTCGGGGTACATATCAAAGGAGGAGGCTGCCGATGAGCTGATGAACGCCATCAGGAAGGTGGCGGCCGGCCGCAAATACATCAGCGAAGAGCTGGCGGAACAGCTGGCTTCGAAGCTGGACGAGGAGTGGGACAGGCCGCCTCATCAGAGTCTTTCGGACCGCGAGCTGCAGGTTTTCCGGATGATTGCCGAGGGGAAGACCGTCGCTCAGATAGCGGAGATACTGTACCTCAGCAAGAGCACCGTCAACACCTACCGGTCGAGAATACTGAAGAAAATGGGAATGACCTCCAATGCGGAGGTCATTCACTATGCGATCAGGAACAACCTGATCAGCTGAGCGGCCCGGTTCCCATCCCGCTCCGGGCTCAGTTGTACTTCGTGAGAACCCTGCTGATCGGGTAGTGCGTCTTGCTCGGATCCTCTTCCTGGTGGTAGTCGGGGGGATTGCCGTTCCCCTCAGCCGGAATGTAGAACTTGCCTTTTTCCGTTTTGTAATAAATCGACGTCCACACTCGATCGTCACCCAGCGTCAGCACGAAGTTCCCGTTTTCGGGGTCCTTGTTCGGCTCGACCAGGAGATAGTCTCCCGGAGCGATCCGCTTCCCGGTCAATCCTTTCGACCGTTCATCCTCGGGAACGATGAGCCAGAATGCCTGCGGGTCGTCGGATGGAGCGGGTTCGATCGTGTCCAGCCGGTCGAGCCCTCTGAGCAGGTGCTCCACGTCCCGTGAGTTCTCCCACAGGTTCGGCGTGAGTACAGGAATGTTCCTGATACCGAAGTTCCTGATCCGTATTTCTCTTCGATCCCTGTCTTCGTCGAAGACGATGTTCACGCCTTTCGGGGCCCGCTGCTTGTAGGCTTCGATTCTCAGGGCATTGTAGTCGAGGTCGAGCGCCTCCGAGAGCGCTCTGAGAATCCGTGCCGAGGGAATCCGGCTTCCGGAAACGATTTTTCCGACGTACACGTCGGATATGCCGACCCGTTTCGAGAGCTTTGCATAGTTGAGGTCGAGCTCCTTCATCCGTTTCTGCAGAATCGTGTTCAGCATGATCGTTCTCTCCCCTTCCCGCTGAAACAGAAGCCTCGCATCACCGCGGCCATGAGGCGCAACCATGTCCCTCACCGCGGACTCGCGGGGTGGTTATCGAGATGCGATGTGATAATAGTAACACATTAGATTGGTCATGCATATCATCCCAGTTGTGATTTTTCTGTCATAAAATACGTAATAGGCCTGTCGTGGTTTCTGCTACAGCATCGTTCGTTTCGAATGAGTGCGCCTTTCTCTTACTCGCGGTTCGTAACAGAGCTGCCGGAGGAAAAGATTTTGACAATTGGTGACCTGATGTGATGGATTTCCCGGTGGGATGATATCCGGCACGCCGAAAACAATCGGCATCATGGAAGGGAGGGAGGGGCCCGCCTGATCCTGATGATCCAGGTACCAAGGAGGATCAGGCCGCCGCCCGCGAGAACCACCGCACCGGGGAGCTCTCCGGCAATGAGAGCACCCCACAGCACGGCACCCGCCGGTTCGATGTAGCTGAAGACCCCCGCACGATGAGCTTCCACCTCCCTCAGGCCGGAGGTGAACAGGGTGATTCCCACCGCGGAGCAGATAATACCCGAGGCGAGAAGAGCGAGGATTTCAAACGCACTCAGGGTGAGCAGTTTCGATCCCGATATGAACGGAAGCAGGCAGAGGACGGAGATCAGAAGATAGAGCATGACGATGATCTCGACGTCGAAATCTCTCGTCAGTATTTTCTTCAGCATGATCTCGATGGCGAAAAACAGCGCCGATCCCGTGCCGAGCAGGAGGCCGGTGAAGTGCCGGTCTCCCGGTATCGCCACAGACGGCGAGAAGATGACGATGAGGCCCGTGAAGGAGACGGTGACTGCCAGGACCGAGAGCATGGTCGGCTTTTCTCTCAGGAAGAGAAATCCCAGGACGAGCAGGATGACCGGAGCGAAGTAGTGGGAAAACACAGCGTTGGCGATAGTCGTCATCTTGATGGCCGAGATGAACAACGTATTGTTGAGTGTGAAGGAGACACCGAGGAAGAGAAGCGGTATGAGCCCGGAGGATCGTTTCATGATACCGGTGTTCTTTCTCAGAAGAGAGGCTCTCGGTGAGAGTGCGAGGACGGCGAGGGCGTTCACGGCCCAGAGTATGCTGACTGCATCCAGGTCGATGATTCTGAAGAGCGTCGGGTTGATGGAAAAGAGCAGGGTCGGCGGGGAGTACTTCTGCGACGTGTTTCTGTCGACGAACGGCGGCTACACCTGGGACTTCGGGACGCCGGCCCACAGCGGCGACAAGCAGTGGATGGTGATCGACAGAACGGGGGGAACTGGCGAAGGCAACATCTATTCCTTCTGGACCAGCGTCTACAGCAGCTGCCCTCCCGGCTTTTTCACCCGTTCGGTCGACGGTGGACTCAGCTACGAGGACTGCGTCGTGATCCCGGACTCCCCCTACTGGGGAACGATGGCCGCCGGACCGGCCGGCGAGCTCTACGTCGGCGGGCGCGAACTTCGTCGTCGCGAAGTCCTCGAATGCCCCTGATCCCGGCCAGGAAGTAGCCTGGGATTTCTCGACGCCGGTCGACCTGGACGGCACGATCGTCTTTGGGGGAGGGCCGAACCCCGGGGGTCTTCTCGGACAGACCTGGATCGCCGTCGACCGCTCGGAGAACTATACACACGGCAACGTCTATCTACTCTGCACGGTCGCCCGCAATTCGAATCCGGACCCTGGAGATGTCATGTTCAGCAGGAGTCTGGACGGAGGGGCGACGTGGAGTGATCCGACACGGATCAACGACGACGCCGGAACCTCCGCCTACCAGTGGTTCGGGACCATGTCCGTGGCTCCCACCGGCCGCATCGACGTGATCTGGCTCGACACCAGGAACGATCCCGGCGGCTACGACTCCGAGCTCTCCTACACCTTCTCCAACGACGGAGGTCTCACCTGGCTGCCGAACCGGAGCCTGACAGAGGCCTTCGACCCGCATCTTGGCTGGCCCCAGCAGCAGAAGATGGGTGACTACTTCGACATGGTCTCGGACGAGCGGGGGGCGGACCTCGCGTGGGCGGCGACCTTCAATGGAGAGCAGGATGTCTACTACGGACGCATCTCCGCGGACATCATCGTGCCCGACGATTACGCGACGATCCAGGAAGCGATCGACACCGCCCTCGACGGCAACACCATCGTTCTCGAGCCCGGTATCCACGTCGAGGCCGGTATCGATTTCAGAGGCAAAGCGGTGACGGTGAGAAGCACAGACCCGGACGACCCCGCCGTGGTTCAGGCAACCGTCGTGGACGGTGATTCCGTGGGCGGAGTCTTTCTCTTCCGGTCGGGAGAGGATACCGCGAGCGTTATTTCGGGTATTACGATCACCGGCGGCCTGAGCGAACAGGGTGGAGGAATTCTCTGCAGCGGATCTTCTCCCCTGATCACCGGAAACAGGATAATCGGAAATGCGGCCGAAGGCGAAGAGACCGAAGGCCTGGGAGGGGGAATCGCCTGCATCGACGCATCTCCGGTCATCATCGGAAACACGATCATCGAGAACACGGCTCGTTCGGGAGGGGGCATCGGATGTCTGGAATCAGCCTCTCCCCTCATCCGGGGCAACGTTCTCACCGGCAATGCCGCGATCTACGGAGGAGGTGCGGTGTTCTTGGGAGGGAGCTCCGATGTGGTCAACAACACCCTCGCCGGAAACACGGCGAGCTACGGCGGGGGAGTGCACCTCGGCCTCTGTGCCCGGGCGGATGTCCTGAACACGGTGCTGTGGGCCAACGAGGCGACCTTCGGGGAACAGATCTCCGTCGGCGGGGATTCCTGCGAGTCGGTACTGGACATCCGCTTCTCGGATGTTCAGGGAGGAGAGCAGTCTGTGTGGATCACTCCCGAGTCCGTCCTGAACTGGGGGGAGGGAATGCTGAACGACGATCCCCTTTTCAGGAATCCTGCGGCCGGTGACCTTCACCTGATGGCCGTCGCGTGCGGAGACACCGCCGATTCTCCCTGTATCGACGCCGGGGATCCGGCTCTCGAAGACCTCCTCCTCGACTGCGACAACGGGCTCGGAACCGCCCGGAGCGACATGGGAGCATACGGCGGAGGGGCGGAAGCGGCGTCGGGAATCGGGAGGGACGGAACGGGGGTGGATTCACCCGGTCCCCCCCGGACGGCCCGGATGCGGCAGAACTACCCCAATCCGTTCAATCCCATGACGACGATCTCCTTCTCCGTTGCCGGCACCGATGGTGCCCCGCGGCCGGTTTCGCTGGTCGTCCACGACCTCCGCGGCAGGTTCGTCAGGATCCTGGCGGACGAGGCCCTGGAGCCGGGCGAGCACAGGGCCGTCTGGGACGGAAGAGGCCGCAGAGGCGAAGCGCTTTCCTCCGGTGTGTACCTGTACACCCTCCGGAGCGGCTGGAAGACCATCACCCGGAAGATGGTTCTTCTGAGATGAGTACTCCGGGCCGCGGGCGTTGACAGTTGACACTTGTTGTGATCAGATAATATCATATGAATACGTTGCCGGGGTTTCACGGCAGGAGGATCTGATCAACCATGACATTCCGTGTTCGTCTGCTCACTGCGTTTCTCGGGGCCGTCCTCGCCCCGATGGCTCTCCTCATGTTTTTCGTCCGCCGGGAGATGACCGGACGGCTGACGGCGCAGTACGAGCGGAGAATCGAATCCCTGGTCTCCGTGATCGAAGAAGATCTCGAAGAACAGGGCGAGGGAATCTCCACATCGCTCGAGACGTTGAGCGAGTCGATCATCAACGACAACCTCTTTCGACGCGCAGCCGTCGACGGCGACGGGAGTCTTCGGCGGTACCTGCTGGACTACGCGGGAAGCGCCATGAGGCTCATGGGGCTCTCCATGCTCCAGATCCAGGACGAGACGGGACGGATCATCAGTTCGGGGCACTTTCGCAACGAGTACGATCGACTCGAACCGGAGCTGACGGAACTGTTGAGGACCGCCACCTCGAAGACGGCTCTCATCAGGGCCCGTGCGCCCGACGGACCGTTCCTCGCTCTGGTCGGCATGGACTCTTTCAGGATGGGGAGCAGCACATTCACGATCGTCGGGGGCGAAGCGGTCGGTCACCGGTTCCTGGACAGGCTGATCCGGGAAACCGATCTGTCGGTCTCGCTGGTGTATCCCGGCGGGGAGCTCGTGTCGGATGAGAGAGCGGGTGGGACGACCGGTGTGGAATCTCCCGGCGGCGTCTCCGGCAGCGAGATCGTGCAGGATCTCCCTGTTCCCTTCGTCGACACCGAGCGGGGAAGACGCTCGGTGGCCCGCGTCAGAATCACGCACCGGCCAGCGGCGCTGAACACTCTCATCCAGAGCGTCGACAGGTGGTTTCTCAGCGTGCTCCTCGCGACGGGGATCATCGGGGCCGGGTTTGCGGTCTGGCTCGCTTCGAGGATCAGCAAGCCGCTCGAGGAGCTTGCCGAGAAGACCTCGCGGGTCGACCTCGACCGTCTTGACATCGAGTTTCGAACACAGCGTGACGACGAGATCGGCACGCTCTCGCGCGTGCTCGCGAACATGACGGAGCGGCTCCGGGCCGGTGCGGTCAAAATCAAGGACGCC
>CAZMKB010000002.1:0-18346 GCA_964566685.1 uncultured Gemmatimonadota bacterium | reverse complement strand
GACGGGCGACGGTGGGGGAGTTCGCCCGGCAGGTGAATCACGATATAAAGAACGGACTCGTCCCGATACGGAACGTGTTCCGCCACCTCATACAGCTGGTTCGTGAGGATCCCGAGGATGTGGCCCGGGTTCTCGAAGAGCGGAAGGCGACGATCGAAGGGAGCATATCGTACCTCGAAAATCTCTCGTCGAATTATGCGAAGCTCTATCCCCGGATGGATCACGCGCAGGTCGACGTGAACGAGGTCGCACGGCAGGTCACCGATGATCTCCGTGGAACGGATAACATTCGACTCGAAACCGACCTCTGCCGCCGTGCCGTCGTACGGGGCAATCCGGTGGCGCTCCGGCGGATCCTCGAAAACGTCGTCACGAACGCCATCGACAGCATCGGAGGAGGAGGCACCGTGACAGTCGCCACGGAGCTCGTCCCGCCCGGTGACGGACCTTCACGGCTTCGTCTCACGGTGGCGGATACGGGATCGGGGATGGACGAAGTGGGGCTGTCGAGGATGTTCGACGATTTCTACACGACGAAGCAGGGCGGCACGGGCCTGGGGCTCTCCATCGTCCGACGGCTCGTCATGGATCTCGACGGCTCCGTTCGCGTCGAGAGCGTGCCGGGCGAGGGAAGCCGCTTCCTGATCGAGTTCCCCGCGGGAACGGAAGAGGACGGGCACGGGGAACCGGGCCCGAGCGGGGAGAAAGGACAGAGAACGTGACGACTGTTCTCATCGTCGATGATGTGAAGTCACTGGCCGAACAGTATGCATATGATCTCGAGCGGATCGGTGGATACGAGACGATCGTCGCGACCGGCGGTGCCGAAGCGCTGGAAATCATTTCGCGGGAGCCGGTCGACTGCATGATCCTCGACCTCGAGATGCCGGGCGTCGACGGATTCGAGGTGCTCCGTACGCTCGGAGAGAGAATGATTCGTATCCCGGTCATCGTCTACACCGGTACCGGCAGCTACGAGCGCTGCGTCCAGGCGATCAAGCTGGGGGCATACAGCTTCATCGACAAAGCGGAATCGATGGAACTCGTCGTACGGGAAGTGGAGAATGCGCTGGACAGGACGAGGCTGGAGTCGGAAGTCGAGAGCCTCCGGCGCGACCTCGGCACTGAGACGCCTCTGATCGGGTCGAGCACTCCGATGCTTGAACTGAAGGAACGGATCGGCCGTGTCGCGAAGATACCCAGTCCGGTGCTGATCATGGGCGAGAGCGGGTCGGGGAAGGAGCTCGTCGCGCGGGAGATTCACCGGCTCGGCGCGGATCCCGACAGGCGCTTCGTGGCAATCAACAGCGCGGCGATTCCTGAAAACCTGATCGAGTCGGAGCTCTTCGGACACGAGCGGGGGGCTTTCACCGGTGCCGGCCGTACCCGGAAGGGTGCCTTCGAGCTGGCGTCCGGCGGGACGCTCTTTCTGGACGAGATCGGAGAGCTGCCTCTTTCCGCCCAGGCGAAGCTGCTCCGGGTGATCGAGGAGCGGAAGCTGACGCGGCTCGGAGGGGAACGGCTCATCAGCATAGATGCGAGAATCGTCGCCGCCACCAACAGAGATCTCGAGGCTTCCGTGGAGCGGGGGGAATTCCGGCAGGATCTGTACTATCGCCTGAACGTTCATCCCCTCTTCGTCCCGCCTCTCCGTGACCGCCGATCCGACATCCCCGAGCTGGTAGACCACATCCTGACCGCCACCTGTTCCCGCTTCGGCATCAGGCAGAAGCGGGTGCACCCCGAAGTGCTCGACCTCCTGATGGCCTCCGACTGGAAGCGAAACAACGTCCGCGAGCTCAGAAACATCATCGAGCGCATGGTCATCGCTGCCGACAGCGACGTGATCGGTGTCGATCAGGTGCCGGGAGATCTCCGCGTTGAGGCTTCTCCCCTGTCACCGTCGGGTCCGCGGTCATTCCAGGAGAGGAAGGCCGAAGCCGAGCGGCAGATCATCGTCGCCGCCCTCGAGCGAAACGACTGGCACATCACCCGCACGGCGAACGAGCTGGGGCTCTCCGACCACGCCAGCCTGCTCAAGATCATGAGTCGCCACCACCTGAAGAGGCCATGACGAAGTCTGTGTGAATTTGGACACAGAGCCCGCCGGAGATAGTGTCCTTCCGGACACATTTCTGTTTATCCCCCTTCTTCCCTCTCTTCGACGAACAATGTAACATATTGCCGGGCAATGAGCTGGAAATCATCGACCACTCACGCCGTCCGTGGCACTGTGCTTGCTCTCCGCGGAAGGTGACCGTCGACACAGCCCACCGCCCCCACGGGGGGGCTGACCGAGAGGAGGACAATCATGCTGCGTACACCGGTCATCCGAAATCATGCCGCAACAGTCCTCACCATGCTGATCCTGATCTCGTTCTCACTCCTCCTTGCCGACTGCGGCAACGGAGGGAAAGATGAACGGGCCGGGCACCAGGGTATACGGAGTGAAGCGGTGAAACCCGAACCGCGACCCACACCGGAGCCGGCAGGGATCGTCGTGCCCGAAACCGTCGCCACATCCGAGCCTCCCGTCGCGAGTGAGGAGGGGGCACAGGAACCGCGCGTTGTCAGCTACGAGGAGGCTGAAACAGCCTTCTTCGAGAAACGCTACGACGAAGCCGTGGATCTCTTCTCCGAATACACGGGTCGGGAGAGCGACAATCCCTGGGGTTTCTACATGCTCGGCCTGTCCGCCTGGAAGACCGGAGAATACGAGGTCGCGGAAGACGCGTTCGAGATGGCACTCGCGCTCGATTCCCGGCACGTCAAGAGTCTTCTCAACTGGAGCCGGGTGCTCCTGGACACCGACCGCCCCCGGCAGGCGCTTGCGAAGCTCGATCAGGCCACGGAGATCGATCCGGAATCTGGCGTCGCCTATCGCCTCCTGGGTCGGGCCTATCACCAGCTCGACCAGCCCGAAGAGGCCGTGGCGGCCTATCGTCAGGCGATTCAGCTCGACGAGAGCGATGCCTGGTCCATGAACAACATGGGCCTCGTCTTCATCGAGGAGGGTCTTTACGATAAGGCCCTTCCGCCGCTCGCCCGGGCGGTGGAGGTCCGTGACGACGTCGACATCTTCCGGAACAACCTCGGCATGGCGCTCGAGCATTCCGGCGACTTCCGTGCAGCCGTCGCAGCGTACGAATCCGCGGTTGCCCTCGACAGCACGGCCGTGAAGCCGCAGAACAACCTTGAGCGGCTCGCCGCCGTCGCTGAGGAGGGAATCTCCGGGATCACGCGGATCGACCTGGCGGAGCAGTCGGCTCTGTTCAGGCAGGAAATCGAAGACTGGCAGAGCGTGTCCGCTCCCGGAGATCTCGCTGACTCAGGAGAGGATGCGGCCAGTGGGGACGCCGGAAGTGACATCTCCCGTGGTGACGCCGAGACCGCCATGGCGGATGAGGCCGATTCTACTGCCGTGTCCGATTCGCAGTGAAGGCGGGTGGATTCCCGCCGGGAACGTCAGGATCACCGTGCTCCGCTCCGTCACAACCCGGGGTGGAGCGCCTCTTTTCCTGCCCGGCCGAGGGATTGTTCCTGGAGGTAGATCTCCCAGTTTCCATCGCTGTCGTCCTGCCAGGCCACGCTGAACTGGTCTTCCCACCAGACGAGAGAAGGGTTGATCGAGCTGCCCGGCGTGGTGGTCAAGCGGGAGGGAACATACCAGTGGATCCCTTCGTCGATGCTCATCGTCATGTACAGATCGGGTGCCCCGTAGCGGTAGTCCTCCCAGACCACCATGAGGGAGTCGTTCCGTGCCGCGATGCAGGGATTCATGGCGCCGCCCGGACTGTTCGAGAGCGAGAGTATGTCCGAGAGTTCCGCTCCCTCGAGGTTCGCATTCCGGTAACAAATCCGCCAGTTTCCGGAAGAGAACTCGGACCACACGAAGTGGAGCTTCGACGAGGTGGCGCCCGCCGCCGGCGTGGTCGACGGTTCTATCCCTTCGTCGAGGACCTGGAGAGCCGTGCGTTCGAACATCGTGGACCTGAATCCGCCGCAGAAGAGCCTGCTCGAGTGGTGGAAGTTGCACTCGCCGACGGTGAAGAGCTTCGAGCTTCCTTTGAGGAACACGGGATCGAGCAGGTAGTACTGCGTGATTTCGCTTTCGGGAACGATGTCCGTCACCGTGGAGAAGGTCGCACCGCCGTCTGTGCTTCTCTTGATCGCCAGTGCACGCGCGCCCGTGATCCAGCCGACGGTCATGTTCGTTGTCGAGGAGTAGACGGCGGGAGGAGTCGGAATGATTTCCCTGCTCCCTTTCGCAAAAGAGACGATGGCCGTCGTCGGAGACCACCCGTCTCCCTCGGTGCTCGTCGTCACGAGGGGAAACCACTTGTAGGTGGGCTTGTCCAGCTGATCGTAGAGCTCCACGCAGCTACGGGCGACGGCCGCCAGCTCGATTCCGTCGCTCGACGTCAGCCTTCCTTCCGCGAGAACGACGAGGCTGTCGATGTCCGCGAAGAGCGGGACGGGACTTTCCCACTGCCCGGTGTACTCGTCCCTCCTCGTGTACATCAGCCGTTTCTTCTCCGGGGAGGAGAGTGAATCCTCTTCCGTCCAGACCAGGTGCAGATATGAACCGGTGAGGGCGACTGATGGAGACACCGACATCGACGGGGTTTCGGTGATTCTCGTCGAGAACCTGTCATCCTCGCCCGTCCGGTTCCTCCTCGTCCGATCGCTGGAGAACCAACCGTTTCCCGCCGGAGGGACGATCATCTCGAAAAGGGGTTTCCCTTCCGTGTAGGGTGTCGGGAAACCCAGCAGCTCACCGACGGTCGGGACGATGTCCGTCATGTCCCGCCGGTGGGTGATGACCGTGTCCTGTTTGATATCCGGACCGAGGGTGAGGAAGAGCAGGTGCTGTGAGCCGTGATCCGTTCCCCCGTGGTGCGGAAATCCACCGTGCAGATCGTCATGGCGCCCGTGGTCCGTGGTCACCAGCAGCGTGGTCTTCCCGCCGTAGTAGATGTCGTTCTCGAGCCGCTGCCAGAGCTCCCAGACGAGGGAGTCGGCGATGCATATCGCACGGGTGTACTTCTCCCAGTTCTGCGTGTGTCCCCAGCAGTCGACGTCCCTGAGGTTGAGCATGACGAGGGATGGATGAAACTGATCGATTACATCCGAGAGGATTCCCATCGTCGTGGAGTCATCACCCGCGTTGTATATCTTGAAGGCGCCGAAATCCTGCCCGTACTCGGGGTGGAGGCTGTGTTCGATGGAGTGCAGGAACGACTTTCCCGCGATCGACCACACTCTGTTCCGGGCCACGTTCCCGTGCTTCCTGAAGTACTCGAACATAGTCGGGCTCCGGGGTCTGAACGGGATGCACTCGAGCGTGTCTGCGTTCGGATAATTATTCCGCGTACCGCTCACCAGCGCGGTGTGGCCGCTTGTCGTGTGCGTCAGCGAGGTCGAGTAGAATTCGGTGAATATGGTACCCAGCGGCCGCATGTCGTTCCACATTCGCGGTATGAAACGGTGGGTGGAATCGTCGAAGGCTTCGTCGTTCCGGACACCGTCGATGACGACGATGAACAGGTGCTTCGTCTGATAATCCCGGGCGGCAGCGGACGGTCCGGCGGTGAGGAGCAGGACCGGGAGAAGAACGCCAAATCTCGACAGTTTCGTTCCCACAACGCGCAAACTCGGGCTAAGGTACGTTGCGAGTGTATCCTGAAAAAGGGGGTCGAGTGTGTCTGACTGTTCCCCCATTATACCACCGGGACGGTTCGCAGTCAAGCAGAATGTTTTCGCACCGGAGGTCGGGCTGCCGGGGGGAACTGCTACCAGGGTGAATCTGAGGTGTCCTCGAGCATCCTGGCCCTTCCGAGCAGCTTCTGCGCCCGAATCGTGTCCCCCGTCCGCAGGTAGACACTGGCCAGCTGAGCGTGGGAGGGGGCATGCCGGGGATCGATCTCGATCGCCCGCTCGAAGCTGGCGGCGGCCTGCCGGAACTGCTGCGTCATGAGATAGAGATTTCCCAGGTTGAAGTGCACATCCAGAAGATCCGGATCGTACTCCGCGGCCTTCCCGAACTGGACCAGAGCCTCCGTCGTGTCGTCCTGGTTGATGGCGATGAATCCCAGCCGGTTGTGTACCATCCCGAGGAGCTCATCCATGGACGGGTCCCGCTCCTCCTTCGATGCGAGTGAGAGTACCTCGCTGAACGCGTCGAAAGCCTCGTCATATCGGGCATGGTCCGTGGCTTTGTTGCCCCTGTCGATGAGAAGATGATACCGGATCATGTCTTTCGGATCCCGGGGCCGGGTTCCCTCCTCCCGTCCGGGGCTCCCGGTGACATATCCGAGAGCGGCCAGCCGCTCCCGCTCTTCGGGCGTGGAGCTGCGCCTGTCGGAGAAGCTTTCTCCGGATGGTGACTCTTCGAGCAGGGAATCCAGGCGGGCTTCGAACCGTTCCAGTACGTCGGGCCTCGCTTCGGCCAGGTTGTTTTCTTCGGCGGGGTCCCGGGAGAGGTCGTAGAGCTCCGGCGTCGCCGATCGAATGTACTTCCATCGGGGCCCCCGCAGGCTCGAGAGCTCGCTCCATCCGTAGGTGAGGGAAGAGAACATGCTCTCGCTGTAGAGGAACCTGTCACGCTTCTCTCCGTCCCGGAGGAGCGGAACCAGGCTCATTCCGTCGAGGTCGGCCTCGTAGTCGAGATCGAGAAGGTCGAGAATGGTGGGGAAGATGTCTGCGAGGGAAACAGGTTCCTCGATCCGCACCCCGGCCGGGAGCGACCTCGGACGGCTGATGATGAACGGAACCCTGATCATGGGCTCATAGACGAAGACGCTGTGGGTTTTCTCGCCGTGATCGCCGAGACCCTCACCGTGATCCCCCGCGACGACGATGAAGGTCTCTTCCAGGAGCTTCTCTGCTTCGAGCACCTGGAGGATCCTGCCGACGTTCTCGTCGACGAATGCTATCTCACCGTTGTACGGATCTTCCCTGTACAGATCGGCGTATGGCGGCGGCGGCTCGTAAGGGTGGTGGGGATCGTAGTAGTGAACCCAGAGGAAGAACGGTTCACCGGAAACCCGGCTGAGCCAGGACAGAGAGCTCGAAGTGACATCCGATGCCGGTCGCGGGGTGAGCCGCTGGAGCCCTCCGGCCACGCGAGAGCTCACCATTTCATCGTCGTAGTATTCGAACCCCTGTGCGAGGCCGAAGCTCGAATCCAGGATGAAGCTCCCCACGACCGCGGCCGTCCGGTAGCCGTTGTTCCGCAGTATCTCGGTCAGCGTGACGGCCCTGTTGGAGAGGCGGAACGAGTGGTTGTCACGGACGCCGTGCGATTGCGGATAGAGACCCGTGAGAACGGTGGCGTGAGAGGGGAGTGTCAGCGGTGCCGGGGCGACAGCCTGTTCGAAGAGGACGCCCATGCCGGCGATCCGGTCGATCGCCGGTGTCGTGATGCCGTTTGCACCGTAGCAGCTCAATCGGTCGGCCCTGACCGTGTCGAGGGTGATGAGCAGGACGTTCTTCTTTTCGGGTTCATCACCGGTCAGGAAGAAGAGAGCCAGCACGATCACGGCTGCCGCCGCGGGCAGCGAACCGATCTTCAGGATCATCCGCAGGCGCCTTCTCTCAGGAGGACGTGTCTTCCTCTGTTCCTGCCGTTTCGGATGTCGTTTCCGGTTTTTCTTCTTTGCCACACTTCTCTCCGGTGGAGTTCAGGAAGTGGTTTTGTCAGAGGGCGTCGCGTCCCTGCGGCGATCGAGCGGAGCGATCATTCACTCATAAGGTAATCGATCCGGGGACGGCTTTCAAGCATCGGGGCGGGGCGCACGGCCGTAGGTCCAGGTCATCTCGGAGAGCTCGGCGGCCAGTTGGGGGGTCATGTGCTCGTCGAGCATCCGCCAGGCCCAGTTCCCGGCCGGCGCCGCCGGCGTGTTCATTCGCGCCTCGCCGCCGAGGCCGAGTGCGTCCTGGAGCGGAAAGATCACCAGGTTGCTGACCGAGCTCATCGCCAGCCGGATCAGGGCCCGGTGTATGTCGCCGGTGCCCGCCTCACGACCAAGGTAGCGGAAGAGGCGTCTTCTCGTCTCTTCGTCGGTTTCGTTCTCGAACCAGCCTTTCACCGTGTTGTTGTCGTGCGTGCCGGTGTAGGCGACGCAGTTCGGTTCGTAGTTGTGGGGCAGATACTGGTGCTCCGGATCGTCCTCACCGAACGCGAACTGGAGTACTTTCATGCCGGGAAAGCCGTAGTCGGTGATCACCTTCTGAACATCGGGTGTGATGTAACCGAGGTCCTCGGCGATGATGGGAAGCTCGGAGAATTCCCTGCGGATGGCCCCGATGAAGTCGTGGACCGGAACCTCTGCCCACGATCCGTCGATCGCCGTGGGTTTTCCCGCCGGTATCTCCCAGTAGGCCACGAGTCCGCGGAAGTGATCGATGCGGAGCAGATCGCACAGCGTGAGAACGTGGCCGATCCGCCGGAGCCACCATGCGAAGTTCGACCGTCGCAGCTCATCCCAGTCGTACACCGGGTTCCCCCAGAGCTGTCCGGTCTCGCTGAAATAGTCGGGTGGAACGCCGGCAACACAGGTCGGATTCCGCTTCTCGTCCAGCTTGAAGATGCCCGGGTTTCCCCACACGTCCGCGCTGTCGTAGGTGACGTAGATGGGGACGTCCCCGATGATGCGGATGCCCCGTGCGTTGCAGTACCCCCGCAGGACCTGCCACTGGGAGAAGAGCACATACTGGTAGAACTTGCATCGTTCGATCCGTTCCCGGTACTCCTCCCTGAATTTCCGTATCGCCCCGGGTTCCCTGTTCCTGTACTCCGGCGGCCACTCGTTCCACACCCTGCCGTCGTGGAGGTCCTTCAGGGTCATGAACACAGAGTAGTCGTCGAGCCAGTGCTCGCTGGAGCGGCAGAACTGCTCGAAGGATTCCCGGTCACCCTCCCGGGAAAATCTCTGCCAGCTGCGCTCGAGCAGACGACCCTTGTACGACTCGACAGCGGGATAGTCGACCAGTTCCGCGGGAAACGGCGGACGCGGATCCAGGTCGTTTCTGTCCAGAAGTCCTTCCTCGACCAGAATGTCCGGGTTCACGAGCCAGCGGCTGAGCGCGAAGGTCGAGGTGCTGCTGTAGGGAGAGTTCCCCAGGCCCGAATCCGTGGGCGTGAGGGGAAGAATCTGCCAGTACGTCTGTTTTCCTGCTTCCAGAAAATCGGCGAACTCGTAAGCCTTCGGACCGAAATCACCGATCCCGTATGCCGACGGCAGCGAACTGATGTGCAACAGGATGCCGCTCCCTCTCGTCTTCACTGATCCTCCTCGTCGAACAGGAACGCGACCGGAAAATGTTCCAGAACGGTGCCAGCGGCGACTTCGTCTCCATCGGTTTCGAGTGACATGCCGGTGATGATGTTCTTCCAGGCCGTGGGATGGCTCCGGGGCAGATGGACACGCGTGTCCTCCCACACCCGGAGACCGGTCGGCAGCTCTCCGGGCCTGACGACCGAGGTGAGGAGGCGCGGGGCGACGGTGATCGCCCACCGGTCATCGTGCCGCCGGGCGAACGCGACGATGTGACGTGCATACTTCCCCGATGACTCGAGCGGCAGATACTCCCCCCTGTGGAAGAGATCGCCCCTCTCCCGTCGTGCCCGGAGCGCCTTCATGGTCAGAAACATCTTGATTCTGCCGTCGTTCCTCCGTGCGCAGAGCTCGTCGATGAGCACGAGCGGGTTCGACCGGCCACGGCTCTCGATTTCTTCGAGGTACCGCATCCTGATGCCGTAGTCGACAGGGCGCCGGTTGTCGGGGTCCACCAGGTTCAGGTCCCAGAGCTCGCTCCCCTGGTAGAAGTCGGGTGTGCCGGGGGAGGCGATCTTGAGAATCGTCTGGGTCAGGGAGTTGAACATCCCGTAGTGGGCGATCTTCTGCTGAAAAAGCCTGAATTCTTCGAAGAACCTGTTTCCTTCATCGGTGGAGAGTATTCTCTCGACGAAGGATACGAACGCGTCTTCGTATTCCGTGTCGGGCTTGATCCATGCGGTGTGCTCCTTCGCTTCCCTGACCGCCTTGACGATGTACTCCCTGATCCTGTCGAGGTAGTCGTCGCTCATCCCGTCGAACGGGTAGGTTCCCAGAAGTGTCTGATACAGAAAATATTCGTCGTTCCTGTCCGGCACGCGGGCTCCGTGGATCCTTTTTTTCCCGGGCCGGTTTATCCGGTTCCACGTCTTCAGGTGGTAATCCCATTCCCCGGGTATCTCCGAGAGCACGTTGATGCGCGCCCTGACGTCTTCGCCCCGCTTTGCGTCGTGAGTGGAAGTCGCATTCATGGAATGCGGAAGAGATTCCGCACGCCTGCGGTTGAACCGGTGAAACTCCTCACGGGTGGTCCCGAACCGGTGCGGGCTGCCGCCGACCTCGTTGAGGGAAATCAGGCGATTGTACACGTAGAGGAGGGTGTCCTCGAAACCCTTGGCCATGATCGGTCCGCTGTATTTCTGGAACGACATGGCGACACGCAGGCACTCATCCGTTCCCTCCCCGGAGTCCTGCCCGAGGAGATAGCGTTCGAGAAACCCGAGCTCGAGCGCCAGGTCGGGATTCCTGGCCTGTGCCTTCTCGATCGATGTCCTGACAGAGCGTTCGTCGCTTTCGGACTTCCGGCCGTCGCTGATATAGGTGCGGTAAACCGGGAACATGGCCAGCGCTTCGACCAGAGCCCTCCTGAGGCCGTTGAGCGTGATGTCCTTGCCGAGACGGTCGTGGCTCGAAATTCTCTTGACCTTCTGGGCGAGGTTGTCGACGTTCCCGGACATGTGTTTTTCGATGATGATCTTTCTCTTCTCGTACAGGAGATCGTCGTACGATTTCGACACCTTCGAGAATTTGTAGTAGATCTTGCTGAACGCCGGCTGGTTCTGGTGTTCGCAGAGCAGGTCGTTCACCACGTTCATGAAGTCATAGCCGGTCGTTCCCTCGACGTCCCAGACATCCGGCAGCTCTTCATCCTGCTGGAGTATCTTTTCGACCACGATGTATTTGCCGGCGGCCCGCCCACGCAGGCGTTCCAGGTAGACGGTGGGGTCGCCCAGCCCGTCGATGTGGTCTATTCTCAGTCCGTCCAGCAGATCCTGATCGAGAAGGTCGAACAGGAGACGGTGGGTCATCTCGAAGACTTCCGGATCACCGACCCGTATGGACAGAAGATCGTTCACCGTGAAGAAGCGGCGGTAGTTGATCTCTTCGGTGGCGACTTTCCAGTACGAGAGCCGGAAACGCTGTCGCGAGAGCAGGTGATCGAGGGCGTCGAAGCTCCCGGGATCTCCGCGCTCACCGTTGAAATGATCGAGATTTTCGTCGATGAATTCCCGGATTCTTCCATTCCGTTGATACTGCTGCCACAGGATCTTCTTCGCATGCCGGATCTGATCGGTGGGAGGCTCCCTCCCGCTCGAGGTCGCGATCGTCTGCAAGTGCCGGATGCTGCCGAGGAAACGTATGAATTCACTGCTTTCCGCACCCAGCCCCTGTTCCAGCCGGTCGATACGGTGTTCGAGGATCTCGGGGTACGACTCGATCTTCAGCGGAAGTCTGAGATCGTAATAGGTGATGCTGAAACCAGAGGAGTCGTAAACGACCTGGATCTCACCGTCCTCCAGAGCCCGGGCATAAGGCTTCCCGAGAAGGGGAACGAGGAACCTTCCCCGTATGTTCTCGTAGGGGTGATTCCAGTCTATCTCGAACAGGGGGGTGTACGGCGAATTCTTCCCTATCTCGAGAACCTGCATGAGCATCCAGTTGTCGGTGTCGATCGCCATGTGGTTCGGGACGATGTCCTGAAGCCATCGAATCCCCTGTTCCTTCACGACATCCGAGAGGTGCTCGAATCCGTCCCGGCCTCCAAGCTCCGGGTTCAGCCTGTTCGGGTCCACCACGTCGTAACCGTGGCTGCTTCCGCGGTGTGCCTTGAATATCGGCGATGCGTAAATGTCTCCGACTCCCAGGCGGGAGAGGTAGTCGATGATCCCCGCCGCGTCATCGAACGTGAACGATGCGTTGAACTGCAGCCGGTATGTCGAGTCCGGGATGTGCCTCACGTGATCCTGACCTTGAGATGGGTGCTCAATTGGTTGACGAGGTTGATCCACCTCCGGGCGGAGTCGCTGCCTTCGCTCTTCAGCGTCTGCATCTCTTCGAAGCGGTCCCGTGCAATCGTGAACAGGATGCACTGGGCCCGCCAGAGGTTGAGGGAGAGCGAGAGGCTTTCCGAAGCCTGGAGAAGAGACAAAATCGTTTCCAGGCGCTCGACATTGTCGATTTCGTCGTTCCATCCTTCGACGAGGGAGTTGAGCCTCCGTCCGAACCTGAATCCGAGTGTCACCCGGTCGATGTCCAGGGACCAGGCATGCACCGTATCGATTGCATTCTGGAGACTCGTCAGGTCCACCGGATCGCTTTCGAGCGCCTCGAGAATGTCCGCCCGCGTGATGACCCGGAGCGCGAGAGAGAAGTAGTCCGGGATAGGGACGTTCATATCGTGAACGGCCTGCATGATCGGATAGTGGTCCTCGTAGATCTGGCGAAGCGCGTGTTCCGCTTCCGCCGCGGGATCCTCGAGCAGATGATCGAAGATCCTCCTCTGTTCGTCCTTGAACAGGTGCCAGAGCGAATACCGGTGGAGGCTGAAATGCAGGTCGATGAGCCGGATGAGCTCGGAGATGTTTCCCCGCACGAAGTTCTCCTTCAGTTCGAGCTGCATCTTCTCGAACGCTTCTTCACCCGCGAAATCCCGTGCATCCCCGATCACGTCGTGGCCTCCCAGGTGAAGCGCCGCGAAGCTGATGAGCTTCTCTTCCCAGGTGATGTCCGAGCGGATGGAAACCGCGCCGAGAGCGATTTTCCTCCTCCCGGAGACGGAACGGTCGTACTCGTGAGTGAGAGCCCGATAGGTGTAGATCCGTTCGCTCTCCGAGTAGTCCCTGAAGAGCGACGACATGCCGTAGTGGAGTGCGACCCGCTGCAGATCGAGTGCCTCGGGCTGAATGAGATTCTCGTAAACCGCCTTCCCTGTCTCGTATTTACGGATGTTGCTCGGGGCCCGTTCGAGGAGTCCGATGAAGGCACCCTCGAGCGAAACGCCGCTCACCTCCTCGGCGAGCTGCATCGCCCGGGCGGCGTATCTCATCACCTGGGTGGTTTCGAGGCCGGAGATCTCATCGAAGAACCAGCCGCAGCTGGTGTACATCAGCATCGCGTGCCGCTGGAGCTCCTGGAGCATCAGGAACGTCGTCTTCTCCCCGGCTTCGAGCTCCCGTGCCGCGTGCTCGCGGATGAAGCGATCGGTGTTCTCGATGGACCTGTCCAGGATCACGTCGATGAAGTCGTCCCGGGTCTTCCAGGGATCCGGGCACAGCCTGCTCATCTCCGCTTCGTAGACTTCGGCGAGGTTCTCGAGAAGCCAGTCCAGCGCTCCGCGCAGCGGTGCCCGCCATGCCTGGGTCCAGCCGTTGCCCTTGCCGGTGCTGCAGCCGCAATCCTTCCGCCATCGTTCCACGCCGTGGGCGCAGCTCCACGAGGTGTTCTCGACGATCTCGACCTCGAACCCGGGCGGGTGTCGTTCGAGAAATTCACCGTAGTTCGTCAGGTTGATGTCGTCTCTCTCCATGAGATAGTTGAGGCAGTAAGCGAGACCCATGTCCCCGTGCTGCTGGTGGTGGCCGTATGTCTCGCCGTCGGTGGCGACGTGAACCAGCTGCGGGCCTTCCCGGGATTCTACGAAGGAGGAGCGGAGACGCTCCGCGAACGCCTTTCCGTCACGGAGGAGACCACCGAAAGCGATGTCGTGGGAGATGGGACCGTCGTAGAAGAAGATCGCGATATTTCTGCCTGATGGGAGCTCGCAGCGATACGCGTACCGGGGGTCGATGGAGCCGTTCTCGACACTCTTCCATTTCGCCTCTTTCTCCCCGAGCTTCTTTATCCTGGCTCCCTGGTGGGGGGCGAGGATCGTGAAGAGAATCCCCTCCCAGGCCATGATGTCGAGCGTCTCAAGGTCCACCGCCGTTTCGGGAAGCCACATGCCCTCGGGCTTCCTGCCGAAGCGGTATTCGAAGTCCCGGACGCCCCAGATGACCTGGGTTCTCTTGTCCCGGCTGTTCGCGAGCGGCATGATCAGGTGGTTGTAGGCCTGAGCGAGACAGGAGCCGTGGCCGGAAAACCGGTCACGGCTCTCTCTGTCGGCTTCGATGATCGACCGGTAGATGTCGGCTTCGTGGCGTTTCATCCACATCAAGAGCGTCGACCCGAAGTTGAAGCTCATACGGGAATAGTTGTTGACCAGATCGTCGACATAACCTTCGCTGTCGAGGATCTGTGCCGCGCTGTTCGGTGCATAGCACTCGGTCGTGATCCGCTCGTTCCAGTCGTGATACGGGTAGGCCGTATCCTGGAGCTCGACTTCCTCCAGCCATGGGTTTTCGCGCGGCGGCTGGTAGAAGTGTCCGTGTAGGGTGATGTATCTGTTCATCGCTCTCCCTGAATGTCGTAGATGACCAGGTTGTGAGGCTGCAGATCGAATTGCCCGCCCGGCTCCGCCTGTTCAGGTGCGGTCGGTCCGGGTCCGTTCCACTTCTCTTCGGCGGAGTCGAAGATCTTCTTTCCCCTGGCAAGATGCGCCGCCGGCGTGAATTCGGTGCTTTCTTCGCCGAAATTCATGACACAGAGCACCGAGCTGTCACCGTGCCGCCGGAGCAGTGAGATGGAGCATTCCTTTTCGCTGCAGCCGACCTCGAGACCCTTCCTCTCGAGTACGGAGAGTGCCGGCGTCGTCCTGCGGAGCTCGATGAGTGTCCGGTAGTACTCGAGCATCAGCCGGTGGGCTCCTCCGTTCCGGCGGTCCCAGGACAGTTTCGACGAGAGAAACGTGTCTGCCGCCTGAGGATCGGGAGGGTCTCCTTCCCATCCGAAAGCAAAGAACTCCTCCTTCCGTCCTTCGCGAACCGCCCGGACGAGATCGGGATTCGCGTGGCTGACGAAATAGAGGAACGGGTTCTCCTCTGCGTATTCTTCGCCCATGAAGAGGAGTGGGACGGCGGGCGTGACGAGAAGGACGCCGGCTGCGAGCTTGAGCGCCTCGAACGAAACGAGGGAGGAAAGCCTTTCTCCCAGCATTCTGTTTCCCACCTGGTCGTGGTTCTGTATCGATACGATGAACCTCTCTGCAGGAAAGTGACCGGAGGAACTGCCGTGATATCGCTTCCGGTACCGGGAATACTTCCAGTCGTAGACGAAGCCTTCCCGTATCGCCGCGGCCAGGTGCTCGAGCCTTCCGAAGTCCAGGTAGTAGCCGTTCCGTTCACCGGTGAGGAGGGTGTGCAGGCTGTGGTGAAAGTCGTCGTTCCACTGTGCGTCGACTCCGTAGCCGCCCCGGTGCCGGCTCAGGATGATTCTGACATCGTTCAGGTCGCTTTCGGCGATGAGAATGCGCTTCCTGCCGAAGCGCTCCTCCACGCACTCCGCCATCTCCTCGAGGATGTGTTTCGCGCTCCGGTCGAATATCCCGTGAACGGCGTCCAGGCGCAGAGCGTCGACGTGGTAGTTTTCGAACCACGAGATCGCGTTCTGGAGAAAGTAGTTCCTGATCTCAGCCGAGTGGGGTCCGTCGAAATTGATTGCCCTGCCCCAGGGCGTCCGGTAGCGATCGGTGAAGTAAGGACCGAAATCGCCGAGGTAGTTGCCCTCCGGGCCGAGGTGGTTGTAGACCACGTCGAGGATGAAAGCCAACCCGTGCCGGTGGCAGGCGTCGACCAGCCGGCGGAGCCCCACCGGTCCGCCGTACGAGTTCTGCACCGAGAACGGATGCGTACCGTCGTAGCCCCAGTTTCTCTCCCCGGGGAACTGGGCGACGGGCATGACCTCCACGGCGGTTATCCCGAGCTCCGCGAGAGCTTCCAGCCTGTCTATTGCCTCCTGAAAGGTCCCCTCGGGGGTGAACGTCCCCACGTGCATCTCGTAGATGATCATCCGGTCGAGCCCGACGCCGTCCCAGTCCGCGTCATGCCAGTCGAACGAGTGGTGGTCGACGATCTCGGACGGTCCGTGGACGCCTTCGGGCTGGGAGAATGAGGCCGGGTCCGGCAGCTCGAGAGAGTCGGACAGGCGGTAGAGGTAACGTGCTCCCGGAGCGATGCCGTCCACCCCGGCGCTCCAGTACCCTCGCTCGCCCGCCGTCATGGAAACGGTCCTCTCCTCCGGGCCGGTGATGTGGAGCGAGACCTGCGGTGTTTCGGGTGCCCAGACCGTGAACTCGCAGACTCCCTTCCCGTGATACCGGGCTCCGATGTCGGTCATGTTCGACACCTACGAACTCGTTCCTTTCAGTACTATCACGGAGAGCGGTGGGAGAGTGAGGGAGATGGCGTGATAGAAGCCGTGCGCCGAAACGGGAGATGCGTCGACGCCTCCCATATTGCCCTGTCCACTTCCCCCGTAGAGCTTCGCGTCGCTGTTGATAACCTCTTCCCACCGTCCGCCGAAGGGAACTCCGAGACGGTAATTGCTGCGGGGAACAGGAGTCAGATTGGCCACGACGAGGAGGGCCTCGTCGTGGGATTCACCGCGCCTGAGGAACGAGATCACGCTCTGTTCCCAGTCGCTGTGGTCGACCCAGCGGAAGCCTCCCAGCTCGAAATCCCGCTGGTAGAGACAGGGCTCACCCCGGTAGAAGGTGTTCAGGTCGCGCACCCATCTCTGGAGCCCGCGGTGGGGGTCGTGTTCGAGGAGGTGCCAGTCCAGGCTCCGCTCGTGACTCCACTCCGACCACTGGCCGAACTCCGTTCCCATGAACAGGAGTTTCTTGCCGGGATGGGTGAACATGTACCCCAGAAGCGCCCGGACGCTGGCGAACTTCTGCCAGTCGTCACCCGGCATCTTCCCGAGGATCGAACCCTTGCCGTGCACCACTTCGTCGTGGGAGAGCGGGAGGACGAAGTTCTCGTAGAAGGCGTACCAGATGCTGAACGTGAGCTGGTTGTGGTGGTATTTCCGGTGAACGGGGTCATTCGAGAAGTAGTCGAGAGTGTCGTGCATCCATCCCATGTTCCACTTCATCCCGAAGCCGAGACCCCCCAGGTGGACCGGCCTGGACACCATTGGCCAGGATGTAGACTCCTCGGCGATGGTCTGGGTGTCGGGAAACTCCCTGAACACGACCTCGTTGAATCTCTTCAGGAAAGCGATCGCCTCGAGGTTCTCCCGCCCGCCGTACTCGTTGGGTATCCACTCACCCTCCCTGCGGGAGTAGTCGAGGTAGAGCATGGAGGCGACGGCGTCCACACGCAGCCCGTCGATGTGATACCGTTCCAGCCAGTACAGTGCGTTGCTGATGAGGAAATTCTTCACCTCGTTCCGGCCGTAGTTGAAGATGTAGCTCTTCCAGTCTGGGTGAAATCCCTTCCTGACGTCCGCGTGTTCGAAGAGATGGGTTCCGTCGAAAAACACCGGTCCATGGGCATCCGAAGGAAAGTGCGACGGCACCCAGTCGAGGATGACGCCGATGCCCCTGGAGTGGAGATGGTCGATCAGGTACATGAAGTCCTGGGGCGTGCCGTAACGGCTGGTCGGGGCGAAATAGCCGACGGTCTGATACCCCCACGAGCCGAAAAACGGGTGTTCGGTGACCGGGAGGAGCTCCACGTGCGTGAATCCCATCTCCGACACGTAGTCTGCGAGCTGATGAGCCAGTTCCCGGTAGCCGAGGACCCTGTTGCCGTCTTCGGGAACCCGGCGCCACGAGCCGGGGTGGACCTCGTAGATCGACATCGGGGCTCCGAGGTCATTGGGCCGGTGTCGTTCCCGCATCCACTCCTCGTCGTTCCACTCGTAATCGAGGTCCCAGACCATCGATGCCGTCAGCGGCGATATCTCCCACGCAACGGCGAACGGGTCGCCCTTGTCGATTTCGAAATCACCGTGCCGGGAGACGATGTGATACTTGTAGAGATCTCCTTTTCTCACACCGGGGATGAATCCTTCGAAGATCCCGGAGCCGTCCCACCGGATGGCGAGCCTGTGGGCGGCCGGATCCCAGCCGTTGAAGTCTCCGATCACCGAGACCGACGAGGCGTTCGGCGCCCACACGGCGAAGTGCACCCCGTCCTTTCCGTCGATGGTCATGATGTGCGATCCCATTTTTTCATTGATCCGGAAGTGGCTGCCTTCCCGGAACAGGTGTATGTCGTAGTCGGTGAGCAGGCTCGGGCCGTGGATCACCTCTGCGTTCTTCTCGGATGTACTGCCTGAGGATCTCGTCTTATCGGTCATCGGTCTCTCCTTCCTGTTACTACGGGGAGCACATTATAGTTTACATT
>CAZMKB010000001.1:30197-44766 GCA_964566685.1 uncultured Gemmatimonadota bacterium | reverse complement strand
ACCGCAGCAGAGCACCAGCGCCGCCGTTTCGATCAGCTCGCCGCCCGAGAGTCGGACGGCAGAAACACGCCCGCCCCGTTCGATGACTCCGGACACGATGTCTTCCCTGATGACCAGGCGCTCGCGGCGTTCGAGCTCCTCCTGGACGGTACGCGGGTAGCCGTTCCTGTCGACCTGCGCGCGGGGGCTCCAGACGGCGGGTCCTTTCCCCCTGTTGAGAACCCGGAACTGGACGGTTGCCCGGTCCGCAGCACGCCCCATGATGCCGCCGAGGGCGTCGACCTCGCGGACGAGGTGACCCTTTCCGACACCACCGATCGCGGGATTACAGGACAGCGCTCCAATCGTCGCCCGATCTCCGGTGACGAGGAGGGTCCCGGCACCGATCCGGGATGCGCCGGCGGCGGCCTCGATCCCTGCATGCCCGCCTCCGACGACGATCACATCGTACCGGCTCCTCTGATGTTTCACGTGAAACACTCCCCGCTCGTGTTACTTTCCCACACAGAAGTTCGCGAAAATCCGGTCGAGGAGATCCTCCTCCGTGATGGCTCCAATGAGCCCTTCGAGCGCGGCTCGTGACCGCGCAAGCTCAATGGCCAGAATCTCCGGCGGCAGTTCTCCACAGGAATCCACAAAGGTCTCGAGCGCCTTTTTCGCCTCGCCGAGCCCTTCACGGTGTCGAGCACGCAGGACAATCGTCCCGCCGTCTTCCTCCTCGAGCCGGAGGAGCCGGCCGGCGGACCCGGCGAGCTCGGACCGGAGCTCCTCCAGGCCCTTCCTTGTCCGGCACGACATCTCGAGAAGCCGGCGCGCCGGCGGAAGCCTGTCCGCCTCTCCGGCGTTCCCGAGATCGAGCTTGTTGCGGACCACAACCGTTTTGACCCCAAATTCCTCGACAAAGAGCCTTTCTTCCCTGGTCATGGTTCTGTTTGCCTCGGTCACGAAGAGAATGAGATCCGCCTTCTCGAGATAGCGGCGTGAGAAGGTCACCCCCTTCTCCTCGATCGGATCGCCGGGCGATCTGATCCCTGCAGTGTCGACGAGCCTGAGCGGCAGTCCGCCTGCCTCGATCGACGCCTCGATCGCATCGCGGGTCGTCCCCGGCAGCGGCGTCACGATGGCCCGCTCTTCCTCCAGGAGCAGATTGAACAGGGTCGATTTTCCGACGTTTGGCACCCCGGCGATGACGGTGAGGACACCCTCGGCGAGCTTTCGGCCGTCGGCGGCCGTCCGGAGCAGGTGATCGATACGCCGGACGATGTCCCTCGCCCTGTCTCCGTCCGCGGCGGGACCAGCAAGAACGTCGTCTTCTTCGGGGAAATCGATGAAGTACTCGACGCGGGCCGAGAGCTCCGTGACCTCTTCCCTGAGCCCGCCGATCTCTCTCGACAGCGACCCCTCCATCCCGTGGACCGCGCCCTGCTGGGCCGCTTCGGTCGTGCTCTCGATCACATCGAGAACCGCTTCGGCCTGAATCAGGTCGAGCTTTCCCGACAGGCAGGCTCTGAGGGTGAACTCCCCGGGCTCGGCCGGCCGGCAGCCGTTCTCGATCAGCGTTCGAAGGATGAGCCGAGGGGTGACATTCCCGGCGTGGCAGTGGATTTCGACGAGGTCCTCGCCGGTGTAGGAGCCGGGAGCCGGGAAGACGGTCATGACGACCCGGTCGATCATTTTTCCCCGCCTGGTGTCGACGAATTTCCCGACATGGAGCGACCGTGCCCTGCGTGTTCCGAGCCCTTCCGGCACCGGCTCGAACACCTCCTTCGCAACATCGATGGCCCGGTCACCGCTCACGCGGACGACGGCGATCGCTCCTTTTCCCGGTGGTGTCGACAGTGCGGCGATGGTGTCAGCTGCTCTTCCTGCCCCGGTCATTCTTCCTGTCCCCCTTCCCCGTCTTCTCTCCGGCCTTCGTGACCGGGGTGTCCTGACGTTTCAGGGAATACTGCTGCAGGATCGACATGATGTTGTTGACGGTCCAGTAGAGCACCAGTCCGGCGGGGAAGTTGATGAAGATGATGGTGAGGACGACGGGCATGATGAACTGCATCGGCGCCATTCTCGGGTCGGTGGTGGGTGTCATCTTCTGCTGCACGTACATCGAGAGGCCCATGACGACGGGAAGAATGAAGAGCGGATCGGGCGCCGAGAGGTCCTGGATCCAGAGGGTGAACTTCTCACCCCGGAACTCTATCGTCCGCTGGAAGACGTAGAAGAGCGCCCAGAGCACCGGCATCTGGATGAGGAGCGGGAGGCAGCCGCCGAGCGGATTGACCTTGTGCTCCCGATAGAGCCGCATCGTCTCTTCCTGCAGCTTCTTCGGATCGCTCTTGTGCTCCTCCCGGATCTTCTTGATGTGCGGCTGCAGCTTCTGCATGTCCCGCGTGGCCTGGAGGCTCTTCTTCGTGAGCGGATAGAAGAGGATCTTCGTGAATATCGAAAAGATGATGATGACAAGTCCATAATTCTCGATGAACTTGTGCATCCAGAGCATGATGATCAGGATGAGCTTCGTAAACGGTTTGATGATGAACCAGCCGTACTCGACCATCTTCTCCAGACCGAGACCGACCTCCTTGAGATACCGGTAATCCTGCGGGCCGACGTAGACTTCGTAGGCGAGTGTCCGCGTGCCGGGAGGAATCGCGGTGTTGGGCTTCACCATGAACCGGTTCTGTTCCTTCAGGCCGGAGAAGACCGCGCCGTCGTAGGGGACGATCCGGGATACGAGTCCGACCATGAAGTACTTGTTTTTCATGACGACCCAGGGCAGCGGTCCGGGGACGAACTCCCGCTCGCCCTTCTCGAACTTCCCCATCTTCTTCTCCTCGACCTCTCCCTCGCGCATGAAGACGGCGCCGAAGTTGGGGAAATCGTCCTTGGCCGAGTCCTTCTCCGTCGGATGGAACGTCGGTCCGAGCAGCGTGTGCACCTTCACGCCGTCGGCGACCCGCGGCATCTCGGGCAGGTCGAGCTGAGCTCCGAACAGGTAGGAGTCGTGCTGGAAAGTGTAGGACATCGTGATCGTGTCGGCCGTTCCGATGACGGTCGAGAACACGATGCTTCCCTCGGGCCGGCCGGGGTCGAGGACGAGACTCCTCGTGTCGGAGGTGAACGGCACGCCGCGGAGCGAGAGGGTGTCCTTTTTCACAGAGAGGAAGAAGGAGAGAAAGTCCGACCTCTGGGGCCGGATCAGCTGCAACGGCTCGTCTTCCGGGAAGTACTCGTACTCGTTCAGCCGCGCCCCGATGAGCACCGCTCCCCTGTTCGAGAAGACGAGCCGGAACAGATCGGTCTCGACGACGGTCGTGCCGGCATCGGCGGCAACCGTCTCTGCCTCGGGAAGCTTCTCCTCCCCTTCTGTCCCGCCGAATGCTTCCTCGAGCGAGGGAGGCTCCCCTTCCACCGGTCGTACGACTTGTTCCCCCCCGGTGTCGGGTACGACCTCCGTTGTGTCTCCGGTTTCTGTGCCCTCCTCCGGAGGCACCGGCGGGTACAGAAGCCTGTTGCTCAGGATCAGGACGAGCAGGATGAGCGCAAGCGCCAGGAGCGTTCTCTTTTCCATCGTTCGTGCCGTATCCTCTCTCTCGACTGTCCGCACCGTGCTGATGCCGATGCCGGACGGAGATCACCGTAACTCTGAACAGGAGCAGTAATCAGCCAGAATTATTCATACGCTTTCGATGCTGGCGGCCGCTTTCTGACTGCTTCTCATGAATAACCCGGGTCAAGGATAATCGATCCCGCCGTCGGACCAGGGCGCGCATCTGGCGACCCGGCGAATCGCTTTCGCCGTGCCCCGGACGATGCCGTACTTTTTCAGGCTCATCGAGGCGTATACGGAACACGAGGGATAAAATCGGCATGCTTCGGGAAGGAGCCTCGAAACGGTGGCCCGGTAGACCGCGATGAGGGCACAGAGCAGGGAAACCGCTACACCCGTCTCTTTCTCCCGTTCGCCCGACCGCTCATCGCTCACGCCGTCCACCCTGCTCTCGCGCTCGCTGTGCGAGCGACTCCAGTTCGTTCTTCAGCGTTGAGTAGCCGGCCCGGTAGGCCTGCTTCCTCGCCCGGACGACGATGTCGATCCGGCCGTCCACGGCGGGCAGGACCTCGCGGCGAAGAATTTCTCTGATACGCCGTTTCAGGGTGTTTCTCATCACGACCGAATGACCGTAGAGCGGAATGATCAGACCGATGCGTGGACGCTCCGCATCCCCGTCGGCAACGATCAGATCGAGATGTTTCCCGCGGTACCATACTCCGCTCCTCTTCGCCCGTTCGAAGTCGTCCCGTTTCGTTATCCTCGCCTCCCGGGGGAGTGCTTCACGACCTCTTCTTCTCATCACGGCCGTCCCGCTGTCTCAGGACACGGAGACCCTCTTCCGTCCCTTCGCTCTCCGCCGGTTCAGGATGGCTCGACCCGTCTTCGTCCTCATCCGCTTCCGGAATCCGTGCGTGTTTTTCCGCCGTCTCCGGTGAGGCTGGTATGTGCGCTTCACGTTCCTCCTCCTTCCGGTGAACGTGAGTATCCTCTCATAATCGGGGCAAGTAATATAACATTTCACCCCCGTTCTTTCAAGCGACGGAGCCCCCCTCCGGGACCACGCCCCGACGCCTCTCCGGAACGATGACACCTAAGCGCTTCTCCTCAATGCGACTACGATTCCCGGATTTTTCCGGCCGGTAGGGTCTGAGGCTACAACTCATGAAACTCAGTCTGGGAGCGGGTTTCATGAATTTAAATTTCCACTTGACAAAAGTATCGATCTCTTGTAGAATGAAGGTCCTGTTGAAGGAGGGCACAACGATTTTCCTTCCATTGTGATGCTCATCTCGTTGCGATGAGGCGCTCTCTCATGGAATTGACTCCGCAGGAAATCTGGTCCGTCGTCAAGGAACAGAGCCGCGAACACATCAACAACCGGTCCTTCGAAACCTGGGTCATGCCGACGCGGGGAGTGTCCATGAGCGACGACATCCTCGTCGTCGAGGCCGACAGCAAGTTCGCAGCCGACTACATCGGCGATCGCTTCCGCCCCGTTCTCGAGAAACACACCTGTTCGGTCCTCGGCCGGAAGATGCTCCTTTCCTTCACCTCGTCCAACAAGAGCAACTCGAGTCACAACGGCCGGAGGGAAAGCCACGCCATCATCCACGAGCTGCCTCCCAGGCGAAGAAATCCGAACATCCACCAGATCAACCTGAACACCAAATACACCTTCGACACATTCGTCGTCGGATCGAACAATCAGCTCGCCCACGCAGCTTCCCTGGCGGTTTCCGAGTCCCCCGCACTGCGCTACAACCCGCTCTTCATATACGGTGGTACCGGTCTGGGAAAAACGCATCTCATGCAGGCCATCGGGAACTCGCTCCTCGCGAACGGGAACATACACAACGTCTTCTACGGCCCGGCCGAAGTCTTCATGAACGAGCTGATCCAGTCGATCCAGCAGGGAACCACCAGCTCGTTCCGGAACAAGTACCGGAACGCGGACATTCTCCTGATCGACGACGTCCAGTTCCTCGCTCACAAGGAGGGGACGCAGGAAGAATTCTTCCACACGTTCAACGTGCTGTATGACAAGAAGAAGCAGATCGTGCTCACCTCCGACCGCGATCCGAACGACATTCCCACACTCGAGGAACGCCTCGTTTCCCGTTTCGCCTGGGGCCTCGTCGTCGACATCCAGCCCCCCGATTTCGAAACACGGATGGCCATTCTCCGGAAAAAATCCGAGACCGACAACCTCGAACTCCCCGATTCCGTTCTCGAATTCATCGCCGAATACGTCACGTCGAACGTCCGCGACCTCGAAAGCTCGCTCATCCGCATCGTCGCCCGGTCATCGCTTCTCAATTGCGAAACCACTGTTTCCCTCGCCCGGGACGTCCTGAAGGACATACTCTCCCGCGAAGCGAAAAAGATCAGCGTCGCGAAGATTCAGAAACTTACGGCACAGAACTATCACGTTCCCGTCGAAGCGCTCAAGTCCAAGTCCCGAACGAAGACCGTCGCACTGGCCCGACAGGTTGCCATCTACCTCACCCGCGAGCTCACTACTATGCCGCTCGTCGAGATCGGTGACAGTTTCGGTGGCCGCGACCACGCCACGGTCATCCACTCCTGCAAGAAGATCAAGGAACTGATCGACAGGGACGAACAGATCCGCAAGGAAATCAAGACTCTCACAGAACTCGCCAAGCAGTGAACATCCCGTGGACTTCTGTTGAAATCTCTTCCCTTTTCACGGTCGATGTTGTATTTTTTCCGGAGAAGCCGTCGTTTTCAACACGTTTCAAGGTGCACGGACACCGCCGGAGAAGACGATGTTTCACCCGGTGGCGTATTTGGAACCGTCATCGACAAATCAACACCACTACTTCTACTTTTCTCATCATTGATAAAGAGAACAATTAGTATAACCAGTGTGAATAACCTCTCGAATCTCCCACGACACCGGTGAATTCTAAGGATCCACCAAGGAGAGTGATCATGGAAATCAAGATTCACAAGGACGAGATGTCACGAAGCATGAGCCTGGTTTCCTCAATCGTTCCCAGTCACCCGTCGCTCTTCGTGATATCGAACATGCTCATCGAAGCGGAGCGGAATACGCTCTTCATGTCCGCGACCGATCTCGACATATCGATGAGAATACAGCAGGAAGTCACCGTCGAAGAAAAGGGAAATGCGATCGTGCCCGCCAGGAAGCTCTTCGACGTCGTGCGGGAGCTTCCCCAGGACATGATTGTCATGAGGAGGGAAGGAGAAAAGCTCGTCATCGACTGCGGAAGAGGACACTTCGAGCTGCAGACATTTCCCGGGGAAGATTACCCGGCCCTTCCGAGAGTGGACTTCGAGGAGGCGCTGAGTATCGACGGCGACACTCTCATCGGTGGCATCGACCAGACCATGTTCGCGGTATCGAAGGATCAGGCACGACCGATCCTCACCGGAGTACTGCTCGAGGTGAAGGAGGATTTCATCGGACTCGTTGCAACGGATGGACATCGCCTGTCAAGATTCAGGAAGATGGGGGCATTCCGGAAAGAGGGAAAAGAACGGGACATCATCATACCGATGAAGGCGCTCAATCAGATCAAGAAACTCTTCGACGGCAGCGAGAAGGTCGAGATATCGATGGCGCAGAAGCAGATGGCTTTTCGAGGCGGTGGAAAGGAAATATACACCAGGCTCATAGAGGGTCCCTTTCCGAACTACGAGCTCGTCGTCCCCCAGAGCAATGACAAGGAGGCGGTCATCGAAACGGACGCACTGATACACGCGACGAGGCGCATGCAGGTCATTGCGAATCCCACCACGAAACGGGTGACATTCGAACTGGGGCCGGGACAGCTGAATCTGAGGGTGACGACAAGGGATGTGGGGCATGCGAACGAGACGCTCGATATCGACTACGACGACGATCCGATGGAGGTATCGTTCAATGCCAGCTATGTAGAGGAAGCGCTCAAGGCCGTCAGCAGCGGTAAGGTCTCGTTTCTCATGAACAAGCCAGACACGGCGTGTATCGTGAAACCGCACGAAGCGGAGGAAGACGAGGAGTACTTCAGTATCATCATGCCGCTCAGGATCATGGAGGGGGAAGAGTGAGCGAGGAATGACGGTGTGAGGCTGAAGGAAATAGAGACGGTGAATTTCAGGAACCTTCGGAGCGAGCGAATCGAGCTGCCGGCCGAAGGTTCTTTTCTTGTCGGGAGGAACGGGCAGGGTAAGACGAACTTTCTCGAGGCTGTCTACTACCTGGGAACGCTGCGCTCGTTCAGGACGAAGAGAGACGCGGAGATCATCAGGTTCGGGGAACAGTACTTCAGAGTGGAAGGTGTCGCAGAGAAACCGGGCAGAGAGGTCCGGGTCGAGGTGGGCTATGACGGGAGGAAGAAGCTCGTGAAGGTGGACGGTGTGCGAAGAAAAAAGCAGCGGGAAGCATTCGGCATCGTGAAGGTCGTCGTTGTCACTCCCGAGGACGTCGAGATCGTCAGCTCGTCTCCTTCCGTGAGGAGGAGGTTCATGGACATCGTGCTGTCGATGACGTCGGTGTCATACCTCGATCTCCTCACGAACTACTACCACGTGCTGAGACAGAGGAATGCGCTCCTCCGGGAGGGAAGAGGAGAGGAGGGAAGCCTCTCTGCGTGGGACGAGCAGCTGGCGGTGTTCGCGGGGGAGATCATCCGCAGGAGGGATACTTTCATCGAAGAGTTCGAAATCCACTACCGGGGAGCACACCGGAATCTCGACGTTGAGCGCGAGAGCGGAATTCGGTTCCAGTCGAGACCCGCGAACGTACTTGAATCGGTCAGGGCCGGTGGGGATCCCGTGGAAATCTACCGGGATGCTCTCTCGAAGTCCAGGGCGAGGGATCGGGAGCTCGGCATGACGTCGGTCGGGCCGCATCGGGATGACATGAGATTCGATCTGGGAGGGAAGAGCCTGAGAGCCTACGGTTCACAGGGCCAGCTGCGAACGGGTGTGTTCTCACTGAAGATCGCGGAGGCGGCCTACATCGAGGAGAAAACGGGGGAGCGCCCGGTCATGCTGCTCGACGATGTGCTGAGCCAGCTCGACCGGGATCGCGGAACGAAACTCATGGAGCTCCTGAGCGGCAGGTTCCAGATGATCCTGACGACGCCCAGGAGCGAAGATGCCGCCCGGGTACCCGGAACGGTGAGAAAGTGGAGCGTGGTGGAGGGAGTATTGGAGCCTCTGGAAGAGTGATAACCCGAGTCTTTCATACGATTTCGAGAAGGGTTAACATATTGATAAAAAAAGAGTTGAGAGTATTGCAGAACGGATGAAATTTTCTTATATTTGTAGGGAATGATGCTTCGGAACAAATACTCCCCTCCACGGCAACACTGTGCAGCGGCCATCGCTTCCTCACGGTAAGACGTTGAACGAAAAAGGGTACAGAGAAAGCGCAAACGGGCGGCCCGAACGGATCGGGAGCATCCTCGGGAAGCTCCTCGACAACCTCGGTCTGGAAAAAAGGATCGAAGAATATGATGCGATGTCGTCATGGTCGGAGGCTGTCGGAAGCCGGATAGCGCAGGTCTCGAGAGCGGTCAATGTTCGTGGTGGAAGAATCGTCGTAGAAGTGAAGGGATCGGTGTGGATGAGTGAAATCACGATGATGAAAAAAGTCGTTCTTGACCGGCTGAATGCCGGAAAGAGGCGGGGAATCATAGAGGATATCATCCTGATCCAGTGGAGAGAGAGGAATGGGGAAATCGAAAAGAGCGAATAGGAAGCAGAAACCGGAAGAGGTCGTCGTCGAAAAGAACGAGTACGGTGCGGACAAGATCCAGGTTCTGAAAGGGATTGAAGCCGTCCGGAGAAGGCCGGGGATGTACATCGGGAGCACCGGTCAGCGCGGACTCCACCATCTCATCTACGAGGTCGTCGACAACTCGATCGATGAGGCGATGGCCGACTACTGCAAGAAGATCACGGTCATCCTGAAAAGCGACGGTTCCGTCACCGTCGAGGACGACGGCAGGGGGATGCCGGTCGACATGCATCCCACGGAGAAGAAGCCGGCGGTGGAAGTCATCATGACGACGCTCCACAGCGGAGGGAAGTTCGATCATTCCACGTACAAGGTGTCGGGAGGGCTCCACGGAGTCGGGGTGTCGGTCGTGAACGCCCTGTCGGAGTGGCTCGAAGTGAAGGTGAGCAGGGACGGGAACGTCTACCACCAGCGTTTCGAGAAGGGTGAGAAGAAGACGAAGCTGAAGGTGATCGGGAAGAAGAAGACCACCGGTACGGTCGTCACCTTCATGCCGGACCGGAGCATCTTCAACGAAATCGACTACGACTACGAGATCGTGACGACCCGGCTCAAGGAGCTCGCCTATCTCAACAGGGGGCTCATCATCATCGTGAACGACGAACGGGAGAAGGAATCGAAAACGGAAAGATTCCAGTTCAACGGCGGACTCGTTCAGTTCGTGAAGTTCATCAACCGGAACAAGCAGGTTCTCCACGCGACACCGGCCTACTACGAGGGCACGAAAGACGACATCATCATGGAAGTGGCGATCCAGTACAACAGCAACTACGTTGAGAACATCTTCTCCTTCGTGAACAACATCAATACGCACGAAGGGGGAACCCACCTCGTCGGGATGAAGAGCGCCATCACCCGGACCATCAACGAGTACGCCAGGAAGAACAACCTGTTCAAGAAGGGCGACGTGCAGCTCATGGGAAGCGACGTGCGCGAAGGTCTCACCGCGGTCGTCAGCATAAAGATGTACGAGCCGCAGTTCGAGGGGCAGACGAAGACGAAGCTCGGGAACAGCGAGGTGAAGGGGATCATGGAGTCCTGGCTCGGCGAGAAGCTGGGCGCTTATCTCGAGGAAAATCCGTCGGTGGCGCGGAAGATCGTCGAGAAGTCGATCCAGTCTTCCCGCGCGAGGGAGGCGGCACGAAAGGTGAAAGAGCTCACGCGGCGAAAGAACGCCATCGAGAGCTTCAACCTGCCGGGAAAGCTCGCGGACTGCTCTTCACAGGAGCCGCTGGTCAGCGAAATCTTCCTCGTCGAGGGTGATTCCGCGGGAGGCTCCGCCAAGCAGGGGAGAGACCGGAGGTTCCAGGCAATACTGCCGCTTCGGGGAAAGATCCTGAACGTCTGGAGGTCACGGCTCAACAAGATCCTGTCGAACGAAGAAATAAAGACCATCATCAGCGCGCTCGGCACGGGGATCGGCGAAGAGGATTTCGACGTCGAGGAGGCCCGGTACCACAAGATCATCATCATGACGGACGCCGACGTCGACGGCGCGCACATCCGAACCCTTCTCCTGACGTTCTTCTACCGCTACATGAGAGAGCTCATCGACAACGGCATGGTCTACATCGCTCAGCCGCCCCTGTACCGGATCACGAATGCGAAGGAAGAGTACTATGCGTACAATGAAGAAGAGAAGAAGGAGCTCGTCAAGCGCCTCGGAAAAGACAAAATGGGCGTCCAGCGGTACAAGGGGCTCGGCGAGATGAATCCCGATCAGCTCTGGAAGACGACCATGGACCCGGAGAGAAGGACCATCCTTCAGATCACCATGGAGGATGCGATCGAAGCGAACAACATCTTTTCCACCCTGATGGGGGACCAGGTCGAGCCGAGGCGTGAGTTCATCCAGAAATATTCGAAGACGGTCAAGAATCTCGACGTATAGAGGGGAGTGAGAGGATGGCGATCGAGGGCCGCGAGAGAATACTTCCGAGGTTCATCGAAGATGAAATGAAGGATTCCTACATCGACTACTCCATGTCGGTGATCGTGGGAAGGGCGCTGCCCGATGTCCGTGACGGTCTCAAACCGGTACACCGGCGGATACTCTTCGCGATGAACGGTCTCAGCCTGTATCCCGACCGGCCGTACAAGAAGAGTGCTGCGGTCGTGGGAGAGGCGCTTGCGAAGTACCACCCCCACGGCGATTCGGCCGTCTACGACACCCTGGTGAGAATGGTACAGAGCTTTTCGCTGCGCTACCCGCTGGTGGACGGGCAGGGCAACTTCGGGTCGATCGACGGCGACTCAGCCGCGGCATACCGGTACACGGAAGCACGGCTCCGCCCCATCGCCCTCGAGATGCTCGCGGACATAGACAAGGACACCGTGGATTTCGGGCCCAACTTCGATGACAGCATCCAGGAGCCGCTGGTGCTTCCCTCGAAAATCCCGAATCTGCTGGTGAATGGATCGTCCGGCATCGCCGTGGGGATGGCAACGAACATGCCGCCCCACAATCTCGGGGAGATCGTCGACGGTCTCATCCACCTGATCGACAATCCGGACGCGGATGTCGAGGATCTGATGGATTTCGTGCAGGGGCCGGACTTCCCGACCGGGGCGTTCATCTGCGGGAGGAGCGGCATCGAGGAGGCGTACCGGACCGGAAAGGGGAAGCTCGTGATGCGGGCCCGGGCCAACGTCGAGTCGAAGCTCGACGGCAGGGAGTCCATCGTCATATCCGAGATTCCCTACATGATGAACAAGACGAAGCTCATCGAACAGGTGGCTTCGCTCGTCAGGGAGAAGAAGATCGACGGCATCGCGGACCTCAGGGACGAATCGGACAAGGAGGGCATGCGGATCGTCATCGACCTGAAGCGGGACGCCAATCCTCAGGTCATCATGAATCAGTTGTACAAGCGGACGAGCATGCAGGAGACATTCGGCATCATCAACCTCGCTCTGGTCGACCAGGTGCCGAGAATTCTCCCACTGGCGGAGCTCATGCAGCTCTACATCGATCACCGGCACGACGTCATCGTCAGGAGGGCCGAATACGATCTGGCGGTCGCCGAGCGCCGGGCGCACATCCTCGAAGGGCTGAAAGTCGCCACGTCGAACATCGACGAGATCGTGCAGATCATCAAGAAAGCGAAGGACACTCCCACCGCACGAAAACAGCTCATGAAGCGGTTCGAGCTCTCCGAGATCCAGGCGCAGGCCATCCTCGACATGCGTCTCGCGCGGCTCACCGGCCTCGAGCGCCGGAAGATCGACGAAGAGTACCGGGAGATCCTCAAGAAAATCGCAATGCTCGAGGGGATTCTCGAGTCGAAGCAGAGAAGAATGGCCATCCTCGAGGAAGAGCTGCTCGAGATGAAGGAAAAATACGGGGATGAACGGCGGACGCAGATCATCGGGGAAGTCGGCGAGTTCAGCCTGGAAGACATCATCGCAGAAGAGGAAATGGTGATCACCATCTCGCACTCGGGATACATCAAGCGGATTCCGGTCGGCACCTACAAGCGGCAGCTGCGCGGCGGAAGAGGAATCACCGGCATGGCAACCAGGGAAGCCGACTTCGTCGAGCACCTCTTCATCGCCTCGACCCACGACTACATCATGTTCTTCACCAATAACGGACAGTGCTACTGGCTGAAGGTGCACGAGATTCCGCAGGTCGGCAGGGCGGCCATCGGAAAGGCGACCGTCAACCTCATCGACATCAAGAGGGACGAGCGGATCACTGCCATGCTCCCGGTCCGCGGATTCGATCCGGAACGCTCCATCGTCATGGTGACGAAGAAAGGTACCATCAAGAAGACGTCGCTCGGCGAGTTTTCCAACCCGAGAAAGGTCGGGATCCGGGCCATGACCGTCGACGACGACGACGAACTGATCGAGGCCGTCCTCACCGACGGAACGGACGACATATTCCTCGCCACGAGAGAGGGAATGTCCATCCGTTTCCCGGAATCCGAGGTGCGGGAGATGGGGAGGACCGCCAGAGGTGTCCGGGGCATCAGCCTGAAGAAAGACGACGAGCTCGTGAGCATGGTGGCTCCGGGCAGAGGCACGAAGCTGCTGGTGGTGACGGAGAGAGGGTACGGGAAAAGAACCAATTCCGAAGGCTACCGCGTCACGAAGCGCGGCGGGAAGGGAGTGACGACGCTCAAGGTCACCGCGAAGACGGGGAGGCTCATCGCGTTGAAAGAAGTCCTCGACGACGACGAAATCATGCTCATCACCCAGTCGGGCGTGATCATCAGGCAGAAGGTCTCTGACATCAAGGTGATCGGTCGGGCGACGCAGGGCGTGAAGCTCATTCATCTCGATGAGGGAGACAGGGTGGTCGATGTGGGGCGGGTCGTGAAGGAGGAGCAGAACGGGGAGAACCTGACGGAAGAGGTTTGATTCGAAACCGGCCATCCCGGGGGAGGACGTCGACGGGAGCAGCGGGTCTCCGGTGTTTCAGGAACGATTCTTGCACAAAATCAAAACAATCCGGTACTCAGGTGCGTGAACACGGCGGCGGACCGAAGCCGCCGTCTTCATGAAGGCAGGCTCTCGGACAGGATTCCATCAGGACACGAGGAGGAAAGACTTGATCAGGCTGGAAGATTACCGGTCGACTGTCGGCGACAAAGTCATTTCCCAGATATACCGGAAGGCGAGACGCCTCTATGACAAGCACGTCATCCACATTAACTCGACGTACATGGGCGGAGGAGTCGCCGAGATCCTCTGTTCCCTCGTGCCCCTCATGAACGACGCTGGCATCGACGCCGGCTGGAGAATTCTGCACGGGACACAGGATTTCTTCACGATCACCAAGAAGTTCCACAATGCTCTGCAGGGAGCGGAGCTCAACTTCACCGAACTCAAGAAGGATCTGTACGAAGAGACGGTCGAGGATTTCACCTCGTTCACCCACATCAACCACAACTGCGTCATCGTTCACGACCCGCAGCCGCTCCCGATGATCCAGTACTACAGGAAGCGGCAACCGTGGATCTGGCGGTGCCACATCGACCTGTCGGACCCGCACCCCGAGCTCTGGGACTTTCTCAAGCGATTCATCCTCCGCTACGACATGGTCATCGTGTCGAGCGAAAAGTACATGAAAGAGGACCTCCCGGTCATTCAGCGGATCATCTCCCCGGCCATCGATCCGCTCACACACAAGAACCGGGATCTGCCGAAAGGTACCATCGCCAAGTACATCGAGCGTGCGGGAATTCCCAACAGCAAGCCGGTGATCACCCAGGTGTCCCGCATGGATCCGTGGAAAGATCCCG
>CAZMKB010000001.1:11884-30187 GCA_964566685.1 uncultured Gemmatimonadota bacterium | reverse complement strand
CGAAGGGCTGCTCGAGGTCTACGAGAAAGTGAAGAAGAAAGTCGACTGTCGCCTGGTGTACTGTTACAATCTCGCCTCCGATGATCCCGAGGGGATGGAGATGTACGAGAAGGTCTACGAGAAGGCGAAAGAGCTGACGAAGAACAGCGATGTCGTCTTCGTGCTTGGAAACAACGACATTCTCGTCAACGCCCTCCAGCGGTTCTCGTCGGTCGTGGTTCAGAACTCGACGAAGGAAGGGTTCTGCCTCGCGGTGACCGAGGCTCTCTGGAAAGGGAAACCGGTCGTCGGGACGAACGTCGGCGGCATACCGACGCAGATCGAAGACGGCGAGAACGGATTCCTCGTCGAGCCCCGCGACTCGAACGGCATGGCGGATCGTATCGTCGAGATTCTCAAGAACAAGAGTCTCGAGAAGAAAATGGGGAAGAAGGCGAAGGAAACGGTGAAGAACAACTTCCTCGTGACCAGGCTTCTCCTGGACTACCTGGATCTCATCGACGACGTCCTGAAATAGCCCCACCGGCAGCGAAGCCGTCAGGAGACTCCTCACCCGGGGCGGATCCGGAGGAAGCTCTTCCGGTACCCGCTCTCACGCCCGGGATACGTCCCGGCGGGCAGCACCCTCCTCTTGCAGTGCTCTCCTCCGGTACGTAAAAGAGAAAGAGTACCCGGCAGTGTTCAGTTCGAGTTTTTCAGAGTCTCAGACCGGAGGTAATCATGTTCTCTCGTGCCGGCAATCATTCTGTTTGCTCTCCTGCGATGATGTCCGCAGCGCTCCTTCTCTCTTTCACGCTGCTCCGGGGACAGGAAGCCGTCCTCGGGGTCGACGGCACGGCGAGGGAGGCGGTCGACCGCTATCAGGTCCAGACAGTTCTGTCGTCGCTGGAGTTTCCCGTGGCCATGGCCTTCGCGCCCGACAGCAGGCTGTTCTTCACCGAGAAGAACACCGGAAACGTGCGGATCGTCGACACCGGCGGCAGCCTGCTCCCGGATCCCTTCGTGAATGTCTCCGTGAACAACACCGGCGAGCGGGGCCTCCTGGGAATCGCCTTCGACCCCGACTACGAAACGAACGGTTACGTCTACGTGTTCTTCACCAACTCCGATCCACTCGACAACCGGGTCGTGAGGTTCACCGACGACGGGGGGTCGGGGGTCGACCCGCTCGTCCTCCTGGCCGTCAGCGACGACTCTCCGGCCTCGAGCAACCACAACGGCGGCAACATTCACTTCGGCCCCGACGGGAAGCTCTACGTGACGATCGGGGACAACGGGAGCTTTCCGGAAAATTCACAGGAGCTCGACGATCCCCGTGGCAAGATCCTCCGCATCAATGCGGACGGCTCCATACCGACGGACAACCCCTTCTACGACGACGGCAATCCGTCGACGGGAAACGACGACCGCATCTTTGCGCTCGGGCTCCGAAACAGCTTCGACTTCGACTTTCATCCGGTCACGGGTGAGCTCTTCGCCACCGAGAACGGACCCTTCGAGGACGACGAGGTGAACATCATCCTCTCCGGTCTCAACTACGGCTGGCCCGTCGTCACGGGGATTGCGGGGGATCCGCTCTACGAAGATCCCATCCTCGTCTACAATCCCACCATAGCTCCCACCGGCCTCGCCTTCTACACCGGCGACGAGTTCCTCGGCTGGGACAACGATCTCGTCTTCGTCGACTTCAACGAGGGGAATATCCACCGGGTGGTCCTCGAGGAGCCGGACTACCGCATGGTCGTCTCCGAGACCATCGTCGCGCAGCTGTCGTTTCTGAACGACGTGGTGGTCGGACCCGACGGCCTCATCTACCTGGCCCGGGGCCCGTATGGCGAACCGGGCTCAATTTACCGGATCGTTCCGCAATTCTAGCCCGGACGCGACCCTGCTTATGATGCCCGGACAGCTCCGGCCTCAGGCAGGACAACAGGAGCCCGGGGAGGAAGAACGGTCTCTCTTCTCTCCGGGTGCTGCCTCCAGCATCTCTCGATAACCGGCTCGTCGCGATGGAGAAACAGGTGTGTTGCCGCTACACCGCTCTTTTTCCGGCTGCGCCTCTGTGATATATTACCGTTCGTTCTGTTTACGCCCCGTTCGGCGTTTTGCAGCCGGATGAGTGGATTCTCGGACACGGAGAGAGACGAGGTGAGGACGAATGGAAGGAGAAAGGCTGGATCGCTGTCGACGATACTATGAAGTGACACAGCGCGTGCTCAACCCACACGGAGGGAGAACTGCGAAACTCTGCATCACACCGTTCATCTATGACCGGACCTTCCGGGACAGGATGGATGCGATAACCCGGGCGTATGCGAACCTCCTCGAATTCGTGTTCAGGAGCTTCCCGACGAGCAGCAGCATCCAGGAGGTACTGGACTATCCGGGCCCGCTCGAGAACTACATCAGATCTCTCAATGTCTATCCGGTAAACATGGCGGCCGCACGCATCGATGTCTTTCTCACGAGAGACGGAATCAGGATGGTCGAATCCAATGCGGAGATACCCGGGGGAAGCGAGGAGAGCTACCTCCTCGAGTCTGAGTACCTGAACATATTCCGCCCTGAAGGAGTAGAACGAATCGAGAGGCTTCAGATCGTTCTGGACATGCTGCTCAACCATTACCGCGTGCAGGCGGAGGCGAAGAGTTTCCCGATGCGTGACGACCCGTCCATATTTCTCATTCAGTGGCAGAGCGAAATCGATCGAATCCAGGGAGAGTATTCGATTCTCATCGATTACATCGAGAAGAACGGCTACCGCGCGGGGGTCATCGATCCCCACGAGCTCATCATGGACGGGCGGGCAGTGAAAACTCCGGACGGTGAACGGATTGACATCATTTACCGCAGGTTCACCGGTGACGAGCTTCCGACCTTCTCACGAACCAGCTGGCAAATGGCGATTGATCTCGATCAAGCCGACGTCGCCGTCGTCAATCCGTTCTGCACGAAGCGGGTGGATTCGAAAAACATCATGGTCCTGTTCAGGGACCCACAATACGACAGCATCTTCCCGGAAGAGCTGGAAAATGACCTTGCGACAGTCCGCGAGATCATACCCTGGACGAAGAAGGTCGAGCCGGAGATGGAGGTCGGGGGAAGCCCGGTCGAGGGTAAAGATTACCTCGTCGAGAACAGGGAACGGCTCGTCATAAAGCACGCGAACTCTTACTCCAGCGTGGCTGTATTCCCCGGCATCGACTGTGAGGAGAAGCGGTGGTCTGAGATTGTCGACGAAGCGCTCGAGGGCGACTGGATCGTCCAGGAGCTCATCGACCTTCCGGAGATCGATATCGAGTACTGGGAGGACGGGCGCATCATGAAGGAGCGCTGCATTTACAACGTGAATCCGTATCTCTACGATGGGAAGCTTGGCGGTTTCTATGTCCGCGCCTCGACCGACCGGCTCACGTCCTTCAAAGTCGGAGAGGTTGCAACCGTCCTGCCCTGTTTCATGAGAAAGGACTGAACCGCCTCGGCCGAAGTCACCGAAGCCATGAAGTCACCGATACTCGTTTCCATACCGCACGGCGGCAGGAATGTCGCCCCCGAGATAGGAGATCGCTGGGCGTTGAGCGCTCGTGACGCACTGCACGACGGCGATCCTTTCACGGACCTCATCTACGACTTCGAGGATCGTGCCAGGGCCCAGATCGTCATGCAGTACTACCGGGCGGTAGTGGATGTGAATCGCGCTCCTGACGACATCGCTCCCGAAAATCCCGACGGAGTCATCAAGTCACATACCTGCTGGAACGTCCCGGTGTACAAACCGGGCGCTCTTCCCGATGACGAACTCAAGAAAACTCTTCTCGACCGATACTATTACCCCTATCACGAAAAGCTCGAACGCTGTCTTCATGACTCCGAATTGAGGCTGGCGGTCGACTGCCACAGCATGGCCGCCGTCTCGCCTCCGATCGAGGACGATGCCGGGACGACAAGGCCGCTCTTCTGTCTCGGGAACCTGGGTGATGAGAGAGGAGAGGTTGAGACCGTCTTCGGGTGGATCACCTGCGATCCGTCCGTCATGCGGTTCATGGCCGAGGAGCTCGCGAGCATTTTCCGGCACGAAGATCTCGAGGTCGAGCCTCCGGCAGTCGTCACCATGAACGTGCCGTTCAACGGGGGATACATCACCAGGACCTTCGGGGACAGAGGAATCCCCCTCGTGCAGATCGAGATGAGCCGCGCCCTTTATCTGAACAGGCGCTCGTTCGACGAGACCGCCCTCGAGCTGAAACCGTCGCGGGTACGGGATCTGAACAGGAAGATATGGAGTGTGCTCGAAAAGACGGTGAAGTGGCTGTGAAGAACGAAGATCCGATCGGGATACCTTCATGTCCGCACCCGGAGAGGAGACGAGAAATGAGAATGACCATCCTGTTGCTGCTCGCACTGACGAGCACGTTTCTCCCTGCCGGTGTTCCGGCCGACGATTCCACGGAGCAGGCCGAGGGAGAACTCTGGCCGGAAATCGAGCCGTTCGAGAGAGGGTATCTCAGGGTATCCGACATTCACGAGATCTACTACGAGCTCTGCGGAAATCCGGAGGGTAAGCCTGTCTTCATGCTTCATGGGGGTCCGGGAGGGATGTGCAGCCCGGTGATGCGGCGGTTCTGCGATCCGGAAAAGTTCCTCATCGTTCTGCACGATCAGCGTGGCGCAGGAAGATCCAGGCCGTATCTCGAGCTCCGCGAGAATACCACCTGGCATCTGGTCGGGGACATCGAGCGGCTCCGAAAAAAACTCGATCTCGATAAAATCATCCTGTTCGGCGGTTCATGGGGGGCAACGCTTGGTCTCGCGTACGCCGAGAAACACCCGGACAACGTGAGCGGCCTGGTTCTCAGGGGCGTCTTCACCGCGACGACGTCCGAGATCGATCACTTCTACCACGGGGGCGTGAGGAAGTTCTTCCCGGAAATGTACGAGTCGTTCATCGCATCCTTTCCCGACTCATCCCGCCGTCCGCTTCCCGGGTACCTGTTCAATCTCATCACGAGCACCACGGGTGATGAGCGGAAAAAATACATCGATGCGTGGGCGCGGTACGAAATCAAGATCAGTGTTCTCGAGATATCCGACCGGGCGGTCGACTCAATCCTGGTCGAATACGCGAACGCGGCGGCGTTCTCGCTCCTCGAGAATCACTACATGGCGAACAACTGTTTCCTGGAAGAGGGGCAGTTGCTCGAGAACGCCGGCGTGCTCGAAGGCACCCCGGTGGTCATTGTCAACGGCCGTTACGATGTGATCACGCCTCCTGTGACGGCATACCGGCTGCACCGTCGGCTGCCCGGATCCAGGCTCGTCATCGCGGAGCGTTCGGGCCACTGGATGGGAGAGGAAAACATCAGGGCAGCTCTGATCCGGGCGATGCGCGGCTTCGAGTGACGCGGCGCGACTCCGAACCCCTCCCATTGAAAACAGGTGCACCGCGACTATACTGTGTGAAAGAATGGCAGATTCCGTCCCGGACCGAGGAGGAGAGAGGTGCAGCGTACCAGCCCGAGAAGCGATGCGCCGAGGTTGCTGATCACGGGTGCGAACCGGGGGATCGGCCTCGAGTTCGTGAAGCAGTTCCATGCGCGCAACGATATCGTCCTCGCTACGTGCAGAAACCCCGGTAACGCCGTCGACCTTCAGCTTCTCTCCGCCGAGAACGAAGGACGGTTCACCGTCCTTCGTCTCGACGTGACCGACCGTGAATCCATCGAATCCGCCGCGCGGTCGGTCATGGAGCACACGGGCGGTCTGGACATCCTCATCAACAATGCGGGTGTCTCCCCCCGGGGAGAGCGGCACTACAACCTCGACGGCGACTCGATGCTTCAGGTGTTCCAGGTGAATGCGGTCGGCCCGATGATCGTGTCGCAGATGTTTCTCGATCTGCTCAGGCAGGGCAACAACCCGAAAATCGTCAACATCACCTCTCAGATGGGATCGATTACGTCGAAGCAGGACGGCGGGCACTATTCGTACAGCGGCAGCAAGGCGGCTCTCAACATGCTCACCCGCCTCCTGTCCTTCGACGTGGAGTCCGACGGCATCGTCGTCGTCGCTCTCCATCCCGGATGGGTGCAAACGGACATGGGAGGGGAACACGCGAAGCTCACGCCGCAGGAGTCCGTCCGGGGGCTGATCGACGTCATCAGCCGCCTGACCATGGACGATTCCGGGAAGTTCTACACCTGGGAAGGACGGGAGCTCCCCTGGTAGGCGTAGAGCCCGACCGCGAGGGGCTGGCGGAACGCTGTTACGATCAACTATATTAGGAGAAGAGGGCTGCCGTTCCGGGATCCGGCCGCGGTCGATACGGCGGCTGTTGTTCCCTGCGCCGGCCTGACAGTGCAGACAACGAGATTTCCGGGAGAGGGAAATCATGGAGAACGTCACGTCGGTCATACTGGGCGGGGGCCAGGGTACCCGACTGGCGCCGCTGACTCTCGTGCGGGCGAAGCCGGCCGTCAGCTTTGCCGGGAAGTATCGCCTCATCGACATCCCCATATCCAACTGCATCAATTCGGGCATCAAGCGCGTGTTCGTCCTGACGCAGTTCATGTCCGCCAGCCTTCACCGCCACATCATGAAGACCTATCACTTCGACACCTTCAGCAACGACTTCGTCGAAATTCTCGCAGCCCAGCAGACGCTCGAGAGGTCCGCGTGGTTTCAGGGGACGGCCGATGCGGTCAGAGCCACGCTCAATTACACAACGTATTACAAGTCGGATCAGGTTCTCATCCTGTCCGGAGATCACCTCTACCGGATGAACTATCGCGACTGCATCGGATTCCACAGTGAAAAGGAAGCCGACATCACCGTCTGTGTGAGTCCGGTGACCAGGGAGGACGCTCCGCAGATGGGACTCCTGAAGATCGACGACAGAGGGAGGATCACGGATTTCGTCGAGAAGCCGCGGGAGGCCCGGGTGCTCGACGAGTATCGGGCACCGAAGAAGCTTCTCAGGGAGCTCGGTCTCGACTCCGGATCCGATCTCTACCTGGCTTCGATGGGAGTCTACGTGTTCCGTCCCGGCACCCTCGTCGAAGCACTGACCGAACAGGAACAGACCGATTTCGGGAAGGAAGTCATTCCATCCTCGATCAGGAAATTCCGCGTGGTCGCATTCCCCTTCCTGGACTACTGGCGGGATATCGGAACCATCGCTTCATTCTACGAGTCCAACATCGAACTCGCCCAGCGGAACCCGCCCTTTCCGCTCTATCAGGCGCGCTGGCCGATCTACACCCACACCCGCTCCCTTCCTCCGAGCAGGGTCATTCGCTCAGAGATCAGAGACAGCCTGATCGTCGAAGGGTCGGACATCACGGGAGCCCGTATCACCGACTCGATCATCGGCCTTCGCAGCAACATCAAGGATGGCACGAACCTCAAGGACGTGATCCTGATGGGAGCCGATTTCTACGAAGGGGAAGAAGAGATGGGCAGCTGGGGTGAGACGGAGGGCGAGAGTCCGCCGATGGGTATCGGACGCAACTGCCTCATCGAACGGGCGATCATCGACAAGAACGCACGAATCGGCGACGACGTCGTCATCAGAGCCAAGCCGGACTCCCCGGACTCCGAGAGCGATATGTTCTGGAGGCGGGATGGCATCACCATCATTCCCAAGTGGTCGACGATCCCCTCCGGTACCGAGCTGTGACGTCCCCTGTCACGCGGGAAAGGGACCTTCCCGGAATCCTCTCGAAATTCCCTGAAGAACCCGGGCTATTGAAAAATTTCAGAGGTGATACTATGTTCTCACCGGCGGACCCGGGAAAGAGGGATCCCGTTCCCGGGTCCCGGGAACGCCTTCTTTTTCCCGCACGGCATGTGGTTGCCTCGCAACCGGTTGTGATCATGAGGCAGGGTGTCCTCTCAGAATCGAGACTCTGCCGCTCGATGCGCCGCCTGGCACCCATTTTGAATGGTGAGTCGTTGGGACGGAGCCGGAGCGTCCCCCCGTGACCGCCCGGGAAAGGCGGAATCGCATGAAGGATATCGAGAAAGGAAGAATGCAGCTCGTGAGAATCTCCTTGACACGAGAAAAATCGTAGTGTAAAATTTACGGCGATTCGCTGCTCACGAGCCCACCTCCAACCGGGGACATACGCTTGAAGAAGAACTGGACTATTCTCCTCGTTCCGCACGACAACATAAAAGTCCGGGATTTCATCCTTACGAGAGCGGCGATCATCGTCGGTGTCGTCACTCTCTGTGCCGGAATTGTCGGCGCCTTCCTCCTCGGCTTCGGTTATTACACCAGGAGCGTTTCCGTTTCCAGGCTGGAGGATCTCGAAAGGGAGAACGCGGCGCTGCGAGGCAGAGTGACGGAGCTCGCAGCTCTGACGGGAAACCTGCAATCCAGGCTCGAGAAGCTCGATGAGATCGAAGCCGAGTACCGGATGATAGCGGGTCTCTCAGGTATCGATCCCGAAGTCAAGCAGGCCGGGATCGGCGGACCGAGGAGAAACGGAGCCGTGCAGGAAGAGCTGGAAGCGATCGAAGAGGACATGAGAGCGAAGATTCTCGACAGCGAGGAATCGCTGAATGCTCTGATGAGACGGGTCGACATTCTCTATCAGAGCCTGAACGAGTCGGTCGATCAGCTCCGGTTCTTTCAGGATCGGCTCAATCACACACCGTCCGTCTGGCCCGCGGTGGGCCGCCTGACGAGCAGATATGGAAGCAGGGTTCATCCGATCTTCAATGGTATCAGAAAACACGAAGGAATCGACATCTCCGCTCCGCGCGGGACTCCCGTCGTCGGCACCGCGGACGGCAAGGTCATCTTCGCCCGCTGGAAACTGGGCTACGGTCAGGCGATCGAAATCGATCACGGATATGATCACAGGACATTCTATGCGCATCTGTCGAGCATCAAGGTCCGGCAGGGACAGCACGTGAAACGGGGAGAGATCATCGGACTGGTCGGAAACACAGGTGTGTCGACCGGCCCCCACCTTCATTACGAAGTGAAGGTGAGCGGTAAATCGAAGAATCCCCTGAATTACATCCTCGGGTATACAGTCCCAGACTGATCTGCTTTCGGGAGAAACGGAGAGCCGCAGAAGCGGCTTTTTTTATCAGCATCGACAGCAGGGGGAAGGCGAATTGTATTCCAGGCGTGAGGTCATCGGTGAGGGTCTGATCACTCCGGCTGCACCCTTCCATCGGGCGTTCCTCGGCAACGGCACCACCGTCATCGTCAAACCCAACAACCGGCTGCCCGTCGTCGCCATGGACTGCTGGGTGAAGACCGGCACCATCAACGAAGACATCCGGGTCAACGGCGTCTCCCATTTCTACGAACACATGTTCTTCAAAGGGACGAAGAAGCATCCCATCGGTGAGCTCGACTCGCTCGTGAAGGACCTGGGAGGATACAACAACGCCGCGACATCGAACGAGTACACACACTACTATGTGGTCCTGCCCGGTGAGCTGAACGAGCGGGCTCTCGAGCTCCTCGCGGACGCCCTCTACAACGATCACTTTCTTCCGGAAGACGCCGACAGGGAACGCATGGTCATCAAGGAGGAGATCAACCGTTCCGAGGACGATCCGGCGACCAAGCTGTACACGACTCTCTTCGAGCAGTGCTTCGAGGGCCTCCCCTACGAGATGCCCATCCTGGGGAGGAAGGAGTCCCTCGACAGAATAGGGCCGGACGAGCTCAGAAGCTACCACAACGAGTTCTACGTTCCTCAGAACGTCACCGTCGTCATATCGGGAAGTGTCGACCCCGACGAGGCTTTCTCCATGGTCGACCGTCACTACGGATTTGTGGAGGGGACTCGTACGCGGGAGTGGAATCCCGTCGGAGTGGTGGAAACCAACTCCCCCAGGGAGAAGGTCATCCGCAAGGATGTGAAACAGGTTTACTGTGCTCTCGGTTTCCGCACCCGGGGATTTCTCACGGACCGTCAGCATGTCGTCGCGCTGGATGTGGCCGCATCCCTCCTCGGTGAGGGAAGGAGCTCCCGGGTGCATCAGGAGCTGGTGGAGAAGAAGAAGCTCGCCATCTCGATAGGGACGTGGAACTGGGATATGCGATTGGCCGGCGTCCTGTGGGTCGACGCCGTTCTCAAGCCGGATAGGATCGAGGATGCCGAGAAGGCAATATTCGAGGAGCTCGACAGGTTTCTCGACGAAGGAGCGACCGACTGGGAGCTGGGGAAAGTAAAGAGCATGATCCGCGCCGATCAGCGATACGATCTGGAGAGCAACGCGTCGGTGGCCGGCCTGCTGGGATTCTATCAGACCGACTTCGATGACGCCGGGCACGCGCTGACCTATCTCGACATGGTCGACAACGTGGACAGAGATGCGCTCAGGGAGACGTTTTCCGAAATCTATGATCCGGAGTCGTGTGTGAAGGTCCTGATCGTACCGGTGGATGAGGAGTGATGTGAGGTATCAGGAATACATCGATCAGGAAGTCTCCTCAATCCGTCGCCTGAAGCTCGACAACGGCATCACGGTGATCGTAAGACCGCAGGGCACTCCCGGCGTAGTCGCCATCGGCTGCTTTCTGCGCATGGGATCTCTCTACGAAGACGATCGCTCTGCGGGCCTTTCGAATCTTCTCCAGGCCCTGATGCTGAAAGGTACGCGGAGGCTCGACTCCTCTCTCCTTGCGAGAGAGCTGGAAAGCCTGGGGGCGAGAACCGCCAGCTCCTCCGGAAAGGAACTGGGACGAGCCTCGATACTGACCATCGAGGAACATCTCGAGGCGGCGCTCGAGCTGTTCCTCGAGATCCTCACGGAACCCGCCCTGAACGAAGAAGAGTTCGAAAAAGAGCGTCAGATAGCCATAGAAGAGATAAAGAGGGACAGGGACCAGTTTCTCGCGCGCGCATTTACGCTCTTCCAGGAGTCGTTCTACGGAACCCATCCGTTCAGGAAGCACGTGCTGGGAAGTGAGGAAACAATCGGCCAGGTCTGCCTGGAAGACGTCAGGCGTTTCTACCGGAAGTTCTACGTCCCCTCCAACATGGTGTTTTCGGTCGTCGGATCCGTGGATGCCGACCGGATCACAGCTGCCATCGAAAAACATTCAGGAAATCTGGAGCGGGGCTCTTTGCCCCGGAACCTCGCAGGAATGGACCGGGAAAATACAGATGCCGAGAGAACGGAGTACAGGGACAGTGAGGCGGCATGGATCGTCGTCGGCTTCCCCGCACCCTCGCTGGGTGACAGCAGGCATCCGGCCTGTCAGGTTCTCGGCGCCATTCTCGGCGGCTCCATGAGCTCGAGGCTGTTCATCGAGTTGAGAGAAAAGAAAGCGCTCGCCTATCAGGTCTCTGCGACGTATAATACGTATGTCGGCCCGAGCTTCATCGCCGGGTACATAGGAACGAGCCCCGGAAGGGCCCGGGAAGCGCGGGATGCGCTCATCGAAGAGATGACGGCGATTGCGTCGGGCCGCGTCACCCGGGAGGAGGTCGACAGCTCGATCAATTACCTCGTCGGCAGCTACATGATCAATTCCGAGCTCAGCTCTGCCCTCACCCGCCGGTACGGAAGGTTCGAAGCGCTCGGTGTCGGATACGATTTCGGAAGCCGATATCTGGCGGCGCTCTCAGAGGTGACCCCCGATAAGGTTGTCGATGTCGCACGGGAATATCTCCGTCTGCCCGTGACCGGATCGGTACTGCCGAAGGATCTGCAAAGGGCCGCCGGAGGATAAAGGGATGAGGACAAACATTCCTCTCTCCATGGACACGGAAAGGAGATTCACCATGAAGAAGGTGCCTGTTGCCGGTATCGTACTTTTGAGCCTGGCTCTGCTGCAGGGCTGCAGCAAGGAGACGAGGATAAACCTCCTCGCCACGATAGAGAGAGACGGGGGGGAAGTGCCGATATCGAACATCAAGTTCGAGATTCTGCCGTACAATCCCGAGAAGTTGAAAGAAACCCTCTTCAGCCTGAATGATCCGGGAGAGCTTCCGGCCCGGGATTCCATGCTGGTGGCGCGATCTAAGTACGAAGAGATCCTCGTGGATTACGAAGAGACGCTCGACCGCCTCGAGGAGACGGAGAAAAAACTCAAGAGCATCGAGGACACGCGGAGCGCCGCCTACCGCACGGCTTTCAACAAGCACGAAAAAGCCAAACAGATCAATGACGAGATGTACGAGAAGAAGGAGGAGATCCTCCGGGAGTACCTGGCTGAGAAAGCCGCCTACGACTCTCTCGTCGGGGAGTGGGAGGAGGTGGCTTACGAAGGTATGCAGGATTCCATCGCCGCTGTCAGGGAACGGCGGAAAATCACGACGGATTACACCATCAAGACAGACAAGGAAGGCAAGGGAAGTATCGTCGTGCCCGGTGGAGATTGGTGGATCGTCGGTCGCGCCCGGAATCCCAATCAGAAATACACCTACTATGTCTGGAACGAGAAGATCTCGGCAGAGGGTGGCACGGTCGAGGTACATCTCGACAGCTCGAAAGCGAAAATCGTAGAGGAATAGTGTGAGGGAATGGTCTGGACGATCGCCCGGAAGGAGCTTCTGAAGGATCTGCGGAGTTTCAGGTTCGTAGCCTGCTTCCTCCTGTGCATCATTCTCTTCACCGTCTCGAGCATCGTCGGCGCACAGGACTTCGAGACCAGGCTTCGAACGGTCCAGACCGGAGAGAGTCAGGAAGAAGAGAAGCTCTCTGAGCTGCGGGTGTATTCCCATCTCAAGCCGATCGTCTACCGGAGGCCCGGCCCTCTCAGCGTATTCAATCAGGGGTACGGGCGTTCATTCAGTCCTTCGGTCCAGATCTCGCACCGGAAGATTCCCTACCTCACGCCGCGGGAGAGAACCGACAATCCGTACCTCGACATCATTCCGCCGATCGACATCTCGACCGTCGTCAGAGTCATCCTCAGCCTGCTTGCCGTTCTCCTTTCCTTCGACGCCATTTCCGGCGAAAAGGAAGCGGGTACGCTGCGGCTCCTCCTGAGCAACCCGGTCCCCCGGGCCAGGCTCCTGTTCGGCAAGTACCTCGGCGGCATGATCACGCTCACCGCGGCTCTCATGACGGGTTTTCTGCTCGGAATCGTCATCCTCACCATCGTCAGCCCGGTGGGAATCAGGGGACGGGAGTGGCTCAGCCTGCTCACGCTGACGCTCGTCTCCATCGGCTACCTCTCCCTTTTCCTGCTCCTGGGGCTCATGGTGTCCTCCGTGACGAGGCGTTCGGCAACCTCCCTGATCATTCTTCTGTCCCTCTGGCTCTTTCTCGTCATCATCGCTCCCAATGTCGCGGCTTTCATCGCTGCCGGTGCCGTCGACGTGCCGAGCGAGCTGGAGCGGGAGCTGGAAGTCGCTCAGCTCGAGCGGCAGGTGGAGGAGCAGGTGGAGGAGTACGCTGCTTCTCTCGAACCGTCCGAGCCCGTGGGCGAGCTGACGGTGTACGGAGAGGACGGGGAGGTGCTCGTCAGGCTCGGGCGCCCCGAGCGCTATGCGTGGCTGAACGATTACTACAGCTATCGTGTGGACAGGTGGATGCAGGCGGCCCGCCTCATCTGGGAGAGAAACCAGGAACACCTCAGAGCGCTCCGGAGACAGGTCGAGGTTGCGGATGGGCTGTCGAGGATCTCGCCGGCCTTTCTCTACGATAGGGTGACCAGGGTGTTTTCGGGTACAGATCTCGAGAGTTACGAGAATTTCGTGAAGCAGGCACGGGAGTATCGGGCACAGCTCATGGAGTACGTCGAAGAGCAGGACGGTTTTCATTCGAGTCGATGGTTCACGGATGATCCGCCCGACCAGGAGCCGTTCGTTCTCGATCCGGAAAATTTCGACCGGGGCGACATGGACATGGAGCGTGGATGGAGGCTGCTCACGGAGGCTGAGAACGATCGTTCACGAATCCTCGACCTGGGCGATATGCCCCGCTTCAGCTTCATTCCCCGCACCTTCGGAGAAGCCGTCGGGCGGGCGATGTTCGACCTGTCGCTGCTCATCGGCATGAACCTCTTCCTGTTCACGGTCTACACTGTGATGTTCATGCGATACGACGCACGGTAGCCGGGCCGCGGGGGGCACCGGCGGATCCGCGCGCGAGAGCCGGAAACGGAAGTCAGGGAACAGGGAAGCCGTGAGAGAGATCTTCCTCAAAGAGATCACATACTACCTGAAAGATACCCGGCTGTATCTCGGTTTTGTGTTCATCGTTCTCTCCATGGGGGTCGGAGCCCTGCTGTATGGCCGCCATCACCGCGATGCCGTCACCGAGTACTCGAAAGCCGTCGCCGTGCAGGATGAACTGGTGCGCGAGCTGTCCTCCCGCCTCGCGGAGCTCGCCGAAGAGGAGTTCATGGCATACCGCAGGCCCCGGAAGCTGCAGTTCGTCGTGGATGGAGAAGACGACATGAGGCCCAATGCCGTTCCCTACTCGACTTCCCTGGTCGGAAACCCGATGGTGTCCGGCACGATAAAATACCAGGTCAGGAGATACGAAAGGCTCGACTGGAGCTTCGCGTTCGGCGTCCTCGCCACCTTCCTCGTGGTCGTCATGAGCTTCAATGCACTGTCGGGAGAGAAGGAGGAAGGCACGCTGAAGCTGCTGTTGACCGGCGGTGTTTCGAGAACGACCGTGCTCATCGCCAAGCACCTCGCGCTCACCGTGTCGGTCGTTTTTCCGCTCGTCGTCGGGGCGATGTTTTCCACGGCGGTGATGTCCATTGCCACCGGTTCGGCGTTTTCTCCGGCTCAGATACTGAGGCTCTTCATGGTGCTCTCGAGCGGCGTTCTCCTTGTCGTTGTCTTCGCCTCGATCGGGCTGTTCGTGTCCGCACTCACCCACAACTCCACGAAGAGTCTCGTCGTGCTGCTCCTGGTCTGGGTCGTGAGCGTCATCATCGTTCCCAGTCTCGGGCGACTGCTCGCGGAGAACATGAGCTCCGTCGTCCCCGTGCCGGAGGTGGAACGGCGCATCGACGAGCTCCTCGGAGAGGCGCTCGAAGAGTACAGCGGCCGGGACATCAGTCACGCACCGCGCGAGGTCCTTCCGGTCGACGAATCGGAGTTTCTCTGGGACGAGATGACGGACAGGGTGGAGGCACGGGCCCAGGAGGTCCTCGACAACAACCTGCGTGCGAAGCTGACTCAGGTACGGGTGATGGAACGGATCATGAGCGTCTCGCCGTACGCGGTGTTCAAGAAGAGCGCCGCCGACTTCGCCGGAACCGGGCTGCTGGAGGACATCCATTTCATGCAGGATGTCCGGAACCACCGCGAAGAGTTTCTGGAGTTCCTTCGTGCACGGGATGCCGAAGATCCCGACAGTCCGCACATCCTCTACCGCAAATGGTACATGTCCTATAAACCGGTTGACCCGGGAGATGTTCCGCGATATACTGGTGGAGAGATCCCCCTGGACGATTCGGCGCGCGAAGGCCTCGGCGGCGCCGCCGTTCTGGCGGCCTGGGCCGTGGTCATGTTCGTTCTGGCGCTTGTTTCTTTCCAGCGAATGGATGCCCGATAGCGTCGGACACTCCCGGCCGGGTGACAGGACCGGATGAAGACGACATTCCCGTGAAAAGGAGACCGCGACGATGGAATTCACGTTTTCCGAAGAGATGGAGCTTCTGCGCGAGACGGTTCGAAAGTTCACACAGAAGGAGATCAAGCCGGTAGCCCGACAGATCGACGACGAAGAGGAGGTTCCACCGCACATTCTCGAACAGTGCCGGGAAATGGGCCTCTTCGGGATCCTCATCCCGGAAGAGTACGGTGGTGCCGGTATGGGTGAAACCGGTTACTGCGTGATGACCGAGGAGATATCGCGGGGTTCGGCCTCGGTTGCCATCGTTCTGGGAGGGCACCAGAGCATCGGCGCCATGGCGATCATCATAGGCGGTAACGAAGAGCAGAAGAAGCGCTACCTTCCGAAGATGGCGACGGGAGAGAAGATCGGGTGCTTCGCCCTGACCGAGCCGGGGGCGGGGTCCGACGCCGGCTCGCTGAAGACGGTCGCGGTGAGAGACGGCGACCACTACGTCATCAACGGATCGAAGATCTGGATCACGAACGCGACGATCGCCGACTACATCTCCCTGTTTGCGCTCACCGATACCGAGAAGGGGGCGCGGGGCATCACGGTGTTTCTCGTCGAGAAGGAGACACCGGGATTTTCAGTCGGGAAGCCCGACAAGAAAATGGGGATCAGGGGATCGCACTCCGCCGAGCTCCACTTCGAGGACATGCGGATTCCCGTGGAGAACCGGCTCGGAAAAGAGGGTGAGGGCTTCATCATCGCCATGAAAACCCTCGACATGGGGCGCCTCGGCATCGCCTCCGGCTGCCTGGGGACCTCGAAGGAAGCGCTGGATCTGTCGCTGCAGTTCGCGAAGGAGCGGAAGCAGTTCGGGAGACCCGTCTCCGACTTCCAGGCCATCCAGTGGATGATGGCCGAGATGGCGGCTGACATCTATGCCGTCGACAGCATCACCTACCGTACGGCGTGGCTGTCCGACCAGGGAAAGAAGTTCAGCCGGGAGGCGGCCATAGCGAAGCTCTTCGCCTCCGAGGCGCTCGATCGGGTGATCGACAAGGCCGTCCAGATTCACGGGGGGATGGGCTACATGCGCGAGCACGTGATCGAGCTCATGTACCGCGATGCAAGGATCAACAGGATCTTCGAAGGAACCAACGAGATTCAGCGGCTCGTCATCGCCCGCGATCTCATCAAGCGGGGAAGCTACTGACGTTTTTTCCGCCCGGCCATGGAGCAGGGCGGGGTCGCGGTTCGCCAGACAGGGAAGAGGAAGAAGGGGGGGGCGCCGGAGCGCCCCCTTTCTCTCTGAGGTTCCCGGGAGAGCGCGTGACCGCTACTTCAGCATGACCATCTTCCTGGACACCGTCTCACCTTCAACGGTCAGCCGGTAGAGGTAGATTCCGCTTCCCGCCTGCTCGCCCGCGTCGTCCTTCCCGTTCCACGTCACCTCGTGGCTTCCTGCCGGAACCTCCCCGTCGAAGAGCGTCCGCACGAGCCGCCCCCGGGTGTCGAACACCTCGAGCACGGCCTGATGGCCGCTCCCGGCGTCGCCCGGCACGTCGAAGGTGATCACCGTCATCGGGTTGAACGGATTGGGATAGTTCTGGCCCAGGGCGACTGCCCGCGGGAGCCCGGGGCCTGCGGGCTCGTCGTCATCGATGCCGGAGGGCGTCATCACTTCGAAGCTGTACACCGAGTCGGGCGCCGTGGCCGGATCCGTGAGCACCACGTCCGCCGAGTCGGTCGCCTCGACGTAGTAGAGCACGGTGGTCTCACCCGGCTGGCCGGGAATGTCGCCGCTGTAGTTGAGGAAGAGGGATGGGCTCATGGCGACCGGGTTGAAGGTCGCCCCTCCGTCTACGCTGTACTGGAGCGTGACCTCCTTCACTCCGATCGAGTCCGTGACCCCGGCGTGGATCGTGTAGGGGCCGGCCGTGTCGGCGACGTCCTCGTGGAGGCTGGTTCTGAACAGGTCGAACGGCGAGGGGAAGCCGCCTTCCGACAGGCCCAGCTTCACTTCCTTCGCTACCTGGATGAAGTTGGCCAGCCCTTCCTGGAAGGGGTCGACACGGGGAGGATCGCCCATGAACGCGAGCGAGGAGGGTTCGGCGAAGGGATGCGCGAAGAAGAGCACGCCGCAATACCGCTGGACCTGTCCCGGCTCGAGGTCGATGGGTCCCATGCTGAGGAAAAACCGGATGTCCGTCGTAATGTCGTGCTCCTCGCACTGGCCGTCGAGACAGGCGAGAATCTGGTAGACCTCCGTGTCGTTCGCCGGATCGGGGTCGGGCCGCGGCTGGGGGAGGCCGGGATTGCTCATGAACGTGTAGTTGATGTCGGCGCCGGGAAGCATTTCCTCGTCGAACATGAAACCGACTAGGCCCACCCCTTCGAATCCGAATTCGAAGAATGCCTGGTCCCAGGCCAGTGCCGCATTGAGAAGTGTCGTGTCTTCATCCTCCGCGAAGAAGGGAATGAACGAGGTCTGGTCGTCCGCCGATTCGTTCCCCACGTCGGTATCGGAGAGAAAACCCAGGTACATGTCCTCGATGGTGTAGGGGCCGTCGGGGACGCTGTCCGACCGGTTCACGACGGTCCACACGAAGTAGATCGCGTGCACCGAGGTGCCCGCCACCTTGCCGGAGAAGGCCATGCTCCGCTGGTTGACCTGGACCGCGAGGCGATGGGCGCCGAACGGCTGGCCGTTCAGGTCGTTGTAGATGGTGACGAGGTCCTGCTGCGAGAGCACCCGGGGATCGCCGAACTGGTCCCGGAACTCCTCCGGCCACTCGGCCA
>CAZMKB010000001.1:0-11874 GCA_964566685.1 uncultured Gemmatimonadota bacterium | reverse complement strand
TGTCGAACACCCGGGCCAGCGGGTCCGAGGTGTCCTGGCCCACCCGGCCCTCCCTGAACTCGGTTTCCCCGTTGCTGGGGTCGTATCCGATGACGGCGACCGTGTCGGGAGTCCCGTCGCCGTCCACGTCGGCGATTCCTCCGATCCAGAGCCCGTTCCCGAAGATGTAGGAGTTGCCGCTGCCGGTCGGCCAGAAGCCGGCGGCGGATCCCTGGAGCGGATTCTGCCCGATCATGCCGATGTTGGTGATCAGGAGCTCCACCTGATTCTCGTCGTGGAACACCTGGTCGAGATCGGCCGGATCATAGGGCGGGGGTGCCGTGCGCGCCGGCCCGACGAGGCCCGCGAAAGAGCCGCCGGTCAGGACGACCGACGCGGTGACGGCCAGGGCCGTCACGAGTGTCGCTTTTCTGACGAGGTGTCTGTCCATGCGTTTCTCCTCCGTGAAGGTTCCGGTGCTTTTCGAGATACCGGTATACCGCGTGGAAAACTGGTTTCCCGTCCCCGGCATACATCGTGCCTCAGCCGTACCCCGGGAAGGAACACAAGTTTACCATGGGTACACGACGCTGTCAAGGCAAGGTGAGGCACTGGAACTCATATCTCGAAGAGTTTTCAGGAAAAATCAACGGCGGGAAGCTCGCGGACACGGAAACCGCACTCGGGTGGATGATCAAGGTCAATCCCTACCGGAGTGAAACGCGGCTGCAGCCTTTCTGGGAGTAACTGAGCCGGGAAGCCCGGGGCTCCTTCGACGTCGAAAAGCCCGGCATGTCTTCTCTCATGCCGGCCCGCCGGAACCGGACACGTTTCGCACCGGTCGTTGATCACCGGAAGAAAGTGCCTATACTCGGAAGGCGGATCGAAGCGACGGTTGCCGGGGGGTCGCTCCTTCAGAGCCTCCGGTGAACCGCGCCGACGGGACGATGCCGCGAAAGGATGAGACCGGGAGCTTTCGCGGACAGAGGATGTCGACTGTCGGAAGGAGGATATCGACATGTTCGTCGAGGTCGTTCGGATACTTGGTCGGACCGAGGAGCTTCCCGCATGATGAGAGAGTTGAACCAGCTCCGAATTCCGGAGCGGATGAAGGAGGTGAACAATGAGTATAGCAGTGGTGAACGACTATGACTTCAAACCCGCGGGACAGCCTGATCCGGGCAGGTTCCTGGCCGGCTCGGATATCGGCTTCGGGGGGCCGCCGCCCGAAGGCCTCGAGACGGGCGGAGTTTTCTTTCCGCCGAACCTGACACCGGATGAAGAAACCGGACTGGGGAAATGGAGCGAAGAAGAGATCGTCGATGCGGTGTGCCGTGGAAAGAGGCCCGACGGACGGATCCTCTTTCCCATGATGCCTTGGCCTTCTTACGCCGCTCTCACCGACGGGGATGCGAAAGCACTCGCCGCCTACCGGAAGAGCATTCCTGCAGCGAGACACCGGGTACCCGAAAACGTCGATCCCGGAGAAAAGTCGAAGCATCCCTATCTGAAGCTGGTCCCGGGCGACTGACGGGTCCGTCCGGAGAGTCGACCTCGGATCATTTCACCGCCTGCCGGACAGGCCCAGCTCTCATCCCGGCCGAGTATCTTCCCTTGCCCTCCAACTGCCCCTCTATTACCTTATGAGGCGGCTGCACCGCCACGCGATTGCCGGCAATTCGAATCTCATGAACATCTTCACAGGAATCGGAGCGGATGTCCGCTCCTCGAGCTCTCTCCGGCCCAGGGTTCTCGCGGGAGGCAGGGGGGGAGATCTCCGGCAGTGGGGAGAAAGGAAAGAACGATGGCCGAGAAACCGAAGGTCGGATGTGCGCGTCCAACCGGCGGTCCGGTTGGACAACCCGAACCCGAAGAAGAGCGAGAACAGGAAGCTCCTGAAGCTGGAAGGGGAGGAAGAAAAATGATACATGTCGGAAAACCGGCCCCGGATTTCGTCGCGCCGGCATATCACGGAGGAGAGTTCACCAGCGCGAAGCTGTCAGATTTTCTCGGGAAGTGGGTCATCCTGTGCTTTTATCCGGGCGATTTCACATTCGTCTGAGCGACCGAAATATCGGCGGTCGCCGGCAACTACGAGAAATTCCGGAAACTCGGGGTGGAAGTCCTGTCGATGAGCGTGGACAGCGTCTTCGTCCACAAGATGTGGAACGATCACGAGCTCTCCAGGATGGTCGACGGGGGGATTTCTTTTCCCATGCTCTCGGACGGCGGCGGAAAGGTCGGCACCATCTTCGGCGTTTACGACGAGGATGCCGGAGTCGAGAACCGCGGCAGGTTCATCATCGATCCGGACGGCGTGATCCAGGGTTACGAGGTTCTCACCCCTCCCGTCGGCCGGAACCCTGAAGAGACGATCCGACAGATTCAGGCGTTTCAGCTCGTACGGGAGACGGAGGGGGCCGAGGCCACGCCGTCGGGTTGGAAACCGGGGAAGAAGACGCTCAAGCCGGGACCGGACCTCGTGGGAAAGGTATGGGAGGCTTGGAAGACGGAGAAGACCTCGGTTTAGTCGATGGAGGCCGGGCCGAACCGGGAAGATTCACCGTGTCTGAAACCTCCCGGCGGGGGCCGGGCGATCAGCCCCCTGCCGGGAGCTCTCTCTTTCGCTGGAGGGAAGGAGTCGATGCAATGATCGAGATCCTGCGTCGAAGTCGCAGATGGGCGGCTGTCATCGGCAGCGCCATCGTGATCACGGCTCTCACGGCACCATCAGTCTTCGCCGGGAACATTCTTTCAGCGAACAGCCCCGATGATCCGGCGGAAGTTGAAAAAGACAATATCGGCATTCATGCGAAGGACCCGGAGCTTTTCGAAAAGGCAGTGGAAGCAGGCGCGAAGGTGGTGACGGTTCCCGGACGGGATCCGTTCTTCGTGTACTGGCTGCCGCAGGACTTCGGCGAGTCGGAACCGGGCAGGGTACTCGTCGTGATGCACGGTACCGACGGGAACGCGTACCGGCATCTCCTGAATTTCGTGGAGGTGGCACGGGAGTACGGGATCGGCGTCGTGTCGGTGCAATGGGGATGGGAGCGAAAGCCCGGGAAGGGATATGACTATCTCGATCCCGAACCGGTGTACAGAATCATGTCGCTGGCTGTCGGGCATCTGGGCCGGGAGCATTCCCTGAGCCGGGGAGGTCATGCCTGGCTCGGCTTCAGCCGCTCCGCAACGCAGTGCGCCATCTATGCGCACATCGACAGGATCTCTGAGCAGAGCCTTTTCTGCTACTTCATCGCAGCTTCGGGCGCGACGAACGAGAGACAGCCCGGGATGAGGAGTCTTCTCTCCGGAGATGCGGGTGAACGGCCCATCGATGGAATCCACTTCTACCTCTGGGCCGGGGAGAGGGACCGCGGCCCGACGACTCTCGGCGGTGAGCGCGCCGATGACATGAAGCAGGCGAAGCTGTTGATCGAGCGTCTCGGCGGTGTCGTCGACGTGCTCCGGATCGGGCCCGAGGGGCACGGCGGCTTCAATCACAGCGAGATGTACCAGGAGGAGGCGTTCGATCTCTGGAAAGAGCAGATGCCTTCGAGCGCTCGGGAGTGATGCCGGTGCTTCCCCGGCTTGACCGTGAGCGGATCCGTTACTACATCAGGGGGTGAAAGGAATTTCTGGAGAAGGGGCTCGGCAGTGCTCACCGGTCGGACCGTACACCTCGGAATCGTACTCGCCGCCATACTGGCTGCGGCGGGCTGGAGCGATCTGCCCGCCGATGACCGTCTCCAGTATCTCGGCGATCACACCCCCGAGTACTTCGTCGAATTTCTCGATGTGGAAATACGGAACGACACTGCTTATGTCAGCGGCATCACGGGCCTCTCGATCGTCGACATTTCGGACCCCTCCGCACCGGAGCTGATCGGCCGGTACGACCCGGTCGGATCGCCTTACAATCGATTCTTCCAGTCGACCTTCCGATACGGGTACGCTTACTGTGCGGGGAGAAGCGAAGGGATCAGCATACTCGATCTGAGCGATCCCGGTCTCCCGATACTGGCCGGACACTACGAGGAAGCGGGACTGTCGTTCGAAGGGGTGGCGTCGTACGGGACGCACCTCTACACGGCAGCTCACGGAGACGGCCTGAAGATCTACTCGATCGCCGACCCCGACACGCTTTTCCTGGTCGGCGAGCTTCCCGATCTGACCGACGCCCGCCGGCTGGTCCTCGACCCGCCGCGGGCTTTCGTCGCCGACGGAGCCGGAGGGCTCGCGGTCGTGGACGTGAGCGATCCGGCTGCTCCCGCGCTGGTCGCCGCAGTCGCGACCGGCGGTGTCGCCGTGGATATCGCCGTCACCGGAGACATCGCCTGCCTGGCGGTCGGCGGATCCGGTCTGGACATCGTCGACATATCCTCACCCGAAGAGCCGGTTCTTCTCTCCTCGGTCGACACGCCGGGTACGGCCCTCGGCGTCGCTCTCGAAGATTCGCTCGCATTCGTCGCCGACTGGGAAGGAGTGCAGGTGGCGCGTATTTCGGACCCGTCCGCCCCCGAGCTGGCCGGCTGGGAGGACACGCCGGGGAGAGCGATGGGGATCGATGCCGTGGGGACGGACTGCGTGGTCGCCGACTGGTTCTCGACGCGCCTCTACCGGTACGGACCGACCGATGATCCTGACATCCTGCTGCCCCCCGGTCCCATCTGCCTCGGTACGGTGGAGGTCGGGGAATCCGCCGACACGGTGATCGTCGCCGCCAACACCGGAGGAGCAAGCCTCCTCGTGGAAGAGGTCACCACGACCAACACCGATTTCACCATCGAGCCCGATTCCTTTTCCATCGCCCCCGATGGCTCGCAGCATCTCACCATATCATTCTACCGGAGCTTCGAGACATCGACGTCGACCGTGTTCACCTTTCAGAGCGACGATCCCGACGAAGGGGGCCTTGCGCTCAACGTGGAGATCGATGACCAGGGCCTCCTGCAGGAGGGGATGCCGGCGCCGGACTTCACGCTCCAGGATCTGAACGGGCTTCCGCACACCCTCTCCGACTACCAGGGCAGCGTCGTTCTCCTGGCCTTCTTCGCCTCCTGGTGACCGGCGTGCGGTCCGGAGTTTTCGGACCTCGAAACCACGGTCTGGCAGGAATTCCTCGACGAGGATTTCATCATGTTCGGCATCAACCTGCGGGAGTCGCCCGAGGTCGTCCAGGATTTCGTCGACGCCTTCGGCGTCACCTTCCCCGTTCTGCTCGACGAGGCGGGCGAGGTGTATGCCGGGTACTCCCGGGGCGCCCAGCTGCCCTTCCCGCTCGATTACATCATCGACCAGGAAGGGATCATCCGCTACATCGCCACCGAGTACGACCCCGACGAGATCGTCGGGGAGATCGAAGTGCTGCTGGGGCTCACGGAGCCGCCTCCGCTCGAGATCACCTGCGTGCTGATCGATCACATCGTTCCCGGGCAGGGGTATCTTTCGTTCGAGGTCACCTTCACCAACAATACGGAGACACAGATCCAGGAAGGCGAATACGAGCTCCGGATCGAGCACTTCGAACGAACCTCCTGCAACCTGCTGACCGAACCCCTGTTCGTCCACACCGTCACGCCGGGCGGCAGCCTTCCTCCGGGCGCGACGACCGTCCGGTTCGATCTCGGACCCCTGCCGGCCGGACTCGAGGACTTCAATCCCATCGCCACCAAAATCGCGAGTGTCCTGTACGCCCCCGAGCCCGGAGACACCGATGACTGCTGCTTTTCATGGCGCGCTTCGCCTTATCCCCTCCGCCGGCAGGCACAACCTTTGCCATGAGATCGTCGGGCTCTTGACTCACGGCGAATTCAGACACAATTTAGGGTCATGAAGTACGGTTACTACACCGGATGTGGAATCACGGCGTCGGAACAGGAACACGAATTCTCTCTCAAGGGAGTGCTGGAGCTCCTCCGGCTCGACGTTCGCGATATCGAGGCCCCGGGGTGCGTGAGCGGGATGATTGGAGGGATGGACGAGGACATGGTGACGGCGAGAGAGCTCCTCATCGACCGGGTTCGTGAGGCCTGTGCCGATATCGACACGCTCATCGTCCCCTGTCCCGGCTGCTACCGCGGATTCCGGTCGCTCCAGGAAAGCAGCGGCTTTCCCCGCATCCTCCACCCTCTCGAGTTGCTCACGGATGACGTCTGCCGGGAGACGATGAAGTCGATGAGAACGCGCCGCCTCGGCGACCTCAAAATAACACCCTATTACGGATGCATCTTCAAGCCCTGCGCGGAAGGAGAGTTCGGGCGGCATCGACCGAAATACATGGAAGACGTTTTCGAAGCGCTGGGCCTCGAGACAGTCTGGTTCCCCGAGTTCGACGAGTGCTGCGGGGGCCCGCAGCTGATGGATCAGCCCGAGAAGTGGGAGCCGGTGTCCCGCCGGATCATCGACAGCGCGGAGAGCTGGGACGTCGACGTTATATCCGTTGCCTGTTCCCAGTGTCACAGTGTTCTCGAAGGAAGCGCCCGGAGTGACCGGATCGTCGGCCGCGACGGCGTGCTCGTCATATACTATTCTCAGATCGTCGGTCTCCTCATGGGGCTCGACAAGGACTCCCTCTTCCTCTCCCCGGATGACGATTCCCTCAGGGACGCATCACCCGGCTCTTTGATCTGACCGCCTGATCACATTGACAGAAAACGACGATACTCGTATTATGCCCGGGAAGAGATGGCCCCGGGAAGCGCAGCCGCGTTATTTCTCCTGTTCTGAGTGAAGGGGGTGTCATGAATAAGCACCGGTCGGGATACGTGGCTCTCTGCGGCCGGACCAACGTGGGGAAGTCGACTCTCCTCAACAGTATCCTGGGAGAGAAGATCGCCATCGTGTCCCGCAAGCCGCAGACGACCAGGACGAGGATCACCGGCATCAAGAACATCCCCGGTGCGCAGCTCGTGTTTCTCGACAGCCCGGGCCTGCACGCAGGGCGCACTTCCCTCGACCGCTTCATGTTCGAACAGGCCAAGAGGGTTCTCGACGAGTCGCAGGTCGCCCTGCTGATGGTCGATGCGAGGAGCAGGGCGGACGAAGAGTGGACGTACCTGGAGTCCTACGTCAGCGGAATCAGGATCCCGGTCATACTGGTCATCAACAAGATCGACATCCTGTCCCGCCGGGACATTCTTCTGCCTCTCATGGATGCCTACGCCGGCCTCTTCGACTTCACGCACATCATACCCGTCTCCGCCCTGCAGGAAGACGGCGTGGACGCGGTGATCGGGCGATCGGCCGAACTGCTGCCGGAAGGACCGCCTCTGTTTCCCGACGACATGATCACCGACATGCCCGAACGAGTCGTCGCCGCCGAGATCGTCAGGGAGAAGATCTATGAGCTGCTGCACCAGGAGATCCCCTACTCCGCGGCGGTCCTCGTCGAGCAGTTCCAGGAGAAGGAAGACCGGAACCTCCTGGTGATCCAGGCTGTCGTGTATGTGGAGAAGGAGTCCCAGAAAGCCATCGTCATCGGCAGAAAGGGCGCCATGCTCAAGGAAATCGGCAGGCGGGCCCGCCTCGAGCTGGAGTCGTTCTTCGGGGTCAGGGTGTTTCTCGAGCTCTGGGTGAAAGTCGAGAAGAACTGGAGCAGGAAGCTGCAGTCGCTCGACCGGTTCGGCTACAACCGGTGAGCGGGCCAGCGCGGCAGGTTATTCGACTCTGAGATCGACGGGTTTCCCGTTCCTGACGACACGCATCCGCTTCGCCTTGGACTGGCCGTACTCGATGTCGTTCAGGATGTTCCGGGCCTGACGGACCGGCTGTTCGTCGACCGATATGATGACGTCGCCCTTCCTGAGACCCGCGACGAACGCTTTGCTCATGAACTGGACGTCGACGACGAGGAGGCCGTCTTCGGACTGCGTCAGGCGCGACAGCGGGCGTTCCATCCTGGTTGCAATCGCGGCGAATCCCATCGGAGTGCGAAAGAGAAGGTCGTCCACGGGGGACCGCCTGCCGTTCGGAGCGAAGGAAGGATCTTCGGAGACGAACGTAGCGTATGCCGGATCGGTGACGGAGAGGGGCGTGTTCCCGATCGGAGCGCGGAGCGGAGAGAGGCTGCGGTTCACGTAATCGTCCCCGACGAAATCTTCGAGATAGCGGGCCAGGTCGAAGGCCCCGTTCGCGGATGCCGCCGGAACAGTGCCGTTGGAAGAGTGGAATGCCGGAGTTGTGTCGTCGGGCAGTGGGGAGGTGCGAGCGGCCGGTTTCGGGACGTCGCGCGTCATGAAGTGCATGATGAGGGCAAACGCGAATCCCGCTGAGAGAACCGGTGAAAGCGTCCTCATCAGGGAAGAAACCGATGAGCGGGAGCGGCGAAGCCGCTTTTCCTCCTCAAGGCGATAGATGCTGTGTTCGAGTCTGCCGTAGAAATCATCCGGAAGGCGATGGTGGGGCAGCGAACGGTATGTCCGCAATCCGTCCAAGAGCACATTCCGGTAGGTTCTGCAGCTGTCGCAGTGAGCGATGTGCGCCTCGATCTCCTTCTTCCTCTCGTCCTGTACGTCTCCATCAAGGTAGCCGGAGAGGTCCCTGTAGACTTCCTTGCAGTTCATCTGGATGTCTCCTACAACCAGTTTCTCCTGAAATTCCTCCGTGCGTGATCGTGTCGGCCGGTGTTGTAAGGCTTACACCTCAGGAGGTCTCCTGTTCCTCGGATTCCAGGGTCTCAGAAAGTTCCTTTTCCATCTCGAGCATCGGGGCGATGATCGCGGCGAAGTTGTTCCGTGCGCGGTTGAGCCGGGATTTGACGGTACCGAGAGAACAGTTGGTGATCTCCGCGATCTCCTCGTAACTCTTTCCTTCGGTTTCCCGGAGAACGAACACGAGCTTGTGATGCGGCGGAAGCTGTTCCGCCGCCTTCTCGACCAGATCCTTGAGATGGCGCTTCATGAACAGGTCGTCGGGCCTGCGGGAGCTGTCGATGAATTCGAGTGGTCGATGATCATCTTCCCAGTCTTTGACGAGGTGCTGGAAGAGGATGATGGGATTTCTCGATCTGTTGCGAAGCTCGTTCTTGGCGAGATTCGAGGCGATCGTGTAGACCCAGGTGGAGAACTTCCTGTCCAGGTCGAATCGGTGCAGATGCTTGTACACCCGGATAAATGTCTCCTGGAGAAGATCTTCCGCCCTTTCCCGATCGCCGATGAGCCGGTTGATGAAGTTGAGAAGCCGCTGGTCGTAGCGCTGGACGAGCTCCCGGAACCGGGACCGTTCACCCTGGAGGAAGAGCCCGACGAGCTCCTCGTCCGTGAGCTGTCCTTCCTGCTCGTACTGCCCCTTTATCTTCAGCTTTTTCTCTTCCATGGAATCCCCTTCTACCTGTTATATACCTGAAGGCGGGAGAAGTTCCATTTTCAACACGGCGTAGTGCATCCCTTATAAAATAAGCAATTTTCCTGCCGGAGGAAAGGGGCGGGTGAAAATCTCACGCTTTTCGCCGCTCAATCCGCGGCCTTGATCGCCTTCACCTTCTCCGTCAGGACCGGGAGGATCTCCAGGGCATCTCCCACGACCCCGTAGTCGGCGACCTTGAAGATGGGCGCCTCCGGATCCTTGTTGACCGCCACGATGACCCTGGAAGTCCTCATGCCGGCCAGGTGCTGAATTGCTCCGGATATGCCGCAGGCGATGTAGAGGAGCGGTGAGACGACCTTGCCGGTCTGTCCGACCTGCTCGCTGTGCGGCCTCCAGCCGGCGTCGACGACGGCCCGGGAAGCCCCGACCGCGGCCCCGAGGGCGTCTGCGAGCTCCTCGATGAGCTTGAAGTTGCCGGGCTCCTTCATGCCCCGGCCGCCGGACACGATGGTATCGGCTTCCGTGAGCTCGACCCGCGCACCCTCGGCCTGCAGGACTTCCTGGACCCGGTACTTCCTCTCATCGTCGGCAACCGAGAGCGGGATGCTCTTCGCTTCCGCCCCGGTGCTCTCCCCGGCGGCTTCCGGCGTGAAGGCCTTGGGGCGGATGGTGGCAATGGCCGGGGAGCTCGTGACGCGGACGTTGAGGAACGCCTTGCCGGCGTAGATGGGGCGCTTCACCGTCAGTTTTCCGTCGTCCCAGGAGGCGTCCGTGCAGTCCGATGCCATGGTGACGCCGAGCTTCGCCGCGAGCCGGGGGGCGAGATCCTTCCCGGTCGGCGTCGCGCCCATGAGCACCACACCGGCGTCCGCCTCTTTCACGGCCGCTTCCAGAGCGGCTGTGAGAAGCTCCGGGGAATACTCCGAGAGCCCGTCATGCTCGGCTGTGAGAATGCTGTCGGCTCCGTTCTGGGAGAGAATGCCAGTGTCCGGGGCTCCGCCGGAAGGCGCCGCAACCAGGGCCGCGCACTTCCCCCCCGATTCCGAGGCGATCTTCTTGCCGGCGGTCAGGCATTCGAATGCGATGGATTTGAACTCGCCGCCCTTCTGTTCGCAGTAGACCAGGACATTATTCGCCATTTCGTTCCTCCACGATCGATCTGTTCACGTCGGATACGTATGTCATCTCGTGCATTCTACAGGACCTTCGCTTCCTCTCGCAGCAGCTTCAGGAGATCGTCGATTGCTTCAGGGCCTTCTCCGACGATCTTCCCCTCGGTCCGTTCGGGGGGATATTCGATCGACACGACTTCCAGAGCCGGGGCGTCCGGGGATATCTCCTTCTCGGCGATCTCTTTCTTCTTCGCCGCCATGATGCCCTTGAGCGAGGCATAGCGGGGTTCGTTGAGCCCCTTCTGGGCTGTGACCACTGCAGGAATCGGAAGCTTCACGATCTCTTCGCCGCCCGCGATCTCCCGGCGGGCGGTGAGGCCGTCGTCGGTCACTTCGAGCTTCGTGACGATCGACACGGACGGAAGTCCCAAGATCTCGGCGACCAGCGTTCCGACCACGGCGTTGTCGTTGTCGACGCCCTGTTTCCCGAAAAAGAGGAGGTCGAAGGACTCTCCCTCGATCGCGGACACCAGCCCCCTGGCCGTCACCAGCGGATCCTCGGGAAATTCCGGGGTGAGGGCATGGATGGCCCGATCGGCGCCCATGGCCAGAGCGCTCCGGATGGTCTCTTTCACCTCCGCGGGTCCGAGCGACACGGCGACGACCTCGCCCGCCCCTTTTTTCTCTTTTATCCGGAGAGCTTCCTCCACGGCGAACTCGTCATAGGGATTCAGCACGAAGCTGAGCCCGGATTTGTCTATCCCCTTCCCGTCGTCGGTTATCTTGATCGTGGATTCCGTATCCGGAACCCGCTTCACGAAGACTGCTATGTTCACGATCCCTCCTCTCCGGCTATCGCCGGTTTCTTTTCCGATTGTTTTCCCTGGGCAGCGGCCGACTGGTTCCGGGCTTCTTCTTCACGGGCTTCGTCGATCATCAGTTCGAACAGGAGTCGCTGTTTGATCACCTCGGAGAAGGTCGTGCCGGGAGCCCGCCAGAACAGACGGTGGAGCAGCGACCTGAGCTCCTGCCTGTCCATGGAGTGTGTCTCCTCGAGGTGCATGGCGAGATTATACAGAAACACCGGATCGCTGTATTTCGCGTGAGCATCACAGACCCGGACGAAGATTCGCCCGGACCCGTCGCTCTTCGAAATCTCTGCGAGCAAGCGGTAGGCGTCTGGAAGATACCGGCTTGTCCGGTGCTTCCTGATGATTCTTTCATAGAGGCGTACCGCCTGCTCCTGTGCCCTGTCGGAACTGTCGGAGCGATACAGCCGGTGCGCCTTCAGCATCCTCTTTCTGGGAAGAATCTCTCCGATCGGGACATCGCGGACGGTGAACGTCGCCGGCTGTGATTTGACGATGCCCGTCTGGGCGAAGGAGGCACGATAGAATGCCTCCACGACATACCGGCCCTTCCCGAGCTGTCCCCGGCGGAAGACCATGTTGCCGCGGTCCTGTCCGCGTCCGAATGCGGC